>CAZSRB010000141.1:0-1501 GCA_964609065.1 uncultured Acidibacter sp. | reverse complement strand
CACTTACCCATGCGCGCCGTCGCGTCTTTTTTCAGATCTTCGATCATGGCTCTTATCCTGAATGCAAGCGGCCCACCCGAGGGTTAGCCTAAGGAGACAGAGTGTAACCGCAAACGAGTGCGGTCAGGTCAGGCGCAGGTCACGACGGTCCCGACGTCCTCACCGCGCACAATCCGCAGCAAATCGCCACCGTTGTTGAGATTAAAGACCTGTAGCGGCAGTTGATTATCGCGACACATCACAATCGCGGTCGCATCCATGACGGCGAGACGCTCATCGAGCACCCGATCAAAAGTCAATGTGGGATAGCGAACAGCGGTCGGGTCCTTGACGGGGTCGGCTGAGTAAATGCCATCGACCTTGGTCGCCTTAAGAAGGAGCTCGGCGCCGATTTCGATCGCACGTAAGGACGCAGCCGTGTCGGTCGTAAAAAAGGGATTACCGGTACCAGCGCCAAAGAGTACTACGCGACCCTTTTCAAGATGGCGAATGGCTCGGCGGCGGATGTAATCCTCACAGACTTGGTTGATGCGAATCGCCGACATGACGCGCGCGTGGCTCCCCACGGACTCGAGCGCATCCTGCATCGCGAGACAGTTCATGACGGTCGCGAGCATGCCCATGTGATCGCCCGTCACCCGATCCATCCCCGCACGCGCTAAGCCCGCGCCACGGAAAATGTTGCCGCCGCCAATGACGACCGCCACCTGCACCCCGAGTGACAATAATTCTTGGATCTCCAGTGCGATGCGCTTGAGGATGACCGGATCAATCCCGTAGTCCCCACTGCCCATGAGCGCCTCGCCCGAGAGCTTCACCAGAATGCGTTGATATTTGACCCCTGCTGACATCTTCCGCCTCCTGTCGAAAAAAACCCCGCCGGAGCGGGGTTTGTCGTGTTCACCGAAGGATTATTTTCCGGCTGCCGGGCCGGTGCTGGCCTTGACCTGGGCCATCACCTCACCGACAAAGTCGTCCTGTTTCTTCTCGATACCGGCGCCGACCTCAAGTCGTTCAAAACCTTTGATCTCGGCTTTGGCGCTCTTGAGTAGCTTCTCCACCGTTTGGTCCGGATCTTTGACGAAAGGCTGCCCCAAGAACGCTTTTTCATTGAGCGTCTTGCGAATACGGCCTTCGACCATCTTCGCGACGATATCGGCGGGCTTGCCTTCACCGAGTGCCTTCTCGGTCTCGATCTCGCGCTCTTTGGCGATCACCTCAGCCGGCACGTCGTTCATTGACAAATATTCGGGATTGCTCGCCGCCACATGCATGGCGAGATCCCGCGCCAAGGACTCATCGCCCCCTTCGAGTGCGACCAGCGCACCGATACGCGTACCGTGCCGGTAAGCGCCGAGCACTCCAGTGCTCTTGAGCGTCGCAAACCGACGGATGCTGATGTTTTCACCGATCTTGGCAATAAGCGCCCGACGACGCTCATCCACATTTTCGCCATTCGGAAACGCGAGCGACGCCAGCGCTTCGATCGAAGCAGGCGCCT
>CAZSRB010000140.1:0-1792 GCA_964609065.1 uncultured Acidibacter sp. | reverse complement strand
TATCTCGATGCTTTTTTGCAGGAATTCGGGCTTTCCAATCAGGAAGGCATTGCGCTCATGTGTCTCGCCGAATCACTGCTGCGCATTCCCGATGCCGCTACGGCCGATACACTCATCGCCGAAACGCTGGCAGGCGGTAACTGGGATGCACACGCGGGGAAATCAGACTCCCTGTTTGTGAACGCCTCGACCTGGGGGCTCATGCTCACCGGGCGATTAATTGAGCTTCCCGAACATATTCGTCGCGAGCCCCAGTCTTGGTTGCGCACCCTCACCCAGCGGGCGAGCGAACCGCTGATTCGCGAAGCACTGAAGCGTGCGATGCAAATCATGGGAGGCGAGTTTGTCGTCGGTCGCGACATTCACGAGGCGCTCACGCGCGCGGCCAAAGACCCCTCTCTGCAATACTGCTCCTTCGATATGCTCGGTGAGGGCGCACGAACAGAAGCCGATGCGCAGCGTTACCATGAAGCCTATGAAAAAGCGATCTGTGCGATCGCTGACACGAAGGCCGCGCAACATGCCATCTCGATCAAGCTCTCCGCCCTACATGCGCGCTACTCCCTCGCCCAAGCCGACAGCGTCCGTCAGCATTTACTGCCACGCGCCATGGAGTTGGCGCGTCTTGCGGCTGAACGGGACTTACCTTTAACGCTCGATGCGGAAGAACAAGACCGGCTCGAACTCTCTCTCGAGATTCTCGAAGCGCTCATGCGTGACCCGCGCACCCGCGACTGGAGCGGGCTTGGATTAGCGGTACAAGCCTATGGACGCCGAGCACCGGCGGTTCTTGAACATATATTGCAACGAAGTCGCGAATTTTCGCGTCCGCTCTGCATTCGACTGGTCAAAGGCGCCTACTGGGATAGCGAGATCAAGCGCGCTCAAGAAAGAGGACTCAAAGAATACCCTGTCTACACTCGCAAAGTCTCGACGGATGTCGCCTACCTCGCTTGCGCCTCCATCTTGTTACGCGCCAGAGAGGCCATCTATCCGCAGTTTGCCACTCATAATGCGCACACGATCGCGAGCATTTTGAGCTTACGCGATCAAATCCGAAGCGATAACCATTCGGGTATACCGGATTTCGAGTTTCAAAGATTACATGGCATGGGGATCTTGCTGTACGGCGCAGCTCAGACCCATTGCGATGAGTTTCCGCGAGTGCGCGTCTATGCGCCCGTGGGCCCCCATGCCGATTTGCTCGCGTATCTGGTGCGACGCTTACTCGAAAACGGCGCTAATACGTCGTTTGTCAATCGCTTCATGGACGAGCGTATCGCCGTCGAAGATTTAGCCCAAGATCCCTTTACTCAAGTTGAAAGCCGACTGACAGAGGGCACGATTGCCCACCCCTCAATCCCCCCACCTCCCCTGCTCTACGGTCCATCGCGACTTAACTCCTCAGGTATGGATTTCGGGTCTACCTCGGAGCTCTCCTACGTGCGTACCCACAGTCAAAAAAATCTCGACCCATGGCCCCTGCCACCCTGGAGTCAAGCCGGGCAAGTCGAACAGGCATTTACGCAAGCGAGCCAAGTCTTTGATCGCTGGCGCCTTGCCCCTGTGAAGGACCGAGCCACCTGTTTACGACGCGCGGCCGATGCGCTCGAAGCGGCGCGTGAGGATTTTTGGGCGTTACTCGTGCAAGAGGCCGGCAAGACGCTCCCGGATGCCGTCGCCGAGGTACGCGAGGCCATTGATTTTTGCCGCTACTACGCCGAATCAGCGGAAACACTACAGACTGAGGCCAAAATATTAGCGGGTCCGACCGGTGAACGTAACGAACTGA
>CAZSRB010000139.1:0-1904 GCA_964609065.1 uncultured Acidibacter sp. | reverse complement strand
GTTGAGCGATAAAGCGGCGTGAAGACACGAGGGAATTCACTGAGTGCCGCCGCCAACGGCTCGCCTTCTACAACCCGTGCGCGCACGGCGCGTACCACGCGTTGTACGGCGGGCTTTTCTGACTGCTCGGCGACCGCCTGCAGGGCTTCATCCAAAGGCAGGGCGGCGCGGACGAGCGTGGCCAGTTGTCGAGTAAGTAACGACAGATCCTGAGCGCTCACCGGTGCCCGCCACTCAATACGACGGGTGAGCAGGCTCTCGCGCTTCGCTGGACTTAGGCCGCGCGCGTTCGCGTTGAGCGGCTCTACGGTGGTCGGTAGCCAACCCCGGTCACGCAACTGCTGACGGATCTGCTTAGGGTTATCTCCCTCCAATACCCCGCGCTGTTCGCGTGCGTTCGCATCGATCGCTGTGTACTCGAATGCGGGCATCGCCGGTTCTTAGCTCACTCTTTAATCTTCACGCGTGACGCGCAGTACTTCTTCGAGCGTCGTCTCGCCGCGTAATACTTTGGCCCGTCCATCCTCACGAATCGAGGGGGTGAGTGTGCGGGCGTGCTGCTCTAATTCCGCCTCTGAGGCGCCGTCGTGAATCAAACGCCGCAGGGTGTCATCGACGACCACGACTTCATAGATTCCCGTCCGACCCCGAAAGCCCGCCGTATTGGGGTTCGCCCGATAGAGGGTGGTCTCTGGGGCGGTCGGTTCGATATTGAGTGCGCTACGCTCGAGTTCTGAAGCGGTGTAGGCCAGACGCGACTCATCGAGCGTGCGTACGAGACGCTGTGCCACAATGCCGATCAAACTCGAGGCCAATAAAAAAGGCTCGATTCCCATATCGCGCAGACGGGTAATCGCGCCGATGGCGGTGTTCGTGTGTAGCGTGGAGAGGACCAGATGCCCGGTGAGTGAGGCTTGGACCGCGATCTGCGCGGTCTCAAGGTCGCGAATTTCGCCGACCATGACGATATCGGGGTCTTGTCGCAAAATGGCGCGTAGTCCGCGTGCGAAGCTCATATCGACTTTGGGATTGACCTGCGTTTGGCCAACGCCATCTAAGTAATATTCGATCGGGTCTTCGACCGTCATGATGTTGCGCGTCGCATCGTTGAGTCGACTGAGCGCAGAGTAAAGCGTTGTGGTTTTGCCCGAGCCGGTGGGGCCGGTCACCAATAAAATGCCATTGGGTTTGTGGATGAGAGCATCGAGCTGCGCTTGTAGTTCAGGCGCTAAACCGAGTTCTGCTAGATCCAGGCGGCCAGCCTGTTTATCCAGTAGTCGCAGTACCACGCGTTCGCCATGACCCGAGGGGATCGTGGAGACGCGCACATCCACTGCGCGCCCCGCGACGCGCAGCCCGATTCGCCCATCTTGCGGCAAGCGCTTTTCGGCGATATCGAGTTTTGCCATCACTTTAATACGTGAGACGACTGCAGCGGCGACGGCTCGCTTGGTTTGTAAGACCTCGCGTAATACGCCATCGACCCGTAAGCGTACGATCAAGCGGTTTTCATAGGGCTCGATATGAATATCCGAGGCGTTATCTCGGACAGCTTGAGCTAAGAGCGCGTTGATCAAGCGAATGATTGGCGCATCATCATCGCTCTCCAGCAGATCCGCCTGCTCTGGGAGATCTTGGGCGAGAAAACTCAGATCAGTCGCTTCATCTAGGCTGCCGGCGGCGACGGCGGCGTCTTGGCCGCTTTCATAGGCCTCACGCAAGCCGCGTTCAAAGATATCGTGACTGACGGGCTCTAGGATCACCCTCGGCACTTCAAGATGTCGCTGAGCCTCGGCAATGCTGCTCGGGTTGGCATCGGCTCGCAGGGCCAATGTGGCGACCCCTGGCTCTAGTTTGCGTAGCAGCACGCCGTGCCGACGCATAAAGCTCAGAGGTAATACGAC
>CAZSRB010000138.1:0-1990 GCA_964609065.1 uncultured Acidibacter sp. | reverse complement strand
AGCTGCATCACCTGCTCCTGAAAAATAGGCACACCCAACGTACGCTTGAGGACATCAGCCACCGCTTCACTCGGATAGGTCACAGGCTCTTCGCCATTACGACGGCGCAGATAAGGATGAACCATGTCACCTTGAATTGGCCCCGGCCGCACAATCGCCACCTCAATCACGAGGTCATAGAAATTGCGCGGTCGTAAACGCGGGAGCATCGCCATTTGCGCGCGTGACTCAACTTGAAACACCCCCACTGAATCGCCGCGACATAACATGTCATAGACTTGTGGATCCTCTGCGGGAATATCCGCAAGGGTCAATGCACTTTGGCCCTGCGCTTTGCGCCACGGCGCCAATAATTGTAGCGTCCGTCGAATGGCGCTCAACATCCCGAGTGCTAAGACGTCGACTTTAAGAAGCCCAAGCACATCCAAATCATCCTTGTCCCACTGAATGACCGTTCGCTCGGGCATACTCGCGTTTTCGATCGGCACCAAGCTTGCCAACTCATCACGCGCAATCACGAACCCCCCCACATGCTGAGACAAGTGACGGGGGAAGCCTAATAATTGCGGCGCGAGCTCCATGATAGCCGTCACTCGCCGCGCCCGCTGGGGATCACAGGCATCGCTCGCATCAAAACCAGCTTCACGTAATCTCTCTGGGTCGATCGCCCTGTCCCAATGAGACACCGCTTTGGCAAGCTGCTCCACCTCGGGTAACGAAAACCCCATGGCTTTGCCCAGATCACGTAGCACACTACGTGGCCGATACCGAATGACCGTCGCCGTCAGGGCTGCACGATGCCGGCCATATTTTTGATAAATGTATTGAATAACTTCCTCACGTCGCTCGTGCTCGAAGTCAACATCAATATCCGGCGGCTCGTTACGCTCACGAGAAATAAACCGCTCAAATAACATCGACATTCGCGCAGGATCGACTTCGGTGATCCCAAGGCAATAACACACCGCCGAATTAGCCGCAGACCCTCGACCCTGACAGAGGATGTCTCGCTGGCGAGCAAAGCTGACAATATCCTCGACCGTCAAAAAATAAGACTCATAACCTAGCTCAGCAATCAGCTGGAGCTCGTGCTCAATCAGCGCGCGCACATACGCTGGCGCTCTCTCACCCCAGCGCTTTCGCGCGCCGATTTCAACGAGCTTTCGTAACCATTCACTGGCTGTATAGCCCTCGGGAACCAGCTCTCGCGGATACTCATAACGTAATTCTTTGAGATCGAACCGGCAGCGCTCAGCGATTTTCACAGTCTCAGCCAGTAACGAACGCGGATAGAGCCTCGCGAGCCTACGTCGCTCGCGTAGATAGCGCTCACCATTCGCCAAGCTGCGACGACCCAAGCGATGCACAGGCTGATTCAGACGAATCGCAGTCACCGCATCATGCAAACGCCGGCGCGCGCGACTGTGCATACACACCCCGCCCGTGGCGACTTGCGGTAGACCACTCGCGACAGACAAGGCCTCTAGATCGGCGAGCTGTTGCGCCTCAAGCCCATCGCGCAATAACTCGACCGCGATCCAAGCCGACCCCGAAAAATGCGCTTGTAGCCAGCGCGCACATTCCAATGTCACCTCTTCTATCCCAGTCAATATACGCTCAGGCACCCAAAGTAATAAGCAGTGCTCGGGCTGCACACAGTGCAATACATCATCGCGTGATAATCGGTAATCACCCTTCTCGGCAGCGCGGCGCCCGCGAGTAATCAGCTGACATAACTGCCCGTAACCTTGTCGATCGGCTGCTAGGACGATCAACTGCATCCCACACTGCAGACGACACTCACTACCGATGATCAAAGAAAACCGTTCGCGCACCGAGTCCGCCAATGCACGCCAGGCAGCATAGGCACGGACGACGCCTGCGACGGAACACTCATCTGTCACGGCTAAGGCACGATAGCCAAGTGCCGCGGCCTGCTCGATAAGCTCCTGCGGTTGCGACGCTGCCCGCAAGAAACTGAAACTCGTCA
>CAZSRB010000137.1:0-2019 GCA_964609065.1 uncultured Acidibacter sp. | reverse complement strand
ATTTCTTCGATTACATAGTAGGGCTGGATCAGCTCACTATCGCGGTCGTAGTTCATCGCGTATTCAGTGCGTAGCTGTTCTGTTTCACGGTGCCAGGCGCTGAAATCGGCTTGGAACCCGGTGCGCTCAGCATAGTCGGTCAATGTGGCGATGGCCGAGCGTAATTCACCAACGTGACTCCAATCGACTCGTTTGACCTTATTGATCTCCGCACGATCGATATCCATATGCACGATTTTTTTCGCATTCGGCGCAAACTTATCAGGTACGCCAGCGACTCGATCGTCAAAGCGCGCTCCAATAGCAAGTAACATGTCGCAGTCATCGACCGCATAGTTAGCAAACGCTGCGCCATGCATACCTAACATCCGCATGGCCAGAGCATGAGTTGTGTCAAACGCACCAATGCCCATCAACGTGGTGACAACTGGGATTTGAAGGCGTGTCGCGAACGCGGTGAGCTCGGCAGCCGCATCGCCATTAATGACGCCACCCCCCGCGTAGATCAACGGGCGCTTGACTTGGCTCAGCATCCCAAAGAATTCTGCCGCCTCATCATCCTCGATACCGGCATGGGTCGTGGCAAACAAACGCTTGCGATAGCCTGGGATAGGCAAGAACCCTTCGCCACGGAAAACCCCGGTCCAATTTTGAACATCTTTTGGTACATCCACCACGACGGGCCCAGGCCGACCCGTACGGGCGATTTCAAAAGCTGTACGCACGGTCGCTTCAAGTTTTTCTGGGTCGGTGACCAAAAAAATATGCTTGGCAACGGCGCCCATGAGTGCTGGGACAGGTGCTTCCTGAAAAGCATCGGTACCAATCACAGCGGTTGGTACTTGTCCGCAGATGACAACCATGGGAATCGAGTCCGCCATAGAGTCACGCACCGGAGTTACGGTGTTGGTCGCGCCCGGACCCGATGTCACCAAGCACACACCGACTCGACCACTCGCACGTGCATAACCTGCCGCCATAAAACCGGCACCTTGTTCATTGGCGGGGACGATAAGTGGCATCTGCGGATGACCGGCGCTCGCACAGGCCTGATTGTGCAAAAACACCGCATCATAGGTTGGCAGAATCGCGCCTCCTGAGTAACCAAAGATCGCGGTCGTCCCCTCATCGGCGAGCACCTGCACAATCATTTCAGCGCCAGTCATGGTCTGCCCAGCGCGAGGATGTGTGGAACGATGAGCAGCTAGCGAACGATCATTTGACTCAGACACGGCGAACACCACTGAAAAAACTGACTTTGAGAGCCCATCAGACTATCAGTTCGAGGCATGCATGCAATATGCTGTGTAGCGAATCATGAGACACATCATCGCTATACACTTGCAAAACGAGGCGGGAGCACTCACGCGTGTTGCCGGTTTGTTCTCCACGCGGGGATACAACATCGAATCCTTATCGGTCGCGGCAACTAATGATCCGACCGTCTCACGCATCACATTGGTCACGCGTGGGTCGGACTCTGTGATTCAGCAGATCTTGAGTCAGCTGAATAAGCTCATTGATATTGTCACCGTCGAAGACCTCACCCAAGGCGGGCACATTGAACGAGAGCTTGTGTTGTTGCGCTTAAAAGTGCGCCCCGAACAAGCGGATGCCGTACGTGGCTATGTGGTTCGCGCAGGCGGGCGGGTGCTAGATCCTGCCACGGACGGTTTTGTCGTTGAACTGACCGCGAATGAAGCAGAGGTCGACCGGTTCATCCATGATCTCGGCAAAGGCGCAGAATTGCGTGAGGTCGTGCGCAGTGGCGCGCTCGGCATCAGCCGCGCAAATCGCGCGCGAGTCGCCGCGCCGTCCTAAGCGCCGTTCTTCTGAGCTCCCTTAGTCGCCCTGCGGCCGACCCTGAGCGCCGGGCAACATCTGAGCCAAGGTCGCATCTCGGCGTACGAAGTGGTGCCACAATGCCGCGGTGGCATGTATCGCGACGACCCCGAACATAATCCAAGCACCCCAAATATGCGCAGGCTGTAATACATACGCCCAATCGATATTCTTGGG
>CAZSRB010000136.1:0-2220 GCA_964609065.1 uncultured Acidibacter sp. | reverse complement strand
GCGGGCGGCCCCAGTGTCACCCCCGCAGCTTGCTCCGCCGCCTAGCCGCTACATGGCCTCCACTTGAGTTCGCTCCAAGTGACCCCTATAAGGAGAGCATGTCGAGCGAGGAACGCCCAGATCTGGATGCCACGGTGGCGGAGGCGACGCCGGAACTCAAGCAGCCGCCGTTGTTCCAAGTCCTGTTACTGAACGATGACTACACGCCCATGGAGTTCGTGGTCGATGTACTCGAGCGTTTCTTTGGCATGGGCCGCACCCAAGCGACCCAAGTCATGTTGGAAGTGCACATGCGCGGTAAAGGGGTCTGTGGGGTCTTCACCCACGAGATCGCCGAGACCAAGGTGGCGGTGGTGACGCGGTACGCGCGCGATCATCAGCACCCTCTGATGTGCACGTTGGAAGAGGTTTAGCGGAATAGCTCTCAAGATCGCTAAGGAGATTGGCCCGTCGTGTTGTCCAACGAACTTGAAACTTGTCTCAACAGCGCCTTTCAGATGGCGCGTGAGGGTCGTCATGAATTTTTGACGGTCGAGCATTTGCTACTGGCGATTCTAGATACGCCGAAAGTACAAGAGGTGTTACGCGCCTGTGGCGCCGATCCCGATAGCTTGTCGAACGAGTTACGCGAACACATTGATTCGAGTACGCCTCGAGTCGCCGAGAGCGAGGAGCGCGAAGTCCAACCGACGCTGGGCTTTCAGCGAGTCCTGCAGCGCGCCGTATTTCACGTGCAGTCCAGCGGCCGTAAAGAAGTGGGCGTGGTCAATGTGCTGGTGGCGATTTTCAGTGAAAAGCAAAGCCACGCGGTGTTCTTACTTGCGCGACAAGACGTGTCTCGGCTCGATGTGGTCAATTACATTTCGCACGGCATGTCCAAGGTGGAGGATGCGTCCGTCGAGTCTCGCGAGGAGAGCGCCTCGGGTAAATCTCGTGAGGCCGAAGCCGAAAGCGCGCTCGATAAGTATGCGACGAACCTCAATCGGCAGGCCGAAGAGGGCAAGATTGATCCTTTGATCGGGCGACAGATGGAGCTTGAGCGAACGATCGAAATCTTGTGCCGAAGGCGTAAGAACAATCCACTCTATGTGGGTGAGGCCGGGGTCGGTAAGACAGCGATTGCCGAGGGCTTGGCGCGTCGTATCGTTGAGGGCTCGGTGCCCGAAGTGCTTGAAGGCGCGACGCTGTACTCACTCGATATGGGTTCGTTGATTGCCGGTACGAAGTATCGAGGCGATTTTGAAAAGCGTTTGAAAGGCGTCATTGCCGAGCTTAAAAAGCAGCCGGGTGCGATTTTATTCATTGATGAAATTCATACGATCATTGGGGCGGGAGCCGCCTCCGGCGGCGTGATGGATGCGTCGAACTTAGTTAAGCCGGTATTGACGAATGGCGAATTACGCTGCATCGGCTCAACGACTTATCAGGAATATCGCGGAATCTTTGAGAAAGATCATGCATTAGCGCGCCGCTTCCAAAAGATTGATGTCGTGGAGCCGTCGGTCGCTGAGACGGTTGAGATCTTGAAGGGTTTGCGCTCGCGCTTTGAAGAGCATCATCAGGTCAAATATACCGATGAGGCTTTGCAGGCTGCAGCAGAGCTCTCTGCGCGTCACATTAATGATCGGCACTTACCCGATAAGGCAATTGACGTGGTCGATGAAGCCGGCGCGCGCCAGCGAGTCAAACCCGCTGCCGAGCGGGGTGACACGATCGATGTGAATGAGATTGAAGAGGTGGTCGCGCGGATTGCGCGTATCCCGCCAAAGACCGTCTCAAGCAACGACAAAGAAATCCTGCGTAATCTCGAGCGTAATTTGAAATTGGTGATTTACGGGCAGGATAACGCTGTTGAGACGCTCTCATCGGCGATCAAGATGTCGCGCTCGGGTTTGGGTGATGAGCGTAAACCCGTGGGCAGTTTTCTCTTTGCAGGGCCTACGGGCGTCGGCAAGACCGAAGTCACGCGACAGCTTGCTATTGCGCTCGGGATCGAATTTATCCGCTTTGATATGTCTGAGTACATGGAGCGTCACACCGTCTCGCGTCTGATCGGTGCACCCCCAGGGTACGTGGGTTTTGATCAGGGTGGCTTGCTGACCGAAGCGATCGCGAAACATCCGCATGCGGTGCTCCTGCTCGATGAAATCGAGAAGGCTCATCCCGATGTATTTAATTTGCTGCTGCAGGTGATGGATCACGGCACGCTCACTGATAACA
>CAZSRB010000135.1:0-2238 GCA_964609065.1 uncultured Acidibacter sp. | reverse complement strand
TTTTCGCCATTCGGAAACGCGAGCGACGCCAGCGCTTCGATCGAAGCAGGCGCCTGCGCGAGCACGAGCCGACCGAGGTCATCACTGAACGACTGGAAATCCGACTCACGCGCGACGAAATCCGTCTCACAGTTGACCTCGACCATCGCAGCCGACTTGCCGTCCGCCGCGACCGCCAAGGCGACCACACCTTCTGCCGCGACACGCGAAGCCTTTTTATCGGCTTTTGCGAGGCCCTGCTTACGCATCAACTCGGCCGCTGCATCGAGATCCCCATTGCATTCGACCAGCGCCTTTTTGCATTCCATCATGCCGGCGCCCGTGCGCTCGCGCAGTTGTTTGACAGCCTCAGCAGTCACACTCATGACATCACTCCCACGCTCCTTCGAGCGTTATCTCTCAACCGTTTTGACTCGCGCGCAGAGCCCTAGCCTCGCGCGCGATCCCGATCGTGCCCGGATCGTACTTAACGACGACGCGGCGCCGCCGCTCCCGTCGTCTTACGACGCGGTGCCGATGCGCTCGCAGTCGGGGCGATTTCGCCATCCGCCACATCGAGAAGCTCATCCGGCAACTCGGCATCAGCCGCCGCCGGCGCTGCCGTCTCAGCGACTGCCGAGTCACCCGTCGCTTCAGGGGCGACCGAAGCGGTTGGCTTACGACGGGCCGCGGGCGCCGCCGCGCCGCGACGTGCGGGGCGGGCAGCCGGGGCTGCTCGACTTGGGCGCCGAGCCGCTGACTTCGGCTTGGGATTGCCGTCTTCGTCGAGTTCCACAAATTCGTCCTCGCCGACCGACAAGGTGGGCGCCGTGGCCCGACCCTCGATCACCGAATCCGCCACCGCGCCCGCGTAGAGCAAAATGGCACGCATCGCATCATCATTGCCCGGGACGAGGTAATCGACCCCATCCGGTGAGCAATTGGTATCCACCACCGCGACGACCGGAATACCGAGCTTGTTAGCCTCGTGAATCGCAATTTTCTCATGGCCCACATCGACCACGAAGAGCACGTCTGGCAGCGACTCCATATCTTTGATGCCGCCCAAGCTACGCTCGAGCTTTTCCATCTCGCGACGCAGCATCGTGCCTTCTTTTTTGCCACGCTTCTCGAGCGTGCCGTTGGCTTTCATTTCCGTGAGATCCGCCAATCGCTTGATCGATTGACGCACCGTCTTGAAGTTCGTGAGCATGCCGCCGAGCCATCGCTGGTTGACGAAAGGCATCCCGGCGCGGATCGCCTCTTTCTGAATCGGATCACGCGCTGAACGTTTGGTGCCGACAAAAAGCACCGTGCCACCATCGGAGGCGACGCCCTTGATAAAACGCATCGCATCCGCGAACAGCGGTTGCGTCTTCTCGAGGTTGATAATGTGAATCTTGTTGCGCTCGCCGAAAATGTATTCCGCCATTTTCGGGTTCCAGAAACGGGTCTGATGTCCGAAGTGGACGCCCGCTTCCAGCATCTGCCGCATAGACACGCTGGCCATAGTCAATTCTCCTTGTCGGGTTAAGCCTCCGCACACCCGCGCCTGCCATCCCGAAGGACACCCAGCAGACGCTGACTCGATGTGCGTGTGGATTGGTTTACGTTGCCAAAAAAGGCCGCGCTTTATACCATGCAGTCCCCGTAAAAACAACGCTTTACGGATTCACCTAAGACACCTGCCCCTATGCCTGTCACCCTGAAAAATCCAGCCGAGCAAGCCCAGATGCGCGAAGCGGGACGCCTCGCCGCCGAAGTCCTCGACATGATCGGTGCCCACGTCCAACCGGGCGTCACGACCGAGGAGCTCGATCGCCTGTGCCATGAGCACATCGTGAATGTGCAGCAAGCGGTCCCTGCGAACCTGAACTATCGAGGCTTCCCCAAGACGATCTGCGCCTCCGTCAATCATGTGGTCTGCCACGGCATCCCGGGCGACAAACGACTCAAAGATGGCGACATTATTAACATTGACGTCACCGTGATCCGTAACGGCTTCCACGGTGATACCAGTCGGATGTACACCGTCGGTAAACCGAGCGTGCAAGCCCAGCGTCTGATTGACGTCTGTTTTGAGGGGATGTGGCGCGGGATCCGCGTCGTCGCCCCGGGTCAAAGACTCGGCGACATTGGCCACGCGATTCAAACTTATGTTGAGGAACAAGGTTTCTCAGTGGTACGCGAGTACTGCGGTCATGGGATTGGTCGCATTTATCACGAAGATCCACAGGTGCTGCATTACGGCCAACCGCA
>CAZSRB010000134.1:0-2287 GCA_964609065.1 uncultured Acidibacter sp. | reverse complement strand
GCCTCACGCAAGCGCGAGACGGCCGCCGTTAAACGGGGGATTTGCGTGAGCACATCCAAGCCACCCTCGGTGGTGAGCTCCTCGCGTCGTTCCGGCACGAGACAACAATCGGCAGGTTGAATCGCGCAGGCGAACTCCAGCATCTCATCGGTTACCGCGATCTCTAAATTCATACGCGTCTGCACGCAGCGACTCAAGCGTCGTACGTCATCGTCTTGGATATGTCGACGGTCCTCGCGCAAATGAAGCGTGATGTTATCGGCGCCGGCGCGCTCAGCGATTAAGGCCGCTTCAACCGGATCGGGATAGGTCGCACGACGTACCTGTCGGAGCGTTGCCACATGATCGATGTTGATACCCAACTCCATTTACTCATCTCCCGATACCGACCGTATCGCCTCTGCACTTGTCTTTTGATGACGCGAGACCGCTTTAGCGACCTGACGCGTCCGTAACTCGCGACCCTCCAAGGCATGATCGAGCGCGGCTCGAAATATCCGCCGCGCCTGCTCTAGGGTCGCCGCCTCGTGCCAATCTTCCGCATCGATTGCTTGTAGCACCGCGCCCACACAGACTTTCGGCTGCGCCGACTCGCCGGGCGCCGGCGCTTGGGTCTCTACAAATCCCAATTCAGGGTGAAAATGATAATACGCGTCGGCTTGTATCGCCCGCCCGCTACGCGCATCGACATCAAACACCAGGCCGTAACCTAAAATGTCGAGTAGACGTCGTTCAAAAGCACGCAAGCTCGCTTCCAGCGCAGTGCTGTCCTCGGCCATACGGGCCAGAGTGGCGGAATAGAGGGCGAAGAGCTGGGGCTGCGGATCGGCTCGTACACTGAGTTTGATCAACAACTCATTCAAATAATATGCCGACATCAAGGCCATGGCGGGCACGCCTAGCGGCAAGCCCTCAGTGGCAGGCATGGGTTCGGCATGCACCAGCTGACCCGTATCACCACGCCCGTGCCATGAGCCCAGTAACGGCCTGAATGGTTGTAATAACGAGGCTAATGCGGCGCGTGGTCCCCGCACGCCCCGCGCAAATAAAGTCAGCCGTCCGTGCTCGCGGGTAATGACCTCGAGCATGCGACTTGAGTCGCGCCAAGGTCGATGATGCAAGACGTAGAAGGCATCAAGCTCGACGCGACGACGATTAGACATCGTAGGCGCCGCTCGGCATTACTCCATCCCCAATTTCAGCAAGGCCTGCGCATTATCTGCCCAGTTCTCGCGCACCTTCACCCATAGCTCGAGATGGCACCGGGTGCCTAATAAAGCGGCTATTTCGCGTCGCGCAGAACTCCCCACACGCTTTAAGCGCGTCCCACCCGCGCCAATCACGATGGGTTTTTGACCTTCACGATCGACCCAAATGACTGCATGGATCACCCGTCGGCCCTCTTCCTCAGCCATACGCTCAATTTCTACCGCAATCCCATAGGGCACTTCTTGGTTGAGTTCGAGCGTCAGCTTTTCACGAATGATTTCTGTGATCCTAAAGTTTTGATCTCGATCGGTGAGGTCTTCTTCCGCATAGAGCGGCGGCGACTCCGGTAAATGCTGCGCCAACACCGCGAACAAGGCGTCAAGATTATCTTCTTTGGCCGCTGACAAAGGGACCACCGCCAAAAATTCATGCCGCCCCGCCAGCTCCGCCATAAACGGCAGTACTCGCTGACGCGGCGTAATCTTATCGACTTTACTGATCACCGCGAGCGCGGGCCGACCGCTTTGGCGGACACGCTGCAGTACCGCTTCGTCCTCTTCCGTCCAACGCAGCGCCTCAACCACAAATACGACGAGATCCGCGTCCGACAGCGCCGCTGCCGCCGTGCGGTTCATCGCTCGATTGAGTGCGCGTCGCTCGCCTTGATGCAGTCCCGGTGTGTCGACAAAGGCGACCTGCAGGTTTGGTCGATGTACGAGCCCGAGAATACGGTGGCGCGTGGTTTGGGGGCGTGGCGTGACGATCGATAACTTTTGACCGACTAACGCATTGAGCAAGGTCGATTTTCCGACATTCGGGCGACCCACCAAGGCTGCAAAGCCTGCCCGAAAAATCTCTGGCTCTGCGTTCATGAGCGTTCCACCAACTGTTGTAGCATCTGTGCGGCGGCCTGCTGTTCGGCTCGCCGCCGACTCGACCCCTCCCCAAACGTCACGGCCTGCGGCGATTTGAGTTCACAACGCACAGAAAAATGCTGTGCGTGTGCCTCGCCCTCGATACGCTCGACCTGATAAAGCGGCAACGCTAAGGCGCGTGCCTGCAAATATTCCTGCAAGCG
>CAZSRB010000133.1:0-2303 GCA_964609065.1 uncultured Acidibacter sp. | reverse complement strand
ACCTTCAGGCGCACCTTCCTCAGCGGGTTGGAACATGAATACCACCGTCCCTGGTGGATTTTCTTTGACCTGACTTAAAGCCTCGGCAACCCCCATGAGCACAGAGGTGTGAACATCATGCCCGCGGGCATGCATGACCCCGACGGTTTCGTTGCGAAAGCTGGTAGTAACCCGCGAGCGAAACGGTAAATCAGTTTGCTCGGTCACCGGCAAACTATCCATATCTGCTCGTAGGGCAATCGTAGGTCCGGGTTGTGCTCCACGTAGCACCCCAATCACACCCGTCTTGGCAACGCCAGTTTCGACCTCCATTCCAAGCGCTTGGAGATGATCGGCCACAATCTTTGAGGTGCGAAACTCTCGATTCGATAATTCTGGATTTTGATGTAGATCGCGACGCCAGTCGATAATCTTTGGCTATAATGCAACCAAGGCTTGATCGACTTTTTCGTTCAGCGACTCAGCAGCGCCCCCAGTGAGCGTGGTGAGTGCCATCAAACTAGCGCACAAAGCCTTTACCGAATGGGTTGTAATTTTAGATCGCTGCATGTTCTCCCCCGGTCTTTAGATTTTGTTAAGCAACAAGTCGTAGCCCGTAAATGGCCACATCGCCAGCCTGGGTTCCCACCGCTACCAAGCGTCCATCCGGCGACCAAGCTAAGCTCGTGGGCTCTGCTGCGGTCATATGGGCATCAAGATCGATATCGAATTTACCCGGCTGCCAAAGTGATAGGCGCCAGTCGCGACCAATCGAAGCCAGGTAGGGCCCCGCGGGCTGAAAGGCACAGGCCTGAATCCGTTCCGAATGGCTTTTGAGCTGCAAGGGACGAGAACCCTCGGGACCTCGACCCCCAAAGTCCCAAATCACCAACTGCTCACCGGCAGCGGTCGCCAGATAACGCGAATCATGACGCCAACTCAGGCAATCCACCTTGTCGGGATAGCCACGCATCTGAGAGTCCTTACCCGTGGCGAGGTACCAGAAATGAACGGCGCCATCTTGGGTACCGGTCACCAAAAACTTACCGTTGGGGCTGAATAAAACGTTTAAACAAGGACTGGCCCAAGAGTAATGACGGCATTGATGCCCTGGATTCCAACGATGTACATCAACACCGCCATTGCGCGATGCAGCAAGCGTCTGTCCAGTTTTTTCGTACGTTAAGTCGGTAATGCCACTCTCAGCATCATGCAGGCGCGTCGATGTCGCGGTGTCGATCTCGCATTGAAAAATAGACTTCCCGGCGGCATACGCTAGGTGATCGCCGCTGGGAGACCACGCAAGTGCTACTGCAGCTTGCCTAGATGGCTGAATTCGGATCGACGGCTGCTCAGGTTGATTTGCATCAAATATTTGCACTGCCCCATCTTGCCCCACGCTGGCAAAGCGCGACCCATTAGGCTGCCATTGAATCGCCACCGTACCCAGCAAATGCTCGCCTATTTCTTTTACCGCGAGCGATCCGCCGGTACGCGTGAGCAGACAAACCTTGCCCTCGCCGCCTGCGATCGCAAGTGATTGACTATCTGGCGACCAAGTCAACGCCGCCACGAAATCGTCCACCTTGACGCTTTCTAACGGATCAAAAATAGCGGTGGGAGTCGTCATATTGTGCGTCTTGTCATACGAAACAGGAATGCAAACCCGCTTCAAGCTCTTGTCGATCAAGATTGCGGCCAATGAATACCAGCGTATTGAGACGCTCCGCATCAACTGGCCAGGGCTTCTCAAAACGACCATCAAACATCATGTGTACCCCATGAAAAACGTAGCGTCGATTTTCACCCTTGACCGACATCACGCCTTTCATTCTGAAAATATCGGGGCCGCGACTCTGCAACAAATAAGATAACCAGTCATTCAGTTTTTGTGGATCGACCGCGCGCGCATCCGTCAAACCAATCGAAGAAATCGCTTCGTCGTGATGGTGTGATGCAAAGGCATGCTGCGCGATCGGCTCATGTCCTTCTAGTCGTAAATTGAATTCATTCGGCGCATGCTCACAAAATAATGCGTAGTGACCGGCTTCAGTGATCTCAATGAACACCTCTCCGCCAGATGCATCCACCGGTATTCTTTTGGGTGTGGAGCTCGGGGAAAATTGGCCGCCGCACGAGACAGCCGAAAATTCCTCAGCAAATGCGCGTACCGCAGGCTCAATGGCAGACTGTAAGAGCTCGGTCGGCGCTTGCTCCATCTTGAGACCCATGGGTAGCAGCGCTACCCCAAGGCCACTACCGTGCGAGTGACCGTGATGGTCATGCCCATGATCATGGTCGTGATGGTGCCCATGGTCGTGGTC
>CAZSRB010000132.1:0-2366 GCA_964609065.1 uncultured Acidibacter sp. | reverse complement strand
ATCGCGCCCGCTTCCAGACGCGCCGACACGTTCGCGATTCCGCCGTTATTTATCGCACTCAAGAGTGCAGGCACACTTGCCCCCGAGAAGGCATTACCCTCGATTGTCAAAGATTGTGTGCCACTCGGAAGTGGATCACTCACGGCAATGCGCACTTCGTTTCGGGCGAGCACCTCCACCCCAGTGGTCGCTTTTTGCGCATTGATTGCCGCAGCGATCGTCGGCACGGTCGCACCCGCTGCAATGGAAGCATTTAAGGCGACGCCATTTAAGCGCAATGAATTAGCCGGTAACGCCGTGATCGCGCTTGAGTTGATGCGCTGTCCCGTGACCAGTGCGGGTGAAATCACCTCGCGCCCCGCTGCATCGCGTTGAGTAGCGGGTTCCGCATACGCCCCATACACAAAACTTTGATCGAGATAGGCGCTATCGCCGACTTGGCCCCGATACGCCGCCGAATACACCGCGCCCGTGTAAAACCCGTTCGCGGTGCTCAACATCGCGGCTGCTTGCGCATCCGTCAGCGCAGGGCCTGATAGTTGCCGCCCATCGCGCGTGAACACCGCAAGCTCACCACTTGTGCCGCCCGTACGCAGCGCCACGTTCTGCATGCCCGCCTCGATCACGGCGATGGGCCGTGTCGTCGCACTCAGCAACGTGTCGCGATACGGTGGGCCTGACGTACGTGGCAGAGCATCTTGCAGAGAGCGGAACGAGTCCGCCTCGCGTAGGTCCGCAAGCTGCACATCGGCACTCGCGGCACCCAAGTTACTGATTGCGCCAAAGGCCGAAATTTTACTCGCGCTCGCAACTTCTGAAGGTTCGCGAATTAATACTTTGAGTGTCGCAGCAGGTCGGCTATCGGGTGTGATTCGAAAGGTATCCCCGTCGCGAGGTGTGCCTTCAAAATTAAAGCGTAAACCGGCAAGCTCCACGCTCGATGTACCCGAAGCACTGACACCGGTACGCGGATCCGTCACGGTCCACAGGCCCTCGGCGCTATCGAAACGCGCCTCATATCGGCGTGGTAAGTTTAAACTGGCGTCAATCACCTCGACACCGAGTCGCCCCGTACCCGCGTTGGCGCGACCTTCGACGACGTAATCAGGGCCGATATAGAAAAGATCTCGTCCGGGTCGGCCCTGGGCATCCAAGCCTACTTGCTGGATATCGTTGACACTACTGCCGAACGCGACCGCTAAGGCATCGAGCTTATCGGCCGACGGCCCGAGCCCCTGACCTCGGAAATTAACGAGACCCCCGAGCGTACCCGAGGTAATCGTCGGTAACACGACCGGGCGGCTTTGCGCATCCAGCACAAACTGCACCTTACCCAGATCAATCGGATCAAAGGTGGCCGACAGATTACGTGCAAAGTTATTTTCGACGAGTGCCGCGCCGGACGCGCTATCGCCCGCATAAACGGTGGCTGCGCCGCTTTGCCCAATATCAACTGTGATACCGATCCGCTCGGCTAAATCTTTGAGCAAGGCATCACGCCGATCGAGGAGCTGCATCGGTTGCTCCGATGCACTCGCGCGCTTGATGATTTGCGCGTTGAGTGTGGCGAGCTCCGCCAACTGCTGGTTGACTTCACCCACCGTCGCTTGAATCTGCTCTCGGGTGGAGCCCTCTAGGCGTTCGGCTGTCCCGGCGAGGCCACGAAACCGGGCTGCAACACCCTCGGCCGCTGCCAAGAACCCAGATCGTGCTCCCGTCGAGGCGGGACTTGCTTCAAGTGCACGCGCCGAGTCAAAGAACGCCTGAAAGGCCCCATGCAAACCCGCTTCGGAGCTACCGAGTGCATCCTGTAATTGTTGCAGCTCACCTAATAGGGCCTGCTGACTTTTGAGATCGCCTCCTGCGCGCTGCAGATTCTCTTCGAGGTAACGATCATAGAGACGCTCGACCGCGGCAAAACGAACGCCACTGCCCAAGCTAATTCGCGCCGTATTGTCCTGCGCAGCCGACTCAATTGACGAGCGCTGCCGGACGTATCCGTCCGTCTGTAAATTCGCGATGTTGTTACCGGTAGTCGCGAGCGCGCGTTGATACGCGGCTAGCCCCGAGACACCGACTGCAACAAGATCGACCATGGATTATGGCCTCATCCCGCGCTGCTCGAGCACGCGCGACGTCGGTAACGGATAGGTCGGAGTGGGCGACACCACGGGAAGCCCCGTCGGCATCGACGGACTCGTGGTATTGCTCCCGGGGAGAGTCGCGGACTCGCCGGGCATGACCGTCTGCGAGGCACGCATCTCAAGTTGCTGCGCGATGAACTTACCGAGCCCTATGCCACCGGCCTTAGCCATCCCGAGCGCAACCTGTTGATCGAACATCTGCTCAAAGGTTTTCATGGCTTC
>CAZSRB010000131.1:0-2416 GCA_964609065.1 uncultured Acidibacter sp. | reverse complement strand
CCGCTCGCACTTGATACAGGGGTGCGAGATGGGCGTATCAAGCGGGGCGATCTGATTTTGCTAGAGGCATTTGGGGGTGGGCTCACGTGGGGGTCCGCATTGATTCGATACTAGTGACTCCGTATCGATCGCAGGCCAAAAAAAAACGCCGCGCTAAGCGCGGCGTTTTTGTTGCCCGAAGGCAGATCGCGAAGAACTTACTTCGAGATCGAGCGCTTGAACATGCGATCCATCTTTTCGTTGGTCGCATCGCAGCAAGACTGGCTGGCCTGCGCAGCGGCAAGCGCCTGATTGGCGGTCGACTGCGCGCCTTGGGCGGCGCTGTTGGCCGAGGCCGCGGCGCTGCTAGCTGAGTCAGCCGTGCCCTTCACTGCAGACAGCTGCGACTGAAGGCTCGCGACCTGGGTCTTCAGGCCGTCGACTTCGGCCTGCAGCGGCTTGAGGTCGGTGCAGCCGGCCAAACCGACGACGGCCGCGACGGCGGCGATTTTGACGATGATCGGGGTCTTCATGGTGATCAAGTCCTCTCAAATTGTTACTGATTCTTGGCGAACTCGAGGCCGCCGTGTGGTCGACCCCATTCGCGTCGATTATAGCGATATCAAAAGCGGATGGGCACCGCTGATGGACACGTATTTTCATCCGCAGTTCCACGCAGTGGGGTGTGAGGGTGCACATAAACCCCATCCCACAGCAGATCGGCGCTCTTTTACGGCTAATATGCTCATCATGAGGGAGAGTCATCGCTCAGTTAAGCGGCGATCTATCGGCACATGAGCGCGCCGCAGGGTATGGGCAAAATCAGCGGTTGCGTGATTACGCGCAATGAAGAGGCGCGCATTGAGCGCTGCCTGCAATCTTTATCAGCGTGTTGCGATGAGTTACTCGTGGTCGATTCAGGTTCCACCGACCAGACGCGAGAGAAAGCTGTTGCCGCGGGGGCGCGTGTCCTGCAGCGTGAGTGGAGCGGTTATCGCAGCCAGAAGCAATTTGCAGTCGATGCGGCCAGTTACGACTGGATCGTGTTTCTGGATGCGGATGAGCAGGCGAGCGAGGCGCTGATCGCTGAGTTACGGCAGTTGCGCGAGCAGGGGGCTTCGCACGCGGCTTATCGTATCCCCTTTCGCTCGATTTATTTGGGACGTCTAATGCGCTTTGGCGATACGGCTCGAGAGAGTCATGTGCGTGTCTTTGATCGCCGTCGTTGTCGCTTCGGCGGCTATGAAATCCATGAAAAGATCGAAACAGAGGGAAGTATCGGGCGTCTGCAGGGACGGATCCTGCATGACTCGTATCGGGATCTCGCGCACCAGCTTGAAAAATTGTCCCGCTACGCACGTCTGATGGGCGAGCAAATGCACGCGCATGGTAAACGCGGGAGTTTGAGTAAGCTGTTATTCAACCCGACCTGGCGCTTTATCCGCGGCTACGTGCTGCGACTGGGCTTTCTCGATGGCTGGCGTGGGCTCGTCTGGTCGCTGATCGAAGCCAACTATGTACGCCAAAAATATTTACATCTTTGGGTGCTAGATGCCGAGCGGCGTCAGTGACGTCTCCACAGCACATCTCTTTGTGTCGGGTCTTGGCGTAATTCTTGGCTATCGATGGGCTGCAGGGGCGTATCACCATTGGGAAGATAAGGCTTAAACCCCGACTCCTGCAGCAAATCAATCAATGCATCGATGCCTGCGCCACTGCGTTCAAGATAAGCAGGTGAGTGCTCTAGCAACAACCACTCGCAACGATCGAGCAGATGGCGTGCGCCGCGTAGCGCAAAGACTTCGTAGCCTTCGATATCCATCTTCAATAAACGGATCGGCCCTTCTGGTAGGGAGTTCACCGACCAGTCATCAAGGGAGACGACCTGCACGGGGATCGTTTCGCCTGCATGTAGATCCACCAATGAATGTCGGCCAGCATTACTTTTGCCATAGCGATGCAGTTGCAAGGTGGCGGCGTGTTCGCCGACAGCGAGATTGAAAGCGCTGACTTGATCGATGCCATTGAGCTTGAGATTACGTTGTAGACGGGCAAAGTTATCTGGGTCAGGTTCAAAGGCAAACACCTGACAACGTCCTTGGGAGAGCCGGCTGACTAACAAAGAATACCAACCGATATTCGCGCCGATATCGATCATGAGATCCGCTGAGCGTAGATCCAGATGTTTTTCGAGTGTCGCGGCGAGGGCGGGTTCGTAGCGTCGATACTTATAAAGATGTCGACCGATGACATCGGCTGGGCTCACTTCGAGTTGCAGATCATGTTCAGGGATCTGCGCGGTGATATGCCGCGAGTGCAGAATCCAACGGTGGACGAAGTGGGCGAGCGTGCGCAGGATTGTCATGCGCGCATGGTATCAACGTCCGCGGCTACGTCCATCACGCAGTATTTCGCGCGCAGCATTACGACCGGGCAA
>CAZSRB010000130.1:0-2440 GCA_964609065.1 uncultured Acidibacter sp. | reverse complement strand
GTTCGCGCCAACCACGCCTGCGGCCAATCCGCCGACTGACTCAACGGATGCGCATCCCGATTCGGCCCCATTCCGGTCCACCTGGGCGCTGTAAGTCCCAGTTGAACCAAATCAACGAGGCGCGACCGACCAATAAGGATTCATCTACAAATCCCCAGCTTCGACCATCGGAGCTGTTGTCACGGTTATCACCGATCATCAAATATTGACCCTCGGGAACGCGCATGATGCGATCGCCTAAATCAGGGTTAATCCCGGCGGTTGACTCATTACAAATGTAACTCTGCATGATCCCGCGCTCACACGAGGCAAGCGGCGGTACCGCGAGCATGTCTGAACTTAAGCAATGCAGCACTTGGTGCGAGCGGCCATCAAGCGTCTCTTCAGCGAGACGCATATTGCGATAGCAGCCATCCTCGTATCGCCCGAGCTGACGCAAGGGCACCGGCACTCCATTGATGATGAGCTGATCCGAACGAACCTCAACAAGATCGCCCGGCAGACCAATCACGCGCTTGACGTAATTAACGCGGTGATCGGTCGGAAAACGAAATACCGCGACATCGCCGCGCTCGGGCGCGCCCATATCCAGTATCTTTTCATGGATGACGGGCAGTCGAACCCCGTAGGTATATTTATTGACCAGTATGAAATCGCCATCCAGCAGGGTCGGCATCATGGAATCCGAGGGGATACGAAACGGCTCGTAGAAAAACGAGCGCAAAACCAGCAGAACCGCCATGATCGGAAAAAAGCTGCGGGCGTAATCGACCGTTGCGGGAATCGCCAGCATCTCAGGCTGCACCCCCGCTTCGCGTGCCCGTGCTAAGCGTCGCGGCTTCAGAAAGAGGCTATCGAAGCCCCACACCAAGCCTGACACCACCGTGATCAAGACGAGCACCAGACTAAAATCCGCGCGCTGCGAATTAATCAAAGAATAAAATGCCGCCAAGATCAAAATCGGCAGCGCGTTGTACAGCACTTTCAAGATGATCGGATCGGGCGCTAACAGGTCACCCGCTTTCGCGTATTGCAGCTGCCGCTTACCCCTAAAAAACCAGTCATCGATCACGCAGATGAGCGCGACGGGCGCCGCCAGCATCGACAGTACATTCACAATCGCATCAAACACAGGTCACTTCCTACCGACTTTGAGTACCGCGAGGAACGCCTCTTGCGGGATCTCGACCGAACCGACCTGCTTCATGCGCTTCTTACCCTCTTTTTGTTTCTCGAGCAGTTTGCGTTTTCGCGTGATATCACCACCATAGCACTTCGCCAACACGTTCTTGCGTAATGCCTTGACGGTTGCCCGGGCGATCACATTGGTGCCGATCGCCGCTTGCACGGCGACCTCAAACATTTGTCTTGGGATGAGCTCGTGCATCTTGTCGACAAGCTCACGCCCTCGCTGATAAGCGCTTTCTCGGTGCACGATGATGGAGAGCGCATCCACGCGATCGCCGTTGATCAAGATATCGAGCTTCACGAGCGGTGCGGTTTGGAAATGACTGAATTCATAATCAAACGACGCGTAGCCGCGACTGGAAGACTTCAAGCGATCAAAAAAATCGAGCACGACTTCAGCGAGCGGCAACTCGTACTGCAAAGAAACTTGGTTAGCGAGGTATTGCATTTTCCGCTGCACCCCGCGCTTTTCCGTACACAACTGTAGGACAGCGCCAACATAATCGGGCGGCACCAAAATATTAGCGATAATAATAGGCTCTCTAATCTCAGCCACACGATTAGCTGGAGGCAGCTTCGCTGGGTTATCGACATATTCATTACTGCCATCGGTGGTCGCGACTTCGTAGACCACCGTGGGTGCACTGGTGATGAGATCGAGGTTGTATTCGCGCTCGAGTCGCTCCTGCACGATATCCATGTGCAAGAGACCCAAAAAACCAATCCGAAAACCAAAGCCAAGCGCGCCCGACACCTCAGGTTCGTAGTGAAGGGCCGAGTCATTCAGGCGCAGCTTCGCCAGCGCATCACGGAATGACTCGTAATCATCACTATTGACCGGGAACAATCCCGCGAACACGCGCGGCTGCACCTGCTTGAACCCGGGTAGCGGGGCATCGCACGGGCGCCCATCAAGCGTAATGGTATCCCCGACCGGCGCTCCATCGATTTCTTTGATTCCCGCAATAACGAAACCGACCTCGCCCGCCGAGAGCGCCTCAGAGGCTACTGATTTTGGCGTAAAGCGACCGAGCTTATCGATCTGCCAGGCACGCCCTGTCGAGACGACGCGAATTTTATCGCCCCGACGCAAGGTGCCGTTAACGACCCGCACGAGGGACACGACACCTACATAGTTATCGAACCAAGAGTCGATAATGAGCGCCTGCAGGGGCGCAGCAGGGTCGCCTTTCGGCGGTGGAATGCGCCGAACGATTTCCTCAAGCAACTGCTCGACATTTTCACCGGTCTT
>CAZSRB010000129.1:0-2558 GCA_964609065.1 uncultured Acidibacter sp. | reverse complement strand
CCGGAGTGCTCAGCAAATGGAACAATAAGGGCGTTGAGATGTTGTAGGGCAGATTACCAACGATTCGTAGCCGTGATCCGCGTGCGGCACTGAGCGCTGCAAAATCAAATTTGAGTGCGTCGCCCTCATGGACGGTGACTGGGGCATCGCGATAGCGCTCCCGCAACGCAGCCGCGAGATCTCTATCGATCTCAATGATATCGAGAGCCCCACAACGCGTACGCAGCGGCTCGGTGAGGGCGCCTCGACCCGGTCCAATCTCAACCAGGGCTTCGCCAGGCTGCGGATCGATCGCTTCGAGTATCCGTTCTAGGACAGTTCGGTCATGGAGGAAATGCTGACCGAAACGTTTACGCGCAAACACCATGGCGGAGTGGCGCTACGCTTCGCGCGCGCGCCCAGCGAGTTGCTGAGCGAGTGTGACAGCCGCCAGCAAGCTACCGACCTCAGCCTTTAAGGTGCCGGCGAGATCGAGCGCCGTCCCGTGATCGACGGAGGTGCGAATGAGGGGCAGGCCTAAAGTCATATTCACAGCATGATCAAAACCCAAGGCTTTCAAAACAGGTAGACCCTGATCATGAAACATACTCAGAATCGCGTCGTATTTCGCACGCTCGCGTGGCACGAACGCCGTATCCGCAGGCACAGGGCCGATAGCCTGAATCCCCCGTGAGCGGGCGATCTTGATTGCAGGGGCAATGATCTGCTGATCCTCCTGGCCAAGGAGACCGTTTTCTCCTGCGTGCGGATTCAGTCCCAGCACACCGATTCGCGCTTGGGGGATCCCAAAGAAATATCTCATGTCGTGATCCATGATCGTGAGGATCTCGAGCAACATCTCTGTATTGAGCGTATCGGGCACCTGACGCAGAGGCAGATGAGTGGTCGCGAGCGCCACGCGTAGGTCATCGGCAATGAGCATCATGACGGGGCGCGGGCTCGCGGTGCGCTCAGCGAGATATTCTGTGTGACCGGAAAAAGCGCGCCCGCTTTCAGCAATGGTATTTTTTTGAACCGGTGCGGTGACCATCGCATCAAAGCGACCGGTCTGGATACCTTCTAAAGCGACATCCAGTAGTTGAATCACGTAATCCGCGTTACGAGGATCGGGGTGTCCTGCTCGCGAGGGCACCGCAAGCGGGTAGTGTTCGATAGAGGGCAGCGGTAATCCTTGGGCCCGCGCTTCAATCAATTGTCGATCGCCCAGACAGATGAGATCACAGTCCGGTAGCGCCGCTGTCATGAGCTTGGCGCAAAGCTCGGGACCGATGCCCGCGGGCTCACCGGAAGTCAGCGCAATACGCGGTCGTCGCGGTGCAGCCGAATCTACCGAGATCACATCTTCACGTCGACGAAGGCCTCATCGCGCAGACGACGTAGCCAGAGCTCGGTTTCTTCATCGGCCTTGCTCTCGCGAAGTTGTAGGAAGGCACGCTGACGGCGTAATTCTTCGGTGTTATCAAATTCGCGTCGCCCGAGTAATTGCACGATGTGCCAACCAAACTGCGTCCGAAACGGTTGGCTGATTTCATCAATCTGCAAGCTCGCCAAAGTTTGCTCGAACTCGGGTACATACGTGCCCGGTGCAGCCCAACCAAGATCGCCCCCTTCGGCGCCTGACCCTGGGTCTTCCGACAAGGTTTTTGCGAGCGCGCCAAAATCTTCGCCTGCGAGAATCCGCTCACGCACATCGCGTAAACGTTGAGCGACGGTTGCATCATCCTGAATTTCTGTTGGTTTGAGGAGGATGTGACGTGCACGATTTTGTTGGATAACAACCTGTTGGTCTGCACCGCGAATCTCATTTAATTTGACGATGTGATAGCCCGTCGGGGTCCGTAGGGGCTCACTGACTTCGCCCGGACGCAAGCCGACGACTAAATCTGCCAATAAAGTCGGAATCTCAGGGCCGCGTCGCCAGCCGAGGCTGCCGCCTTCAAGGGCTGTCTGACTGTTGGAGTAGCGTACGGCCAATTGGGAGAAGTCTTCGCCGCCGCGAGCCCGTTCGCTGACGTCTTTCGCTTTTGTTTCGGCTTCCTGGAATTGAGTGGGCGTCGCTTCGCTCGGGACCGCGATCAGGATGTGCGATAGGTTGTATTCATTGAGTTCGGACGGTCGGGACTTTTGCTTATCCAAAAACTGCTCGAGCTCACGAGGCGACACATTGATTCTTTGAATGACATCGCGTTGTTGTAGCACCTGCAAGGTCATTTCCTTGCGGACATTTTCCCGATACGAGGCGTAATCGATCCCCTGTTCGGCGAGCGCGGCAGGTAACTGAGCGAGGACAATGCCATTGCGTTGTGCGACATCTCCGAGCGCCTGATTGAGGTTTTCATCATTGATGCGAATGCCGGCGCGATCGGCGCGTTGCATTTGGATTTCTTGCAGGATCAATCGCTCTAGTACCTGCTCGCGTAGCGCATCGGCAGGCGGCATCTCCACCCCTTGCGCTTGGAGACGCTCGACGATCAGCAGCAGCTGCTCATCGAGTTCACTGCGCAGGACGACGCCGTCATTCACCACGGCCGCCACCCGATCCAACATCAGGCCGCGGT
>CAZSRB010000128.1:0-2694 GCA_964609065.1 uncultured Acidibacter sp. | reverse complement strand
AAGAAAAGACGGCGGGCACAATAATCAGCGTCAACATCGTTGAGGTAATGAGCCCACCGATCACCGCGATACCCATCGGTGCTCGGAACTCGCCGCCCGTGATGCTGAGCGACACCGGGATCATGCCCGCCACCATCGCCACAGTGGTCATGATGATCGGTCGCGCACGTTTGTGGCCCGCTTCGATGAGGGCTTCTGTCCGTGACTTACCGGCACGAATCTCTTCGATGGTGAAATCGACCAACAAAATCGAGTTTTTACCGACGATGCCCATCAACATCAAAAACCCGATGACGACCGGCAGCGAAAACGGCTTACCCGCGAGCATGAGGGCGATCACCGCGCCACCGACGGATAACGGGAGCGCAGATAAAATCGTGATGGGCTGAAAGACTCGGGCAAAGAGCAACACCAGCACGGCAAATACCAACAGCACGCCGGCCACGATCGCTAACATGAAATTCTCAAAAAGCTCCTGGAAGAATTCCGCCTGCCCCATCTGCACGAGCTGAACCCCTTCCGGTAGCTCGCTAATCTCAGGCAGCGCGTAGACTTTCTGTAATGCCGGCCCGAGCTCAACCTTGTTGAGATCTGCCTCAATACCCACTCGCCGACTTTGATTGTAGCGACGAATGCTGGATGGCCCCTGACCAAAACTGATATCGGCCACAGACTTCAACGGTACTGTGCTTCCTGACCCCGTTCGTACGGGCAAATTCTCAAGAGTACTCAGATCGCTGCGCGCCCTCTCCAGCAAACTGACGCGAATCGGAATCTGCCGATCCGACAAAGAAAACTTAGCCGCGTTCTGAGGTAGATCACCCAGTGTCGCGATACGGATCGTCTGACTGATCGCGGCGACTGATACACCAAGCTCCGCCGCCAAATCGAGTCGTGGTGTCACCAAAATTTCGGGACGACTCAAATCACCCACTATGCGTGGATCACGTAGCTCAGGCATTTTGCGCATCGCATCGACGGCACGCTCAGCCGAGGCCTGCAGGACCTCTGGATCATCGCCCGTCAAAAATAACGTCACCGCACGGCCAGAGCCAGGATCATCGCCCCCAAATGACACGCGCGCATCAGCAATCTCGGCAAAGCGCGGACGAATGCGATCTTCCCACTCCCGCTGAGTCACCGAACGCTCAGCGCGAGGGACCAGCGACACATAGACCTGCGCGTTACGCACATCGCCGCCGCCGATCGCCTCAATCACATCGGTGACTTCAGGCTCTTGGGACACCAATTCCACGACACGCGCTGATACGTCAGCCGTCTGCTCCAATCTCACCCCAGGCGACAACTCAATGTTGATCTGTGCACTCGAGAAGTCGCTGGGCGGCACAAAAGCCTTAGGAATAACCGCAAGCAAGCCCAAAGAAATGACGAAAAACGCGGTCCCACCAATCAAGGTCGCACGACGATGCTCGAGCGTCCAACGCAGCGTCTGCAGGTAAGAGTCCATCCATGGGCCGTCAGCCGCGCGAATATCATCATGTGGCTTCAAAAAATGCGCAGCCATTAAGGGCGTAATTAAACGCGCCACCAGCAAGGAAAAGAATACCGCCGCCGCCACGCTCAAACCAAATTGTTTGAAGTACTGACCCGTGAATCCGCCCATGAAACTCACGGGTGTAAATACCGCGATAATAGTGGCCGAGGTCGCAACCACCGCCAGACCAATCTCATCGGCTGCATCGAGCGCCGCTTGATAGCCGTTCTTTCCCATGCGCATATGGCGCACGATGTTCTCGATCTCCACGATCGCATCATCAACGAGCACGCCGGCGACCAAAGAAAGACCCAAGAGCGTAATGGTATTCAGCGTGAAATCCATGGCGTACATGAAGCCAAAGGTCGGGATCGCCGACAGCGGGATCGCCATGGCGGAAATCGCCGTTGCCCGCCAATCACGCAAGAACAAAAACACAACCAACACGGCGAGAATCGAGCCTTCGATGAGCGCGGTCATTGCCGACCGATACGAGGCTTTAGTGTTCTCGACGGTGGTGAAGACCCGCGTGATCGACAAATCTGGCGCGTCACGTAGCAGGTTCTCGATCTCCGCCTCGACCCGCTCTTGGACGGCGACATCGGAGGCGCCTCGCGCTTTAAAGACGCCGAAGTTCGTGCCCGGTCGACCATTCAGGCGCGACATCGAGCGCTGCTCAGCGACCGAGTCGCGGACCTCGGCGATATCACGCAAGCGTACGCTCGCGCCATTCGCTAAACGCAACTGCACATCACCCAGTTGGAAGGCGGTTTGTGCAGAGCCCAGTACGCGAATGGATTGCTCGCCACCCCCCACTTGAGCCCGCCCGCCGGGCGCATCGAGATTGACAAGGCGCAACTGCTGATTGACCTCAGCGGCTGTAATCCCTAAGGCCTGCATTCGCGCGGGATCCAGCTCGACACGAATCTCGCGACTCACACCGCCACCGCGAAAAACTTGGGCCACACCGGGCAGCGATAACAAACGTTTGGCAATGGTGTTATCCACGTACCAGCTTAACTGCTCAGGCGTACGCGCCGTTGTGCTTACGGCGTAGTACGCGATCGCACCGCCCTCGACATCAATCCGATTGATCTGGGGCTCATCAATGCCATCCGGCAAATCCGTACGCACCTTACTCACGGCATCGCGCACATCGTTCAAAGCGCGATCCACGGGCGTACCAATTTGGAATTCGA
>CAZSRB010000127.1:0-2769 GCA_964609065.1 uncultured Acidibacter sp. | reverse complement strand
GTTTTGTCAGTCGGCACTCTTTTGCGGTGTTCGCTTGGTACCGCATCGTCTTCGGAGGCCTGATCTTAGTGACCTGGCAACTAGGCTGGGTCAACTGGTGAAGGCTCTTCCTCCGTAATACGACCGAAATCCGGATAGGGGCCAAGAAGCAGCATCATTAGCGCGCCGCCTATAAACATGCCCGCTGCGATCGACAAAATACCATCGTAACTACCCGTGGTATCGCGCACCCATCCGTATACGGTCGGCGATAGAGCCGCCATCAACCCAAACGCCATGTATTGCACGCCATAGATCTGGCCATAACTTTTCATCCCGAAATAACGGCCTGCGAGGTAGGCCACAAGATCGGTTTCAGCGCCTGCAGCAAAGCCCATCAAAAATGCCGCAAGCATAGCGGTCGCAAACGACATCGCCCCGTCACCCAGCAATAGCCAACACGAAAGAGCCGGTAGGCACAGAATAGGTAGGGTCACAAGCGGAGCCCAAAATCGATCTAATAAAAGACCCGTGATGATGCGCCCAGCAAAAATTGATAAGCCAAAGACGCTCATCACCGTCGCAATCAGCGTGGGCTCAAATTGCCGAGCGGAGAGCATCGATGGCATATGAACCAATGCCCCCGCATAGGCGAGCGTGATTACCGCGACCGATAACCAAAGAATCCAAAAACGTGGGAGACGCATCGCCTCAGATAAAGTGAGACCTGGTAAATCACTGGTCGCGCCTGAGCCGATTTCAGCGGGACGCTCCTCGGGCGTCGGTTCACGAAACCAGAGTAGGCCTATGGGGAGCGCGACCGCGAGAGGCAATAGCGATAATAGAGCGAAACTTGCCCGCCAGCCGAATTCGGCAATGAACGTGGTAGTCAAAAAAGGCAGGATCATGGCAGAAATACTCGTGCCAACTAAAGTGAGTCCAAGTGCAAGACCGCGTTGCCGGAAATACCAAAGATTAATAGCTCGTGACCAGGTGACCGGAGTCGAGCCGATACCAAACAGCCCAATCAGCACCCATAAAAGATAAAAAGCCCAGAGCGCGCTCGGCATGATCGCAAACGAGGCGAAGACCAGGGCAAAAATCGCGAGCGAAGCCAAGGCCACCAAACGAACGCCGAAACGATCGGCGAGCCAGCCGAATACCGGCGCCAAGAACGCCGCCAACATGCCGTATATGGTGATGCCGAAGCTGATTTCCGTTCGACTCCAGCCAAACTCCTGCTGCAAGGGGTCGATAAAAAAACCGATCGTATTGAAAGGAAGCGGCGAGGCGCCGAACGCGGTCCCGAGTAAAGAGGCGATCAACACCTTCCATCCCAACCTGAACTCATTGGTTGAAGCGGGGGTTTCAAGGTTGGAGCTTGCAGTCGTCATAGGGTGCCGATCCAAATGAGAGTGGACGAAACCTGCAGGATACCCGCTAGCCCCTATCCGAGGCGATCCGTTAGGAGTAGTCTTGCCATCGCCATGAAGATCGTGATCCTCGGCGCCGGACAGGTGGGGCGCACCGCGGCTTATCAGCTCGCTCGCGAAGAGGCCAATGAAGTCACGGTCGTTGACACCAACCACGCGTTGCTGCGCGATCTTCAAGATCGTCTCGATATCCGCACCGTCGTTGGCAACGCGGCATACCCGAGTGTGCTCAAATCCGCAGGTGTCGCCTCCGCCGATATTCTCGTCGCGCTGACGAGTTCGGACGAGGTCAATATGATGGCCTGCGAGGTGGCGTATACCTTGTATCGCACGCCCACCAAAATCGCCCGAATCCGCTCGGCGGAATACACCGCACACCCCAAGCTCTTTAGCGAAGAGGCGCTTTCGGTCGATGTGTGGATCAGCCCCGAACAGTTGGTGACTCAATACGTTGAGCGCTTGATCCGATATCCCGGCGCGCTGCAGGTTCTCGATTTTGCCGGCGGCAAGGTCCGGCTCGTTGGCTTGAGCGCGCGTCGTGGTGGATTGTTGGTCGGCCACGCGCTACGCGACTTGCGTACGCATATCCCGAATACGGAAGCACGAGTGGTCGCGATTTATCGCAACGGTCGTAGCCTTCGGCCCGAGGGTGATACGGTTATTGAGGATGGCGACGAAGTATTCTTTCTCGCTGCCAAAGATGATATTCGCCGATTCATGGCGGAAATCCGTCGGGAAGATCAGCCTGTACGTCGAGTCGTCATCGCGGGTGGTGGACATATCGGTTACTCGCTCGCCAAGGCGCTCGAAAGTAATAACCAAGTCAAACTTATCGAACGTGATGGCAAACGAGCACGACAGATATCTGAGCGCTTCGAAAGTACGATCGTGCTCGAGGGCGATGCGGCCGATGAAGAACTATTGATCGAAGAAAATATCGATAGCTGTGATGTATTTGTCGCGCTGACCAACTCTGAAGAGGCAAATATCCTCTCAGCGATGCTGGCAAAACGCCTCGGTGCAGCCAAAGTCATGGCGCTCATTAATCGCCCGGCTTATGCCGAGCTGATGGAACACACCAGTATCGATGTTGCCATCTCGCCGCAAACGATCACGATCGGTTCTTTGTTAACGCATGTGCGCCGGGGCGATGTGGTACAGGTTCACTCACTGCGACGCGGTGCCGCTGAAGCGCTTGAGGCCATCATCCACGGTGACGAGCGTAGTTCGCGAGTTGTTGGTCATCGAGTCGAAGAAATCGTGCTTCCCGAGAGTGCGCGTATAGGCTGTATTGTTCGCGGCGACGAAGTCATCATGGCTCACCATGACACCGTGATTCAGGCTGATGACCATGTGG
>CAZSRB010000126.1:0-2800 GCA_964609065.1 uncultured Acidibacter sp. | reverse complement strand
TACGCCAACGTTACAAGGACGGTTCTGACGTCATCAAAATTACGGCGACGGGCGGGGTACTCTCGATCGCAAAAAATGGCTTGAATCCGCAATTCACTGAGGAGGAGATTCGCGCGGTCGTTGCGACTGCGCGGGATTACGGCTTTACGGTTGCGGCTCACGCGCATGGTGCGGAGGGGATGAAGCGAGCAGTCCGTGCAGGCGTCGACAGTATCGAGCATGGAACCTTCATGGACGAAGAGACAATGCGCTTGATGCGAGAGCGAGGGACGCATTACGTGCCAACGATTACCGCGGGGCAGTGGGTCTTTGATCGCTCGCAAGAGGACGGGTTTTTCCCGCAGGTGGTACGACCCAAGGCTGCGATGGTAGGTCCACAGATTCAATCAACGTTTGCGAAGGCGTATCGAGCCGGCGTCAAGATCATGTTCGGTACAGACACGGGAGTTTCCGCTCACGGGGATAACGGGCGGGAATTCGTGTTGATGGTTGAGGCGGGTATGCCCGCGATGGAGGCTATTCAGTCTGCAACCATCGTCCCTGCTCGATTTTTAGATATCGAGGATCGCCTGGGCAGCGTGCAACGCGGCAAGGTAGCTGATTTGATCGCAGTACCGGGCGATCCGCTCACAGATATTTCTTTGATGCGTCAGGTAAACTTTGTGATGAAGGATGGCGTTGTTTACCGACATCCCTGAAACCTTACCCGCCGGTCCCTTTTTACTTGAGGGGCCGGTGGGGCCCATTGAGGCCGTTTGGGATTTACCGCCTGCTGGGTCGGCTCAGCCGGCAGCGATCGCCCTGTGTTGTCATCCGCATCCACTATTCGGTGGCAGCATGACCAACAAGGTCATTCATACTGTTGCGCGTAGCTGCGCGGCAGCTGGGGCTGTCACGCTCCGCTTCAATTTTCGGGGTGTGGGTCGTTCTGCTGGCTCGCATGATCACGGTAAGGGAGAGGCTTCGGATGTTGAGTATCTGGCAGCCATTCTTCGGCAGCGTTGGCCGGGGTTGCCTTTGTGGCTCGGTGGGTTTTCGTTTGGCGCATGGGTCTCTTTGACAGCCGCCTCTATCATCGAGCCCGCGAGGCTTATAAGCGTTGCTCCGCCAGTGGGTCGCTGGGATTTTTCTAAGATTAAGGCCCCAGCGTGCCCTTGGTTAATCGTACAGGGAGATCGTGACGAGCTCGTGGACGCAGCCGCCGTGACTGCTTGGGTTGAGGGGCTTAGGAGTGGTGCGACACTCGTGCATTTGGCGGACGCAGAGCATTTTTTTCACGGTCAGCTTATTGAGTTGCGAACGGTCGTCAGTGAGTTTTTGGCGCCAGCCGTGATTTAGTCGCTCGTGCCTCGCAAGGTATAGCCAATTCCACGGATAGTACGAATCAAAGAAGTTGAAAATTCTTTGTCCACTGCTTGACGCAAACGACTGATATGGACGTCGATGACGTTGGTCTGGGGGTCATAGTGGATATCCCAGACATTACGTAGCAGCATCGAACGTGTCACCACCTGTCCCGCGTGACGAGCTAGAAATTCCAGCAAGCGGTACTCGCGCTCAGTTAAGTTTAGGGGTTTACCGGCGCGTGTCGCGCGTTTATCTAATAAGTCGAGTTCAAGATCGCCCACCGTCAATACGCTGATGGAGCTTGATTGGCGGCGGCGCAGTAGAGATTCGACACGGGCCAATAACTCGGCCGCTGCAAATGGTTTACCGAGATAGTCATCGCCCCCAGCGCGTAACCCCCGGACCCGTTCATCGACCGAGTCGAGGGCGGACAGCACCAAGATAGGCATGACGCGGCCAGCCGAGCGCAGACCCTCAATAATGCTGAGCCCGTCCATGGCTGGCAGCATTCGATCCGTGACCACCAAGTCATAGTCGCCTTGCAGGGACCGTTCCAGCCCGACTGCTCCATCGTCGACGTGGTCGACTTGATGGCCAAGCGGCGTGAGCGCCGCTTGGATATCGGTCGCTAGCTGCAAATCATCTTCTATGAGCAGAATAGACATGATACCCATCGGTTATGGCATGCTCGCGCTGTGAACGTCAATGTTTTCGACCGCCGGGCCGTGATCGCCAGCCTTCTTGCGCTGGCTGTCATGATATTGGCCTTTCTGGGCGCTTTCATTTGGTTGCAATACCAAATGATGCTGACGCACGACCAATCACTCTATAACTCATTACAACGAGAGTTACAGTTACGCCAACAGTTTGATGAGCAGCTCGGCCGAGACGAGTTGATAACAGGCCTTAAGTTTCGCAATCGGTTTATCGAAAGTGACCGCTATCTGATGTTGTGGTCTGCAGAGGGCTCGGTTCTGGTGGGTGACCTCCAGCAGATGCCGGGTGGTCCCGCGATCTTTGAGGCTGATAACGACCAAATCCGCGTGCCGCTGGCCGATGGCTCACACGCCTTTTTAGTTCGCCGTCGCTTGTCGGACGGTGCGACCCTTGCGATGAGCTATCGTGATGTGGATCGGATGGCGATTGCGAAGTCCCTCGGGCGAGTCGCTATCGCCCTTATGGTTGCTTTGTTACTGGTTGGGGTAGCGACGGTCTTAGCGCTTAATCGCTACGTGCTTGATCATGTGCGTGACCTTGCAGGTACTGCACGCCGCATTATGCGCGGCCAGATGACCGCCCGCGCGCCGGGTCGGCAGCGTCTGGATGCGATGGGTGAGTTGACCACCACCTTCAATGAAATGCTGGAGCAAAATGAGGCGCTCATCACTGGCATGCGTACGGTAACCGAGAGCTTGGCGCATGATCTACGGACGCCACTCATGCGCGTACAGCG
>CAZSRB010000125.1:0-2821 GCA_964609065.1 uncultured Acidibacter sp. | reverse complement strand
GTCGCGTTATCGCCCGCTTCGCACCTCAAACGACACCGTGACCTCGCCCGCTTCGCGAAACTGCAACGTCACAGGAACAGTCTGACCGGCTTCTAAGGGCGCCTTGAGCCCCATGAACATCAGGTGCAAGCCACCCGGCAAAAACCGAATTCTTTGTCCGGCGGGTATCGACGTCGCGCCCACCTCGCGCATCCGCATGACCCCATCCTGCGTTTGCGAACGATGAATCTGCACTTCACCCGCCGCGGGAGTGGTGACGGCGAGCAGCTCGTCATCCGCCGCGCCGCCATTGGTGACCGTGAGGTAGCCTGCGCCCATCTTCATGCCCGCCATGCTGGCGCGCGCCCAGGCGTCGTCGATGGTGAGGTTACCCACAACCACTGTTGCCGCAGTGCCCGTCTGGCTGGGGTCAGCGGCCTTTGCGGTGGGTAGCTGGCTCACTGCCAATCCAACCAGCATCAAAATTGAGATCCAACGCCGAGTTAAATAGACCATAGACTAGTCCGAGACGTGCGAGAACGGCTTATCGATCTGGCTTAAATGGCGCGCCCGAAGAGATTCGAACTCCTGACCTCATGGTTCGTAGCCATGCGCTCTATCCAACTGAGCTACGGGCGCCCGTCGTGTGACCCGACATTATACACAAGGCCTACACCAAAGAGGATCTGCCACCTGTGTCAGCCGTCTGGGTTAGTTATTTGCGCTTGCGCCCGCGGGGAGTTAGCGCGTGTAGGGCCGATAAAACCGTATAGTAACCCCAATAGACAAACAGCCTCTCGCCGATGCATAAAAAGCTGCGCTTACCTTGAACAATCTCTTCACGGATTTGCGCTCATTGGGCGCTCTGCGGTCGCTATCAGGATTTGAGGGGTTGAGAGGTTGAGGGGGCGATGTTAGATGAGCAAACCGCGGCACCCCTTGTCGCGGAGTGATCGAGTTGGCTGACTGATCGCGGCTGAAGCGCTCTCGATGGGTCGCATTGAACTCCTAGTGGAGTTGCCCAAGTGAGTTAGTGCAGCAGAGTTATCTTAGTGGAGTTCAGGTAATGTCTTATTCTTTGGTCCTGTGGGCGCACGTGCTCGTGATGGGTTATTGGCTAGGGAGCGAGCTCGTCATCAATGCGCTCACCCACTACATTGCTCGCACGACAACCCTCTCGGGCGTTGAGCGCATGCGCTTATGGGATTTCTTACTCGATGTCGATCAACACGTGCGTAACGCCATGATCATGTCGGTACCGCTTGGCTTCACGCTCGCGGCGCAACTTGGTCTCGTGCCGATCGAGGGCGCTTGGATGTGGGCGTTGTGGATCATCTCAGCGATTTGGTTCTGGTTTATGTGGATGGTCCACTGGCGTCGAAAAAGCCCGAGCGGCCCCACCTGGGCGAAGTGGGACTGGCGCTTTCGCTATCCTTTAATCACCTTCTTTGCGGGGAGCGGCGCGCTCTCGCTCGCCACCGGCTGGCCCTACCCCACGCCGTGGCTCGCCGGCAAAGTATTGCTCTTCGCAGGCGCTATGGTCTGCGGAATCTTTGTGCGCTATTACATCCGTGAGGCGTATCGATCTGCGCTACCGGCGATTGCTGCGGATCGCGCCACCGACAAAGACAACGCCGAGTTTCAGCTGCTGATGGTTAAAGGCACTTGGGCACTGGTCGTGCTGTGGGTGCTGCTATTCACCATTGGCGCGTTGGGTGCGTTGAAGCCGAGTTGAGATGTTAGACCTCGTCAGTTAATTCTCGATCACGCGCTAGCTCGGGATAGCAAGTGGGGATCCGGTTTCCACTGTGAACCCTGCCAGTCGCGATAGCTTCCCCCCAGGCTCGCTGACCTTATCGACCTTGTAGATATGGGTCGTCCATTGACGTTCGGTGACTTCGAAAACCTGATAACCACGTTGGCTGTTCGCAAAGAGAACATTAGGATTAGCAGCAATGATTCGTCGGAAATCGGGCCCACGAATTTTTATGTCCCTTCCGTCACCTAATGAAGAAATAGAGGTACACACAAACTCAATCGCTGCCTGATTACGGTCGGGCTCTTCGTCTCTTTCCGGAACGTAACCCACGATATTCTGGTGTACATCTCCCGTTGCAATGATCGCGTTAGAAATATTCTTCCGCCGGATTGATTCCACTAGGCGACGTCGCGAGGCTGGGTAGCCTGACCACGAATCGGCTGCAACGGTGGCATCATCGGTCGGACCGCCTGGGCGGCGAAACGGCATCACTACAACTTGTTGTGCCATCAAATTCCATGAATATCGATTGTCCAAGCCATCTTCCAGCCACTGATGCTGAGCATTACCGATAATATTACCGCTCTGTAGTTCATTCATATTTCGACAGTACTTTACGGCGTCATTAGTGCATACCTGATCGTCGCGGTACTGTCTGGTATCCAGCAAATGAACCCTCAATAGTTTTCCGAAATCTAACCGTCGATGCATCAATAAATTCGCACCCTCCGGTTTTTGCCATCTGCGAACCGGCATGTTCTCGTACCAAGCCTGCATCGCAGCGGCCCGACGTAAAAGAAAAGCCGCCGGATCGGTACCTTTTTCATCACGATCGTTTGCCCAGTTGTTGTCAAGCTCGTGATCATCGAACGTCATTAGGAACGCGGTGGACGCGTGTGCAGCCTGGAGATCAGGATCCGATTTGTACTGTGCATAGCGCAGGCGATAACCGGCAAGATCCACAGGCTCGTCACCGAGGTGTTCGCGCACCACGGGGACCTCAGTGCGACGACCTTGCCGGGCTTCGTAGATGTAGTCTCCATAGTGGAAAATCGCATCAAGTTCCGCTTCGGCCATATAGCG
>CAZSRB010000124.1:1270-2868 GCA_964609065.1 uncultured Acidibacter sp. | reverse complement strand
GCTGAGTTTCTCGCGCTCAATCCTTTGGGCGAAGTCCCCGTACTGGTGTTAGATGATGGTCAATGCCTGACAGAATCTTTGGCGATCTGTCGATATCTTGAGCAACGCTTCCCCGAGCCCCCCTTGCTGGGTGTGGATGCGCTTGAGCAGGCGCGTATCGACTCCGTCGTGCAGCGCATCATGTTTCGCGCCTATGTACCGAGTACCCTCGCCTTTCGGCATACCCATAAATTTTGGCAAGGACGTATAGAGCAAGTGCCAGAATTTGGCGCCATCGCCAAGCAGCAAGTACTCGATGAATGGCAACTGCTCAATGACACCCTCGCCGAGCACCCCTTTATGGCGGGCGATCGCTTTAGCTTCGCGGATATCGTCGCCTACACCACGCTGGAATTTGGCAAACCCTCCGGGATTCGGGTGAACGACCACCAAACCCACCTTAAACGCTGGCAGGCAGACATCGCCGCACGCCCAAGCGCGAAGGCTTAATGATATGGAAGCGTCTTTTTGGCACGAACGCTGGCAGCGTCAGGAAATTGGATTTCATCAATCGCAAACGCATCGCGCGCTCGAGTCACATTGGGCATCGCTCGGTCTACAGGCGGGCCAGCGGGTCTTTGTGCCGCTCGCCGGAAAGTCGCTCGATATGCTGTGGCTGGCTGCACGCGGGCTTGAGGTAGTGGGCATCGAGTTATCCCCGTTGGCAGTCGAGACTTTTAAGGTCGAGCACGGAGATAGCCCGCATATCGATTTACGCTGCGGCGATATTTTTGATCTCACCCCAGAGTCTTTGGGGCCTATCGATGCGATCTTTGATCGCGCCGCATTGGTGGCACTCCCCCCTGAGATGCGCAAACGCTACGCTCAGCAGCTTGATCGCCTATCGACCAGCGGGACTCGTAGTCTGCTCGTGACGATGGAGTACGACCAAAGCGAAATGCCGGGACCGCCGCACGCGGTTAACCCCTCAGAGGTCCAGCAACTCTTCGGCGAGACGCATGACATCCTGCAACTCGACTACGTCGACTTACTACCGGAGTCGCCAAAAATGGCGGCGCGCGGCGTCAGTCGGCTGGGCGAGCGGGTGTATGCCCTGAAGCGTCGCTGAACGGATCAGCAGGCATTCCGAGAGCCGCCGCGGCGAAGGCCCATTGGTCGGCGAAATCTTCGATCTGCATCCAAGTCGGCTTACCGGCACCGTGACCTGCTCGCGTCTCGACCCGAATCAGGATGGGGTTATGACAGCCTTGCGCGTGCTGTAACGCTGCGGCGAATTTATAGCTATGCCACGGCACGACGCGATCATCACGATCAGCCGTTGTCACCAGTGTCGCCGGATAACAGCGCCCCATCACGGTGTTGTGCACCGGTGAATAGGCTTTGAGCGCAGCAAACTGCTCGGGGTCCTCTGATAGCCCGTAGTCCGAGCTCCACTGACGCGCATTTGCACTGGCGGTGTGATATCGCAGCATGTCGAGCACACCCACCGCCGGCAAGGCGGCGGCGAACAGATCGGGTCGTTGTAGCAAAGTCGCGCCGACCAATAGCCCGCCGTTACTACGCCCCGAAATCACTAAACGCTGTGGGCGCGTGTACTT
>CAZSRB010000124.1:0-1170 GCA_964609065.1 uncultured Acidibacter sp. | reverse complement strand
CTCAGATAATCCGCATAGGCAAAAAATGTGACCTGATCTTTGATCCCGCCTGAGAAACCCGCCAAGGTACCCAGTCCTGGCGTGGGCACCTCACCAAGCATGGTGCCGGCTAAGTCGAATATTTGAGCAATGCCATGGGCATCGCGCACATAGCGAGCGATTAGTTTTCCGCCCACCAAACTCGCCTCTTCGAGCGCGATGGTTTGTTGCGGCACCACTTCGCGCCAAGCAGAACGCTCAGGTTGATTCAGATCCACCGCGATAATGCGGCCAAGCGGGGCCTCCGCTGTCGTCTGAACATAAACGATGTCGCCATCGTTGCCCAAAATCGTGTAGCGCGCGTCCCAGTCAGCAAAGAGTGCTCGAGGCGCTCGATCGGCACCCGCGAGCGATATCACATCGATACCGTTCGTCTGATAGCCATCAAAAAGCGAAATGAATAACCAAGCGCCGTCCTCGGAGACGCTCGCCGAAGGCGCGCGCGTCGGATGATCGGTCACCGCATAAACCATCTCATCCTCTGATTGCGGGGTGCCGAAACGATGGAAGTGCACCACGGGTTGCTGCAAACCATCACCCTGCGCAGGATCGTCCGTCGAAGCAGGATAGCGGCTGTAGTAGACACCGCTACCATCCTTCGCCCACGAGAGCTCCCAAAATTTGGTGTAGCGCAGCTCATCCGGCATGAGCTTGCCGTCGCTCACTCGCATGAAACGCCAGATCTCCCAATCCGTCCCGCCATCTGAGATCGAATAGGCCAACATGGATCCATCGGGTGACGGCACAAAACGCGCCAAGGCGACGGTCGCATCTTGACGACTCTCGTTGGGATCAAATAACACGCGTGGCGTGGCATCCAAGGCGTCGGTCACATACAGGACGCTTTGATTCTGCTTGCCGTCGTTCCGAACAAAGAAATAACGATCACCTTTCTTACGTGGCACTCCGACTCGCTCGTAATTCCACAAGCTCTCAAGGCGACGACGAATCGGCTCACGCTGCGGCAAAGCCTCAAGCCAGGGCTGCGCCAACGCATTCTGTGCGTTCACGAATTTGCGCGTCGCCTCAAGCTCCACGTCCTCGAGCCAACGATAAGGATCCGCAACTTGCGTGCCGTGATAATCATCGACCTGTGAGCCACGCTGAGCGGCTGGGTATTTCAATGCAGTC
>CAZSRB010000123.1:0-2898 GCA_964609065.1 uncultured Acidibacter sp. | reverse complement strand
TGCGCGCGCATGAAAACAAAAACTGAAATCGTCAACAACTGGTTACCTCGCTATACCGGCACGCGTCTGGAACAGTTTGGTCAGCACATATTGCTCACGAACTTCGGACACTATCTCGAGGCATTCGCAGCGAGTACGGGCGCGGAGATTCTAGGCCAAGACCGCCCGATGCCCAATGCCACGGCCGATGGCATCACCATGATCAACTTTGGAATGGGCAGTGCGAATGCGGCGACGGTGATGGATCTATTGTCGGCCGTCTCACCTAAAGCCGTATTACTACTTGGGAAATGCGGCGGGCTGAAGAAAAAAAATCAGGTCGGGGATCTCGTCTTACCGATCGCCGCTATTCGGGGCGAGGGGACTTCCGGAGATTATCTACGACCTGAGGTACCCGCCTTGCCGGCTTTTAGCCTGCAACGAGCGGTGTCGACCATGATTCGTGATCTTGGCTTTGATTACTGGACCGGTACGGTTTACACCACTAATCGTCGGGTGTGGGAGCACGACGATAAGTTCAAAGAATATCTACGAGAAACTCGTGCGATGGCGATCGACATGGAGACCGCGACGATTTTTGCCGCAGGCTTTGCGAATCGTATTCCCTCCGGCGCCTTGTTACTCGTTAGCGACCAACCGATGGTTCCGGAAGGCGTCAAAACCGAGGACTCGGACAAACGCGTTACCAGCGAATTTGTCGATGCTCACATCCGCATTGGTATCGAAGCGTTACGACTGATTCGACGACATGGAAAGAGTGTCAAACACTTGAGGTTTGACGAATAAGAGAGAGAGGGGGCGCGACATCGCCCCCTACTTTTTCACCGGCCTTAGGCGAATACTTTTGCCCAAAAGGCTTTCATATCTTCCCAAGATTGACGATCAGTTTTCTCATCGTACGCTAAGGGCAAGTTGTACTTCTTACCCTTATCCGTCGCCTCGGGGTTAGTGAACCCGTGCTTCGCGCCAGGATAGGAGTTGAACTGATAATCCACTCCCAACGATTCCATTTCTTTGCGGAAGCTAGCCTGATCCTCAGCCGGGACCATGCCATCAGCTTCACCGTGACAAATGAGCACTGATGGCTTGAATTCGCCGGGCTTTGCCTCAATCGCACGGGTCAAAGCCCCGTGGAAGCTGGCGACGCCCTTAAGATCGATCCCCATGCGCCCCATGTGCAAGGAGAGCGCACCACCCAAGCAGTAACCCATCGCGCCAATGCGATCAGGATCCACCTCAGGGTGCTCACGCAACCGCTCATAGGCTGCACGCAAACGCTCACCCAATGCGGGTACGTCTTGGAACAGCCCGCCCATCAATTGGCCTGCTTCAGCCGCATCGGCGGCCTCACGCCCACCGCCGTAAACGTCCGTCGCCATCGCGACAAACCCTAATCCTGCCAACTCACGTGCACGACGGCGCAGGTAATCATTGAGACCCCACCACTCCGGTAACACGATCAGTCCCGGACGTTTGCCCGGTTTTTCGGGATCGTAAGCGACGTAGCTAGCGAGATCGCGACCTCCCGCGGTGTACTGAACGATCTCGGTGTGCAAGTTGTTGGGCATGGCGACAGTTCCGTTGCTGAATTCCTGACGGGTGCGAACTTTCTCAGGCGTGGGGGCCATAATGCAAGTCCCGTACGGATTGAGCGCCGGGTGCCGGCTATTTAAAAACCTCATGAGCACTGAGTTGCAAAACGAACACAATTTACCCCCCACGTCCGCTGCAGAGGCACACCACCGGCGTATCCGTAGCTTCGTCAGACGCGCAGGCAGGATTACCGTCGCCCAAGAGCGCGCTCTGCAAGAGGCCTGGCCAAACTATGGCGTGGAAATAACATCCGGTTCGACACCTGATTCGCCACCCGATGCGATCTGCAATTCGTCTAACAAAAAAGCGCTTGATCTACTTCAAATCTTTGGACGTCGCGCCCCCAGAGTGTTGGAAATCGGTTTTGGCAACGGCGATACGCTGTTACACGGCGCACTAAGTCGACCCGCTGTTGATTTTCTAGGGATTGAAGTACACCGCGCTGGAGTCGGGCACCTACTGCACAACGTGGCCGAGCGAAAACTACCCAACGTAAAGGTTATCTGTCATGACGCGGTGGAGGTGCTGGAACAGCACTTACCCCCTGATTCGCTTGATGAGGTCTGGGTGTTGTTTCCAGATCCATGGCACAAAGCCCGACACCATAAGCGCCGATTAATTCAGGCACCTTTCGTCGAATTACTGGTCTCTCGCATCAAAGCAGGGGGCGCTTTACATCTAGCCACCGACTGGCAGGCCTACGCTGAGCAAATGTTAGAGGTCCTGACGGCGAATCCACAGCTCAAAAACCGTGCGCAAGACGACTCAGGTTTCACCGCTCGCCCCGCTTGGCGCCCACTCACTCGCTTTGAGCGGCGCGGGCAACGCCTAGGGCATGGCGTCTGGGATTTACAGTTCGAGCGAATCAACTCAGCGCAAAGCTAGCCCGAATTCCATCGACCACAAATTGCACTGCCAAGGCGCCCAAGATCACCCCGAGTAAGCGATTCGCAACGTTAGTACCCGTCGCCCCCAAGAGTCGCATTAAAGGGCCAGCCGCCAACATCATTACCAAAGAAATTAGTAAGACGAGCAAGGCTCCGGCCAGCAACGCGCCAAACAGCCACGGCTCCTCGCGTACTTTGACAGGGCCAAACCACAGCAAAATCGTCGTCAAAGCACCAGGGCCTGACATGAACGGGAAAGCCAACGGAAACACCGAGATGTCAGCGCGGCGCCGACTCTCGACTTGCTCATCGGTTGAGGTACGCGTCCCGGACTCGCGAGCGAAGACCATCTCTAACGCGACCAAAAAGAGCAGCAAGCCGCCGAAGATGCGAAAGCTATCAATACTGATACCCATCG
>CAZSRB010000122.1:0-2955 GCA_964609065.1 uncultured Acidibacter sp. | reverse complement strand
GGCCCCGCACTGCCACCGGTGGTGGCATACATCCCGGCGTCGTAATTGGCAGGATTGCAAACATCACCCGGCGTGCTCGCTGCCGTGTACCCCCCGCGCATGAGGTGGGTATCCACCGCGCTCACGTAGCGCGGAATGGGCAAGTCTGGGTTGAGCTGCAATGTGTCACAGCCTGCGTTCAAAGAGGCGGCTCGCTCTCGCAAAGCTTCCGCTTGACGACCTACTAGCGCCCGCCCGGCATGCTGACGCATTTCCATCGTATGACGGCGGACCAGACTCCAAAGCTGCCACTCTGGAGCACTGCGCATGGCCGCGTGAACCTCGTGCCGATCGCGCGGCGCCCGACCTTCGCGCGCAAGCCAAGCGGGTCTAACGCGCGTACGCCAAGCCTTCTCGACCTCGGGCGTCAATCGCTGCGACATAAAGTGATTCAACCCAGCGATCACATCGAAGCGAACCTGCTCGTCATGATCGGCGGCGGGCAACATGGCATGGCGGTGAATCGTGTTCCAAGCTTTGGGTAGCGTCATCAGGCCACCTTAACGCTCGCTTACATTTCGGGAAATTCGATTATTTGATAGAGTTAATTCGGTTTTTTCGAAAAGAAAACCAGCTAATCCTAGAATGCTCTGTCAGCCACCTGATCACAACCTCGTTCCAAAGCCCTCATGCGCCATCTCAATTACACCCATCTGCTTTATTTTTGGACAGTCGTGCGCGAAGGCAGCGTGAGCGCGGCGGCGGCCAGCCTGCACCTGACACCGCAGACGCTCAGCAGCCAGATCAAACAATTAGAAGCGCAAGTACAAGGTGCGCTCTTTGAGAAACGAGGCAGAAATCTCGTACCAACCGACCTCGGCCGCATCACGTATTCATACGCAGAAGAAATCTTCACGAAGGGCTTGGAACTACGCAGCGTGCTGCGGGGTGCGCGACTGCAGGGCCAACGCTCGGTCACCATCGGTGTCGCCGACTCGGTTCCAAAACTGATTACTTGGCGAATCTTGGCCCCGCTGCTGCAAAAAGAGGCGGATTTTCACCTCATCTGCCATGAGAGCCCGCTGCAGCCCTTACTTGCCGAACTTGCAGCGCATCGCTTGGATCTCGTGCTCTCAACCAGTGCACTGCCGCAGAATGCCGCAATCAAAGCGTTCAGCCACCTGCTCGGCGAATCGGAACTCGGTTTCTTTGCCACGCGCAAACTCGCCAAATCGTTACGCCCACATTTTCCACAGAGCCTGCACGGCGCCCCCATGATTGTGCCGACTGATCGCAGTGCCAATCGGCGGGTCCTCGATGAGTGGTTGACCTCCAAAGGTCTCGCGCCGCATATCGTGGCGGAACTGGACGATACCGCGCTGACTAAAACTTTTGCTCAATATGGTGTCGGCGTTTTTGCCGCGCCTTTAGCGATCGAGAAGGAGATTCGCGAGCAGTTCGTCCTTGAGCATGTGGGGACGGTCACCGATATCAAAGCGCGTTTCTATGCGATTTCGACTGAGCGTCGAATCAAGCATCCCGCGGTCGCCATGATTACCGAGCGCGCCCGCAATGATCTGTTCACCCTCGCCTGAATCTCGCCTGAATTACTGTGCCTGACGGGTTGAGAGCGATCTGAACACGCCATCCTCATCGACCTGGAGAGTCACCTCAATGGGTCGGCAACAGATCTGGCAATCTTCGATGTAACAGCGCGAGGCATCCGTCAAATCCAACATCGAGCCATAAATTTCGCCGCACCACGGACACGGTAGTTCCACGAACACGCCGAGCTCGCCATAGGCTTCGCCTTGATTAGGCTCAAAGACGGGCTCAAGACCGTACAAGCGATCAATAGAGGCCTCATCGAGCGCCAAAGCAGAACTTTTGAGTTGATCGACCGCAGAGCGACTCACGAACCCCTCCAATGACGATGTATTCAATGATAGCGTCGCACGCTGATGCGAGCACCAAAAATTCAGACGCTACCCGTCGGAGGCGCGCCAAGCGGACGATATTGATGACCGTACATGATGCTCAGAAACTCGCCCTTAAGAGAGGTCGGACCGGACTCCGAGTCTTGGGTTTGACCGTGCTTGGGGCTGTCATCGGGGCAGGTATTGCTTCCGCGAATGAATCCTCTCAGCCGACCTCATCATCCATGGGGCTCACTGAGTCACACCCCCAATTTTGCGCGGAGGTGCAACAGCTCCTGGTACCGACGGCACTCGCGATCACCAACGTCATTGAACCGGACTATGACGCGTTCAAACTCTCCAAACCACAAGCAGACCCCTTAACCACCCATCAATTTTTGACGCCGAATGGCAAACGGGGTCTCACGCAAATCTCCTGCAAGACCAAAAGCGCCGATCACTTGCGAGCGATTCACGGCCAGACCGTCACCCCCGCTCCACGCAACCCTCGTCAAGCGGACCGCAGCTGCCGCGATGTCCATCGCGCGATGGCGCTAGCGATCTGGCGTCAAGCGAGCCCCGAAGAGCGTGCGGCGGCACCGAACCCACCGAGTCGATTGATGTTAGATGCCGATCTTGCCTATATGACGGGATCAAGCTGGGTGCAATCTCCGGCCGAGGCCTATCGTGGCGCTGATCAGCGCTTACACCTGCGGGCGGTCACGTTATTTGCGAGCTGGGATGATTGGCGTTGGAAAATCATGCCCGATAGTTTTCGCGGTAATCACTACTGCCATCTGATCGCCCCCGAGTCCTTACGCGAATTGATGTTGAATCCCGAGGCACAAGCGGCGTTGCGCTAAGCGACACGCGGGTTGCTCGGTACGCCGCGCCCGCTCACAATTAGCGCAATGAATGACTCGCGACCGAGCGCCGGCTTACGCCGGCTGCCCGCCACCACCGATGCGTCTAGCGAAGCGCGCGATTTGCGTCGCGAACGACTGCGCGAACATGGGTTTCAGTTAGATGCCATCAGTGGCGTCGCTGCGCCCCCAGATCC
>CAZSRB010000121.1:0-3126 GCA_964609065.1 uncultured Acidibacter sp. | reverse complement strand
GCCGTGCCCATGAACGAACCACTGACTAAGAAAAATGCGCGATACGCCATGATGCTCGAGCGCTCATGGTAGTCATCGGTCATTTCCGCAGGCATCGCCATATAGGGAACATTGAACGCGGTCAGCGCGAGGGTATAAAACGTCAGCAGGGCCAACAAATAGCCGACCAGTAAGGTTTGATCCTCAAGGGCGGGGAGGCTAAAAAGCAAACCCATGGATAAGCCGCAGAGTGCGCTCGATCCCAATAAGTAGGGGCGACGTCGACCCCAGCGGGTTTCGGTGCGATCGCTGAGCCAACCCATCACAGGGTCTGAGATCACATCAATCGCTTTAGAAATAAAGATGAGTAAACCAGCGAGCGCGGGGTTCAGGCCGATGATGCTGACCAAGAAAAAAAGATACAGCGCTGAGACAGCATTGATCAGGGTGATCGTACCAAGGGAGCCAACGCCCCAACCAAGGTGAGTCATGTTCACGGTGCTGCTCCCAAGCTAGATATCCGCCCGCTATCCTACCGGTAAGCCATGACAGGCTTAAATCAAAAAAGAGGGACGAGCATTCTCATTAAAAGAATGCCCGTCCCGCAGGTTGCTACAGGATCAGAAACGATAGCTCAGCGTGACACCGCCGCGAATGCCCTCATTGATCGAGGGGGCATAACGCAGGAACTGCACGATGTAGAACGAGTTGGTGGTGTAGGTGTCATCCAACAGGTTCTCGACCCAGCCCGTGACGGACCAGTTTTCGCCCGAGACGCCTACCGATGCATTGACGTTGTACCGACCCGGCGTGTAGGCCAGGTTCAGCGCATCGGCAAACTGCTTGGACGTGTAGGTCACATCGGTGCGGGCAAAGAAATCCAGGTCATTTGAAAGACCGGTTTCATACTGTCCACCCAAGGCAAACTGAGTTTTTGACTGTCGCGGCAGCGACTTGCCACTGACATCGCCATCAGCGGGGCAGAACACGTCATCGCACACGCCCACGAACTGGCCCCACTTGGTGCCATCCTCGAATTCGGGCGTGCCCGTCGAGAACGCATAGTTGAAGCTCCAGTTCGCATCGAGACGATATTGACCGTCGATCTCGATACCGAGATTGGTCACATCGCCCACGTTCAGGAAGATCGTCGGTGCGACGCTGCCCGGCTGCAGGTTCGATTCATCAAAGCCTGTCGGTACCGTCGTGATCTGCATGTTCGACCAGTCGACATAGAACGCGACCGCGTTAAAGATCAGACGACCGTCGAGGAAGCTGTTCTTAACGCCGATTTCATAGGTCCAGTTCTCTTCTTGATCGAAGGTTTGCTCGGCAGCGATCAGCTGCACAGGACCTGCCACAAAGCCGTTGAAGCCACCGGCTTTGACGCCCTTGGCGGCCGAGGCAAACAACATGCTCGCATCGGTCAGATCACGCTCCAAGGTCAAGCGAGGCGTGAAGCTGTCAAAGGTTTCGCTCTGGTTGCCACGATTGGCGACGTTATCGGTGTAGACGATATCGACGCTTTGATCGCGAGCTTCAAAGGACACGCGAGTTCGATCGTCAATCTTCCAGTTCAGGCGCGCGAAGATCGCATCGGTATCCTCAGTCAGCGAGAAGTTACGCAGCGGGATCGGGAAGGGCGCCAAGGTGCTGGCGGTCGAATCCGTAATCACGAGGTTTGGGCTGCCGAACGCCAACGCGAGGCCAAAGATAAAGTCGTCATCTTGCTTGGAGTTGTAGTAGCCACCCTCAATCGAGAAGCTGTCGCTCGCTTCCCAAACAAAGCGCAACTCATTGCTCTTAAACGCGTTGATACCACCTTCTTTTTGGTAGGTGAAGACACCGACCGTCGGATCGTCAAAGAAGGCGACGACGCTACGTCCTTCCGCATCTACGTCTGAGTAGGTGTACTCCAAAGAGAAGCTATCGTTGATCTCGTAGCCAATTTTACCGAGTAGGAATTCGCTTTCCGTTTGCGTGCCCGGCTGCGATGGAAAGAGGTAGCCATCCGGTCGAGTCGAGGTGGCAGATTCCAGCGAGGTGATCGTGGTGGGGAGTTCACCACACCAGAACGAGGGGTTACCCGTGGCTGCGCGAATCGGGCCGCAGTTCAACTTGATCTGAGTGCGATTACCCGAAGCGGTGTAGCCTGGTGCGACTTCGCGATTTTGCTCGGTGTGCAACAACATCAAGTCCACCGACAGCGCGTCGGTCGGCTTGGCCGAGAGCGCGACGTTGTAGGACTCGTTGTCGTAGCCGCCAAGCTCCTCATAATCGCCCGAAATATTCGGGAAACTGTTTTTGCGCGTCCCGTCATATTCGGTTGAGCCGTAGCCTGCGCGTACCGCGAGGCGATCGGCGACGAGCGGCACGCTGAAGCTTGCGCTGTAGTCAAGGCGACCTGCGCTACCCACCGTGACCGAGGCTTGGCCTTGCGCTTCGCTCAACGAGGGCTTGCGCGTGACATAGTTGATGGCGCCAGCGAACGCGTTCTGACCATAGAGCGCGCTCTGCGGGCCTTTGACCACTTCGACGCGTTCGATGTCGACGAGACCTGGGTTCACGGCGTAGTTACGCGGGATGTAGGCACCATCTAAGAAAAAGCCGACGTTCTGAATGCGGTTTTGCACATCCGATTGCGTCAGACCACGAATGGTCACGAGCGGGTTGAAGCCCGTGGTGAAGGACTCAAAGTTGAGGCCGGCCGTTTGGGCGGCAATGCCTTCGAGATCGCTGATCCGACGTCGCTCAAAGTCTTGAGAGCTGAGTGCCGTGACAGCGAGCGGGACGTCTTGCAAAGACTCTTCGCGCTTACGCGCCGTAACCACAATTTCTTCGATTCCGAGTCCGTCGGCTTGCGGCGCTTGCTGCGCGAGCACGGCGGCTGGTGCACCGAGTGCCATGGCGACGGCAATCGCCACACCCGAAGCTAACCTAGCGTCTTTCGATTTCATCCTGTAATCCTCCTGATGTTACCCCGCAGTGCTGCGCCGCTTTGGGTGAACGGTCACGCCTGCTACCCAATTGCACCCGCCACGATAGCCGGAATTACCGATTAATCCGGCTAAATCTTTCTGATGGGGGGTATGAGCAAAGTTGATCAATGGAGTGTGCAGCGCCGATGGCTGCAAGCGTGTACTGTTT
>CAZSRB010000120.1:0-3223 GCA_964609065.1 uncultured Acidibacter sp. | reverse complement strand
GGCAAGTGGTATAAACCTGCCCACTCAAAAGGGTACTGGGGCTCGAGAAAGCTCCCGTCGACCTCAAGGACACGCTGCAGATCAAAAGCCCCCACATCTAAAATCGACGCGATAGGGACGTCCGCGTTACAGCTACGAAGAATTTTCGCCGTGCCATTGATCGCTCGGACTCGTCGCTCAATGCGCGCCAGCTCCGTTTCCGACACGAGGTCGGTCTTGTTCAGCAAGATCACATCGGCAAATGCGACCTGCTCACCCGGCTCGCTCATTTGATCTAAGTGCTGCTCGATATGACGACAATCCACCACCGTCACAATGGCATCCAGCAAAAACTGTTCTTTGAAATCCTCATCGAGGAAGAAAGTCTGCGCAACTGGCCCCGGATCCGCCATGCCAGTGGTCTCAACAATGATGTAATCGAACTTGTCCCGACGCTTGAGTAACTGACCCAAAATGCGCAACAAATCACCGCGCACCGTGCAACAGATACAGCCATTATTGGTTTCGAAAATTTCTTCTTCGGCGCCAATCACTAATTGGTGGTCAATACCGACTTCACCGAATTCGTTTTCGATGACCGCAATCCGCTTGCCATGATTCTCGGCCAGAATCCGATTCAGCAAAGTGGTCTTGCCGGAGCCTAGAAATCCCGTCAGAACGGTGACGGGGACCCGATCCTTGGTAGCCATACGGGCGCCATGATAACGTAAAGCATGACCAAGCCGAGCACCGTGCCCATCGACGCCGCACATGATCATGCCGTCTGTATCGATAAGGCAATCTCTACGGCATCGGCCGTCTGCGCTGAACGAGGACTAAAGCTCACCCCGGTGAGGCAGCGCGTACTCGAAATCGTCTGGCGCGCGCACGCACCGATCGGCGCCTATGAAATCCTGGCGGAATTGGCACGGGAGCGTGATAAGGCTGCGCCACCAACCGTGTATCGAGCCCTGGAGTTTCTCATGCAGGCAGGTCTCGTCCATCGCATCGATTCCCTAAACGCCTTTATCGGTTGCGATGAACCGGCCAAGCCGCACGTTGCGCAGTTTTTAGTCTGTAGACAGTGTCATCGCGTAGTCGAACTCGACGATCCGGCGATCAGCGATCTATTGACGGAGAAGTCTCGCGCAGCGGGCTTCTTACTAGAACCGTCCTCGGTGGAACTCACCGGACTCTGCGACGCCTGCGCAGAACACTAGCGGGCGATCAATATCACGCCCACGCACAACATCGCCACACCCAAAAGTTTTTGCAGACCGATGCTTTGTTGCTGAAACCCAAGTAAACCAAAGTGATCGACCAACATGGAGCCGATCAGCTGACCACTAAAGGTCAGCGCTAAGAGTAGTAGCGCGCCAATACGCGGCCCAGCAAAGGTCGCAGTGGCCACATAGAGCGCACCCAGTAATCCGCCCATCCAAGCCCACCAAGGAACAGCCCCTAACTGCTCACGGGCTGGCCAGTCCGGACGCGAGATCAGCAACATGAGACTTAAGGCGACAGTACCTACCAAAAAATTAACGAGTGCGGCAACAGGCGCGCCCCCTAAAGAGCGGGCGACTGCCATGTTCAGACCCACCTGAACAACTAGCCCCATTCCGACCAAAAACGCGAGGGCCATGGATCCTATTTGCATCACTCATACTTCCTTAAATAATTGGCTTAACCACCATAACGCTTAGCCACCCAACGTTGGCCTAGGCGACTGTGCAGCACTCGCAAGAGTACCCACCAAAAAATGCGTTGCCGCCACGGCACCGAGCGCGGCGGGATCACCGCTGCAATGCGCTCGCGGACGTCCTCATGCTGAATCGACGGTATCTTGGCTGTCACGCTGAGCAAGGAAGAAGAATCCGCTTGAAGGTCGTTCGTCACAGGCGGAGGATAGCCCCGCAACCCAATACCACGCTAGGCTTACGGCATGGCGATCCCGCAACACAGTCGATATCTGGTCGAGCGGCTGTTACAGGCTTACTGCGCTCGTATCTGCCCGCCGACAGCGACCCATACGGTGCTGTTGAGGTTTACCGTTGGTGACACCGACGCGACGATTTATGAGTCACGGGCGCTACTCGGCGTTAACCACCTACGCATACCGATACCCGTCGCGCGCTTCACGTATGACGACTCCGACAAACTCTGGCTTTTGGAATACCGAAGCGAGCCAGGTTGGCGTCCCCATTCGCGTTTGCATCAAAGTCGCAGTTTCGTCGAACTATTACGCGAGTTCGATGCGGATCCCCTAGGGGAGTTTTGGGGTCGCATCGACGGAAAAAGTCTACGCTGGTGTCGCTCGGCAGGCCGGTGTCAAGACTGCGAGTCTCGCTATGCCGAAATTCTAGGTCTTGGCGCTGCCTTAACCACTCAACGCTCCACCAAAGAAACTTCCAACTCAAGTTCGATACCTGCACGAACCACCTTTGCCCGTACTTGATCGCCCGCCTGATAGGTCTTCAGTAAATCTGAAAAGCCACCTAATCCCATCACCGACTCGCCATTGAGTGAGAGCAAGACGTCGCCCGTCCGCATTCCGGCACGTTCAGCGGGCGATCCGGGAACGACCGACTCCGCTTTGACGCCGGCACCCTGATGTACATAATCTGGCACCAGACCAAAGGAGACACGGCGCGCTGGCGCGGCAGCGCTAGTCTGCGCGGTGGACGAAGATACCTCGGAAGCAGCTTTCAGATTGGAAGTCAAAGAATTCGGGCGCTGCGCTAAATAACCAACAGCCTCGCGCGCGACACTCGCAACCTGTACCAAACCAGACGAATCAATTTTATCTGCCGTATCGCTCGGCTGGTGATAATCGAAATGTGCGCCAGTAAACAACTGCACGGCTGGAATACCCGCTTCGATAAAAGCCTGTTGATCCGATGCTTCGCCTGCACCTTCCACGGTTTTGACAGAAATCCCCGTGGCAAAGCCGATCCCCCGAAATACATGCACCCACTCTGTTGCCGTTCCGGTGGCCAACGCTGAGATCCCACCCGTTCCCGCGCGACCGACCGTATCGAGGTTTATCGCTGCTAAGATGCCGCCCGGTAGTAGCGCGTCGCGCTCACGCATGAAATGTCGCGCTCCCTGAAGCCCAGCCTCTTCACCGGAGAAAGCCGCGAATACGACGCTGCGCGGTAGGCCTCCTGCCGCAGCCAAAGTACGCGCAAGTTCAAGCATCACCGCGACGCCACTGGCATTGTCATCCGCACCCGGATGAATCTGC
>CAZSRB010000119.1:0-3241 GCA_964609065.1 uncultured Acidibacter sp. | reverse complement strand
TACAACCGACGTTTAAGCACACGCCGCCAAGACTCGGCCAGCGCTCAATCAACGCGACCTTCAAGCCAAGATCCGCCGCACGAAAAGCGGCCGTATAGCCGCCCGGCCCCGCACCCAACACCACCACGGGAAAATGCTGGTCGGCTTGTGGTGTCTCACTCGCTGCGCTAACCGGCGCAGGGGGCGACTGAGTGGAGCTGTCCGTGCCACTCGAGCCCGCGGAGCTTGCAACCCGAACGATGGCACTACCTCGCGAAACCTTGTCACCTCGTTGAACCAATAATTCGACCACTTCACCGGCGATGGGCGATGGCACGTCCATGGACGCCTTATCGGTTTCGAGGGTCACCAAAGGGGTATCGATATCGACCTGCTCACCGACTGCGACGAGCACATCAATGACTGGGACATCGGCAAAATTACCGAGATCAGGGACCTCAACGGTCTGGGTCGTCGGCGCAGCGCCACTCATGATTCACCTCGATAGGCGGCAACCAATTCGACAGGACGTGAGAGTTGCGAGGCGAGCCAGGTCGTAAACCGCACCCCCAACGCCCCATCAATGACGCGATGGTCATAGGACAACGACAGGGGCAATATCAGGCGCGGCACGAACGCTCCATCGACATACACAGGACGCATCGATGAGCGCGACACACCGAGGATCGCCACTTCTGGCGCGTTGATAATCGGCGTGAAGGCGGTTCCACCAATACCACCGAGACTCGATACGGTGAAGCAACCACCCTGCATCGCTGCACCCGGCAACTTACCACCCCGAGCCTGAGCCGCTAGCTCGCCGAGCTCACTGGCAATATCAAAAATATCCTTACGCAGTACATCTTTGATCACCGGTACCAGCAGACCATTCGGGGTATCAGCTGCGAAGCCGAGATTCACATATTTTTTGAGAATCAGGTTCTGACCGCTGTCATCAAGCGAGGCATTGAACGTTGGAAACTCAACCAATGCGCGTGCGCAGGCCGCGATAATGAAAGCGAGGGGCGTGAGCTTGACCCCACGCGACTGCGCTTGGGTCGCAAGCGATTTACGCAAATCCTCCAACGGCGTGATGTCCGCCTCATCGAACTGGGTGACATGCGGCAAATTAACCCAGGAGGCATACAAGCGAGGACCGGAAATCTTTTGTACGCGATTGAGTGGCGTCACTTCCACCGGACCAAACGCAGCGTGATCCACACTCGGAACTTTGGGAAGGCCGGCGCCAGAGCCCGCCGCTGTGATACCCCCTTGGAGCGCGCGCTTCACCCAAGATTTGACATCCTCATGGGTAATCCGACCTTTGATACCGGTCCCCTGTACCGCAGCAAGATCCACCCCCAGCTCACGGGCTAAACGCCGAACCGACGGGCCAGCGTGAGCGACTTGCCCCACGCCTTGGGGCACGGCTGCACTCGGCGCAGACGCTGCTGCGGGTACAGGTGCGGGTGCGGGTACAGGCGCGGGTGCAGGCACCGGCGCCGATGCAGGAGGTGTCGCCTTAGCGGGGGCGTCGGCAGTCTCCGCGCCCGCCACCGATGACTGCGCGGCGGCATCGGCGAGTTCAACGACCGCCACCAAATCCCCCGTATTCACCTTGCCGCCACGCTCGATATGCAAACTTTTGACGACCCCGGCAATCGGCGCCGGCACATCCATCGTCGCTTTTTCAGTCTCCAGTGTGGCAAGAGGGGAATCGACCTCCAGTCGATCGCCCACCTGTACCAACAGCTCAATCACCGTCACATCTTTGAAGCTACCCAGATCGGGAACTCTAATTTCTTTGTCTGTCATGCCTGTTCTCGCTCTATGGTCCGTTAGGCCGTCAGGGGATTGGGCTTGTTGACGTCGATACCGAGCCGTGCGATCGCCGCCGTGACGACTGCCGTATCGATTTGCCCCTCGTCAGCGAGTGCGCGCAAGGCTGCGAGCACGATGAACCGCCGATCGACCTCAAAGTGTCCGCGTAATGCCGCTCGGGCGTCTGAGCGACCGAATCCATCGGTACCCAGTACCACGTAGCGACCCGGAACCCATTGGCGAATCTGATCGGGAACGCTACGCATGTAGTCGCTCGCCGCCACAAACGGCCCTGTACGCGACTGCAAAAAGTCTGCGACGTATGGCGTTGCAGCCGCTCGCTCTGGATGCAGAAGATTCGCGCGCTCGACCTCAAGCGCCTCACGACGCAGTTCCCCGTAACTCGTCACCGACAACACTTCGGTATCGACCGAAAACTCATCGCGCAGCACATCCGCAGCCGCCTGCACCTCACGCAAGATCGTGCCCGATCCCATAAGCGTCACGCGTGGAGTCTTTTTCTTAGATGGCTTCGGTGGCGCGCCCAAGGAGTACATGCCTTTGAGAATGCCTTCCGCCGCGCCCTCTGGCATCGCGGGCATCGGGTAGTTTTCGTTCATCACGGTCAAGTAGTAAAAAATACTCTCGCCCCCAACGAACATACGGCGAAGACCATCCTGCACGATAGTCACCAATTCATAGCCGAATGCGGGATCGTAGCTGCGGCAATTTGGCACGGTTGAGGCCAAGAGCAAACTGTGTCCGTCTTGGTGCTGCAGTCCCTCACCGGCGAGGGTGGTACGCCCCGCCGTGGCACCGAGCAAAAATCCGCGAGTCTGCAAATCGCCCGCCGCCCAAATAAAATCGCCCACCCGCTGGAACCCGAACATCGAATAGAAAATATAGAACGGCACCATGTTGATACCGTGATTGGCATAAGCGGTGCCGGCTGCCATCCACGAGCAGAGCGCGCCTGCTTCGTTAATGCCCTCTTCTAGGATTTGCCCCTGCTTCGCCTCGCGATAAGACATCAGCTGATCGGCATCCTGAGGGGTGTAGAGCTGTCCAACAGACGAGTAGATACCGACTTGGCGGAACAAACCCTCCATACCAAAGGTACGCGCCTCATCCGGCACGATCGGCACGATATGTTTGCCAATCTTTTTATCTTTGAGTAGCGCCGTCAGCATCCGCACAAAGACCATTGTGGTGGAGATCTCACGCCCTTCACTACCCTCCAGCAAGGACTTGAAACTCTCCAGCGGGGGAACCTCAAGCGCAGGCGCCTGCCGTCGACGTTGCGGCAAATAGCCGCCGAGTCTGACTCGGCGCTCGCGCATGTAGCGCATTTCTTCGCTGTCTTCCTCTGGCTTGCGGAACGGCAACGCGTTCATTTCCTCATCCGAGATGGGAATATTGAAGCGATCTCGAAAAGCATGCA
>CAZSRB010000118.1:0-3258 GCA_964609065.1 uncultured Acidibacter sp. | reverse complement strand
TTGGTGGACTTCGTTGCCTTGGTGGGTTTCTTGCTCATGGGACTGCCTAAAAGGGAATGTCTAAGAAAATTTTGCCGACACCAAACTGCCCGGAAGCACCGCCGGGTGAACGCGCTGGCGAACCGGTAATTTTACCAGATCAAGGGCCGGATTGCGTGGTTCGACTCGCCATCAACTCGCGAAGTTCCAGTTTTTCCTCGGCTGAAAGTTCTGCGCTACCCGACCTGGCGACTAATTGGTCGAAACGTCGCAAACGATGCTCGGAAACGAGCCGCTGTAGGGCGGTGGTCAATTCACTCAGAGCGCTCGCGGCGTCTTGTATGAGGGACTCCTCGGTCGCAAGGCGCACGAGGCGTTCGTATTCGGGGCGCTCGCGCCAACGCTCGAGAACCTGGGCGGTGTGTTCGACAGGATCCTCACGAAGTTCATTCAGTAGACCTCGCAAGATCTCGATACCCGGTTGGTCGAGCGCATCCAGTGACTCCAATTGCGTGAAGCTGATCTGCCCAGCCACTTTGGGATGATGGAGCAGCACGAGCACCGCCTGTCGCAGAAGGCCGCCGCGTCCCGCGCCGCGCGCTCGGGTCGTCCGCTCGTTGCGTGCGGCCCGATCCTGAGGACGTAACTGCACTGATGAGTCGTCAGCCCAAATCGCCGCGAGCCTTTCTGCGCTCAGCCCGATACTCTCGGCAATTCGTCCTAGTAACAGTTCGCGGTAGACGCCCGTCGGCACGCGGGCGAGCAGCGGTTTGGCAAGTTCAGCGAGGCGTGCCTTGCCGTCGGCGTGACTCAGATCCGCTTGTGCGCTGAGTTCTTGAATCAAATATTCCGACAAGGGCATGGCAGCCGCCACGCGTTGTTCAAACGCTTCGCGACCCTCTTTGCCGACCAAGCTGTCGGGATCCTCTCCATCCGGTAAAAATAGAAAGCGCAGCTGACGACCTTGCTTTGCTTCGGGTAACGCATTGTTCAAGGCCCGCCAAGCCGCGGCACGGCCTGCTCGATCACCATCGAAAGCGAACACCACTTCGCTGACCAAGCGGAAGGCGCGCTTCAGGTGCTCGGGAGTTGTCGCGGTCCCAAGTGTCGCAACGGCGTAGTGCAGGCCAGCTTGATGCAGGCGGACAACATCCATGTAGCCCTCCACAATCAAAAGCCGATCGAGCGTTTGGCGGCTTTGGCGGGCTTCGTAGAGTCCGTACAGTTCGCGTCCCTTTTGGAACAGGGGGGTTTCCGGCGAGTTGAGATACTTCGGTTCGCCTTGGTCGATCACGCGGCCGCCGAAGCCAAGCGTACGACCCCGAGCGTCACGAATCGGGAACATGATGCGGTCGCGAAAGCGGTCGTACAGTCGCTCGTTAGACCGGTTCCCGTCGCTTTCTCGTTCGATCACGAGACCCGTGGTTACGAGCGACTCTCTCGACTTTGTATCTTTAGAGAAACGATCAAGCACATCTGACCACGAATTGGCCGAATATCCGATATTAAATTGCTTGAGTGTCGTCGCTTCGAGACCCCGATCCGCCACGTAGCGTGCAGCTTTCGGTTCACGATGCAATTTGTCGTGCCAATAGTTTCCCACCTGATCCAGAAGAGGGCTCAAGACTGGGGTGGCATCGGCAGGGCGTCCATCATCCTCGCGGGGGACATCCAGGCCGGCTCGTTGGGCGAGTTCTTCCACCGCTTCGGGAAAGCTCAGTCGGTCGTAATTCATGAGAAACCCGACCGCTGTGCCATGCGCACTGCAACCAAAGCAGTGATAGAACTGTTTGTCAGGGCTTACCCAAAACGAGGGGGTTTTCTCATCGTGAAAAGGGCAGCAGGCGCGAAATTCGCGGCCCGCTTTTTTGAGCGGCACACGCGATCCGATCAACTCAACGATATCGGTTCTGGCAACCAGTTCGTCGATGAAGTGCTGAGGAATGCGCCCGCTCATGGGCGGCAAGCATAAAGCCTCAGCCGGCGCTGAGGCGTTGCTTAATGGCGGCGCTGACCGCGCCCATATCAGCGCGTCCCGCGGCAGCGGCCTTGACCGCTGCCATGACCTTGCCCATGTCCTTGATGGAGGCGGCGCCGGTGCTTTGAATCGCCTGCTCGATCAGCGCGGCGACTTCCTCTGCTGCCAAGGGCTCTGGCAGGTACGCGGTTAAAACTTCAATCTCTTGGGCTTCTTTGGCAGCGAGATCCGCGCGCCCACCGGCTTCAAACTGGCTGATCGCTTCTTTGCGCTGCTTGACCATCTTTTCGACAACAGCTAACACAGCGCTGTCATCCAAAGTGATCCGCTCATCCACCTCGCGCTGCTTAATGGCCGCCTGCAACATACGAATCACGCCGAGCCGGTCCTTTTCACCGGCTCGCATGGCAGCCTTCATGTCATCGGTGATGCGCTCTTTAAGCGCCATCGGTCAGCGAGCCCGGGCGCCTACGCGTAGCGGTGTCGAGCGCTTTTGGTGGCGCTTGACGGCCGCGGCCTTCTTGCGCTTTCGCTCTTGCGTCGGCTTCTCGTAAAATTCGCGACGACGCAGCTCGGTCAGCACACCCGCTTTTTCGCACGCACGCTTAAAACGGCGCAGGGCGGCATCGAAATATTCATTTTCACGCACTCGAACGCTGGGCATTTAAACCTCAACCCCTTGATTAGTAAGGATTTCCAAAAGTGCCCTGCACGGACAGGGGCGGGGATTCTAATGATCTGGGGCGCAAAAGGCAAAATTTACTGACTATGCGCATTCTCGCGATCGAATCTTCCTGTGACGAATCAGCCGCTGCCGTCTATGACGGCGAGCAAGGATTGCTCTCGCACGCCTTATTCTCGCAAATCGAGTTACATCGGCTCTACGGTGGGGTTGTGCCGGAGCTCGCCTCTCGAGATCACATCCATCGCCTTTTGCCGTTGATTGATGAGGCGCTGCAGTCGGCCAAGACCTCTGCGTCCGCCATCGAGGGTGTTGCGTACACCGCGGGGCCGGGCCTGATTGGTGCGCTTTTGTGTGGCAGCGCCCTTGCGCGATCCTTGGCCACAGCCTGGCGCGTGCCCAGCCTTGGCATCCATCACCTTGAGGGTCATTTGTTGGCGCCTCAATTGGAACCTGAGCCACCGCCTTATCCTCATGTCGCGTTATTGGTCTCCGGCGGTCACACCTTGCTGATCGAGGTCAAAGGTTTAGGTCGCTATCGGATTTTGGGTGAAACGCGCGATGACGCAGCCGGCGAGGCATTTGATAAAAGCGCCAAGCTATTGGGCTTGCCGTATCC
>CAZSRB010000117.1:0-3319 GCA_964609065.1 uncultured Acidibacter sp. | reverse complement strand
ACTCGCGTCCAACTGATTGCAAGCTCACCGTTATTCAAAGATCGCATTTTGGTGGGTCTCAATAATCGTGATGCGCGTTGGCACGACGTGCATAGCCTCGAGCTCGCTACAGGCAAGTTGACTGAAATTATCCGGGGCGATGGCTATGCGGGATTCGTCGCCGATGCGAATTTGGCCCTGCGGATGGCTTTACGGCCCAACGCCGAGGGCGGGTTCGATTTTTTCGAGGTCAAAAATAATCAAGTCGCTGACCGCTCCTTGGCTTCGACGACGCTGGAAGACTCTCTTACGACCCAACCCGTGGGATTTACCACCGACGGCACAACGCTTTATTGGATTGATAGTCGTGGCCGTGATACCGCTGCGCTCGTCGCGCAAGATGTGGCAAGTGGCGCGACCAAAGTCATTGGCGCCGCCGATCGCGCTGATGTCAGCAACGCGCTAACTAATCCCAAGACGGGCGTCGTTGAAGCCTACGCTGTGACCTATCTTCGCGAGGAGTGGACCGCGCTTGATCCAGCCATCGGGTCCGATCTTGCTTGGCTATCGTCCTCTTTGTCGGGTGACGTTAGCGTCACATCGCGTACAGACGATGATCGACTTTGGACGGTGGCTGTAGATCCTGTCATCGCCTCGCCAGAGGTGCATTTATTTGATCGAACTCAAAAAACTCTGCAGCGATTGTATGTCTCTCGCCCCGAGCTAGAAGGTGCTCCGCTGCAGTCCATGCATCCAGTGGAAATTACCGCTCGTGATGGACTCGTGATGACCGCGTACGTCACTTTACCGCCTGGTGCTAAAGCCGACATGCCGCAGCGGCCCGCCAAGCCCGTACCGATGGTATTGCTTGTTCACGGGGGTCCCTGGGCCCGTGATAATTACGGATATAACGCCTATCACCAATGGCTCGCTAATCGAGGCTACGCCGTCTTGTCGGTGAACTTCCGTGGCTCTACAGGCTTTGGTAAGGCTTTTATTTCCGCCGGCGATCTCGAATGGGGTCGTAAAATGCATGATGATCTGCTTGATGCGGTCAATTGGGCTATCAAAGAAAATATTGCACAGCCGGATCAGATCGCCATTATGGGCGGCTCTTATGGTGGCTACGCGACCCTCGCAGGGCTCACCTTCACGCCTGAGGTCTTTGCTTGTGGCGTCGATATTGTAGGCCCGTCGAATCTTGAGACGCTGCTGCAAACCATCCCGCCTTATTGGACTGCAGTGATTGAGCAGTTCCATCAGCGTATGGGTAATCCCAATACGGAGGAGGGACTGGCGCTACTCAAGGAGCGCTCGCCGCTCTATAAGGCCGGTAACATCGTAAAGCCACTTTTGATAGGTCAAGGCGCGAACGACCCTCGAGTCAAACAGGCGGAGTCGGATCAAATTGTCTCGGCCATGAATGAGAAGGGTATCCCGGTCACCTACGTCTTGTTCCCAGACGAAGGTCACGGTTTTGCGCGCCCCGAGAACAATATTGCTTTTAATGCTGTCACCGAGAATTTTTTGGCGACCTGCCTAGGGGGTCGAGCTGAGCCGATTGGCAACACGGTAAAAGCGTCTTCCGCCAAGGTACCGACGGGCGCTGCGTTCACGCAAGGATTGGAAGCCGCGCTGCAGTGATCTTTGATTTACAGCCGCGGCTAGTGGGCGATAACTTAAGCTTGCGCCCACTCGTCCGCGCTGATTACGAGCCGCTCTATCGCACTGCATCGGATCCATTGATTTGGGTGCAACATCCAGAGCCGCTGCGTTGGCAGCGCGAGATCTTTGATGCGCTCTTTGAGCGCCTACTTGGTCTTGGCGGGGCCTTGCTGGTGACGGATCAGACAAGTGGGGCCGTCATTGGTGTGTCTAGCTACTATGATCATCGCTTGGACTCGCAAGATATCGTGATCGGCTATACGTTCCTAACGCGTCCATTTTGGGGCGGTCGCTATAATGCTGAACTCAAGTTGTTGATGCTCAGACACGCTTTTCAGTTCGTTGAGACGGTATGGTTTCACGTAGGGAAGCAAAATAAGCGCTCGCAAAGGGCGATGGAAAAAATCGGCGCCCAACTCAGTCATGAGATGCTACGTGAAAGCGGTGGCGTAACAGCCAGTTTCCTTCATTACTGTATTAATCGGTCCTCGTTTACTAATGTCCATCAGCAATTGGTGGCCATGTTAGCCAAACCGTCATCTTTGTCGGAGCGAGCCCTGTGAAGTTATGGACTTATCAACGCCCGTTCAAAGTGGATGGACGTCAGTTTCGCATCGAAACCGCGGTCACCTTGAAAACGATGACCAGTCGCCTATTTGAGAGCGAGCAATTATTGACTGCGGACGCCACGGATTACTGGACCCCTGAGGGGATGTCTCGAACGCATATCTTGCAAGCTGACTTGGGCGAACGTGGGATTCTTAGAGTCGAGGTGGGGTATGTCAGTCTTTGGTCGGTTGGTATCCGAGTGTACCTTAACAAAGATTTAATCCATGAGAGCCATCCAGGAAAAACTCTGATGGCGCCTGCGCACGCGTCAGGATCGACTCCCAAAAGTGTGGCTGAGGTGACGACTGCTGCCGAAGCACGCGTCGCTGAAATGAAAGCGGCTTCAGAAAAATGGCAACGAAATAAGTATTCGATATATACCGATATTTCTTTGGGTGCTCTGTTTTTCATCATCGCCAAAGTGACGGATCATTTGGCGACCGCCGCCGTCATTACCGCGATTGCGGGTCTTGGGGTGGTGGTGGCGCAGCGCTTTGTTAAGGTGGATTTGCTAGGCGGGCTTGCCATGTTTGGCGTAGTCATGCTGTTGGTGTCAGCAGGCTTTTCCTTGGTGTTCGATGACGATTCCATCGTCAAGATGAAGAGCACTTATCTCGGGCTGTTAGTCGCTTCGTTGATGTTCTCCGATGCTTTATTCAATCGAGGGGGCTACTTTGGGCGTCGCATAGCGCGGTATATGCCATCCCCGGTCAGTACCCAGAGGTTAGCGTTTGGGATGGCGACCCTTGGGCTCGTGATGGCGGGGCTTAATTACTTGGTCGCGGAGCATTTTTCGACGGATATTTGGCTCTACTACACGAGTGCCGGCGATTTCATCGTGTCAGTCATCCTGATGTTTAGCGTCATTCGATTCGCTGAGTTGCGTGATGACGAGCAGGCACCCCCAGACTCTTGAGTGCGTTCAGCATAGACCCCGCGCCGTTGCGAGCGGGGTCAGGAGTGCCTACACTTAAGCAGACGGCTGCGGGCGTAGTTCAATGGTAGAACTGTAGCTTCCCAAGCTACTAACGTGGGTTCGATTCCCATCGCCCGCTCCACTTTCTTC
>CAZSRB010000116.1:0-3365 GCA_964609065.1 uncultured Acidibacter sp. | reverse complement strand
ACACGGTAAGCACACTCCGGTCGATGCTCATCGACCAGACAAATCCCGTATACCGCTTCATGTCCGAGCCGTGCCCGTAAGCGCTCGATGAGAGCCGGAGACTCTCGCCCCATCGCACCGCCGTACTCTCCGGGCTGCCAAAGATGATCGCTCTGAACCGTCATCGGCAAAAAGACCGCTGCACGTAACTCCAAACTAATGACGGTATCCGGTAATCGCTCTCGGGCCAGACGCTCAGCGAACCAACGCGCGAAAGGCCCTGCGTGTGAACTCGCCTGCGCGAGCGTCGCGCGCAAAATCGTGCAAGCCGGTGTCGCTTGTAGCGAGCGTGTGCGATGTTGCAAACGTAACTGCAGACACTCGATCGCGCGTTGCTGACGACGCAAAAATTGTTCAAGCGTCTGTAGCATCGGCTGTAGCTCACGCAGGATGAGTGCAGTATCGCGCAGCTCAAAGTCGAGCGAACGCTGCACACGAAAACGTAACGCCGAGCTCAGTCGTGGACGCGGGTCCGCCTGTCGACCGAGCAGACGATCCAGACTTGTAAGGCAACTACGTCCATAGCGGCGCGTAAATTCCGCGCGAGGTAAACGCAACGCACCACCGATCTCACGAACCCCAATCGCCGCCAAACGCTCCACCGTCCGCTCTGGCCACCCGAGTGATGCCAAAGGTAATGAGGCTACTGCACTCACCAACTGGGAGCGCTGTAAGACCATCTGGCCCGGTAGCGCACGCGCCAAAACCAAAGCTGCCAAAGGGGTGGGTGCTAGGCCCCATCTGGGTTTGAGCTTAGCGTGCTGACAACGCTGCTGTAATCGTGCGAGTAAACGTTTGAGACCTCCAAAATATTGACGACTACGTCCTGCTTCGAGCAAGACGCCATCGGGAGCTTCGAGACTCACTTGAGAACTGAACGCTTGTGCGATCTGACATAAACGTCGCTGTTTATCAGGCTCTGGCTCACTGAGCGCGAGCCACAACTCCCGTGCCGACAGACCTGCAGGCTCTTCACCGACCAGCTCTAATTCAGCCGAGACGGGAGCGCCGGTACGCGCGCCCTGAGTCCGCGCTGCGACGGGCAATAAGGGCCGAGCACTGCGTCTCATAGCGGCGCTCTACCCAAACGAGAACTTGGCTCAGATACTCTTTCAAACTCTGACCAAAGAAATTTGCAGGGATTGCGTGACCCACCCCGACTTTTGATGAGCTGCACTTGACCGCCGAGCTTCAACGGTTCGAACGTGAGCCGTAGTTCAGCCGTGGAAGGCTCGCGTAAGGCTTGCCAATCACGAAACAAAAATACGGGTAAGCCACTGCGCTGCGCCGCCCACTGCAATCTGCGCAACATCTGGGCTCGCTGTGCAGCCTGCGCATGTAAGCCCCAGCATAGCGCCACCGCGCATGCCCCAGACTCCAAGGCCTGCTCAAGCGCCCAGGCGGTCTCCGTCGTACGAATCACTAACTGCCCAGCGAGCGGCATACCATAGGCTTGTAGCGCCGGTGCATAGGGCTCAAAAGGGGGCGCCACCCACACCACCCAGCGCGCAGGAATTTGTTGACCCACCCTGCGTAACAGGGGGAGCAAGAGTCGTAACTCGCCAAGCCCAGTGCGGCGCGTCAGGATCTCCGTCAGCCCGCCTGCAGGCCAACCCCCGCTCGGCAACTGAGCATCGAGTACTGCACTGCCGCTCGACAGCGTGGGACGTGTGGCCGCTTGTCGTCCGCGCCACAACGCCGGATGTTGTAGCAAGGACTCAAGCGAGGTATCGCCCGTCGCCTGCTGCGGACGAACCGAAGACATGACACCACCCCTCAGTCCGTCAAAAGAGGCGCAGCCGGTGACACCACGGGCGTGTCCAGCGACGTTGCGCTACGTAACGACCGTGGCTGAGAAAACCAGCCGGTCCGACCGCAACCACACGGACAACTAAATCGTCGTAGCGATGATTTTTTTGAAGGGCGCGCTGCTCGGCCGTTTTTGAAGACAAAGCCGCTCCCAACGCCCGGTGAGGGGCGCAGTTCGAAAGTGGACATGACTAACCTCGGTAGGGTTTAGAGGGTCTTACCCTGCTCGGCACCGCGACGCAGTACGCCCACCACCACGCCCTCAATAATCAAGGGCTCTTCGCGTACATTGACCCGAATGGGTTCAAAGTCGGGATTTTCGGGTAGCAACCAAACGGTGGGACCTTCCTGCTTATAGCGCTTAACAGTGACCTCGTTCTCGAGTCGGGCGACGATGATCTGACGATTGCGCACATCGGGCGTACGATGCACGGCCACCAGATCGCCATCAAAAATACCGGCATCCTTCATGGACATACCCACCACCTTGAGTAGGTAATGAGGACGAGGCGAAAAGATGCCAGGATCGATATCGAACCGTGCTTCGATATTCTCTTCTGCGAGAATGGGGCGCCCAGCGGCGACCCGCCCGATCAGCGGCAAACCCAGCTGTTCGCGCAAAATGTCTTTAAGCTGGATACCGCGCGATGTGCCCGGCACGAGTGAGATGACGCCCTTGCGTGCCAAGGCACGCAAATGCTCTTCGGCCGCGTTGGCTGAGCGAAAGCCGAGCTCGTCGGCAATCTCAGCACGGGTGGGCGGCATGCCGGTTTCGGCGATGGTGCGTTGAATGAGACGGAGAATTTCGGTTTGTCTGGGAGTGAGATCTGACATGGGACACCTCTGTTTATCCATACAGTACCTGTGAATACATCCAGTCGCAAGCCCTCGGGCGAAAAATTTGATGCCGTGATCATTGGCGGTGGACACAACGGTCTCGTTTGCGCCTGCTACCTTGCGTGCGCGGGCTGGAAAGTCGGGGTCTTCGAGCGTCGAGAGCGTGTTGGGGGCGCGGCGGTGACCGAAGAGTTCTGGCCGGGCTTTCGTAACTCCAGCGCCAGCTACACCGTCTCACTACTCGACCCTGAGATCATTCGTGACCTACATCTAGCGGCGCACGGGCTGCGGATCCTGATGCGGCCGATGCAGAATTTTCTGCCTCTAGAACAAGGTGACTCATTCAGTGCTGGACCGAGCGCAGCCGATACCTTGGCAGAGGTCCGACGGTTCAGCGCACGCGATGCCGCACGACTCCCCGAGTTCAATGAAATGCTCGGGCATGCGCTCACGCTACTGCGCCATCTACTGAAACGCACTCCTCCTACGGACCTTCAGCGTGGCCGTGATCTATGGGAAGCCTTACGCTTTGGCTGGGAGCTACGCGCACTACCGTTACGGGTCCAACGCGAACTGCATGAACTATTTACGCGTAGCGCGGGGGAAATCTTAGATCACTGGTTCGAAAGCGCGCCGCTCAAAGCACTGTACGGCTTTGATTCTGTGGTCGGCAACTACGC
>CAZSRB010000115.1:0-3386 GCA_964609065.1 uncultured Acidibacter sp. | reverse complement strand
GCATAGTCGGGCTGTGGCATGAAAGGCGGAAAAAAGCGGATGGCCTTTCGAGAGTAATCGATCGCGACCGGCACAATCGGCACTTGAGCGGCTAAGGCGATATTATGGAAGCCGCGCTTCCAATCCACTACGCGCTTACGAGTACCCTCTGGGGTAATCGCAAGGACTAATTGATCGCGCTGAGCAAATTCTTTGGCGAGTTGTCCCGCTACATCGCCAGCTCGTCTTCGATCTACACCGATACCACCCAGATAGCGACCAAGAGGCCCCCAAGGTCCTTGTAGTGCCGTGTGTTTGACGAGCCACGAAGCACGGATCTGTAATGCGAAATACGCAAAAATGCCAACAATAAAATCCCAGTTCGTAGTATGCGGCGCAATGGCGAGCACGCATTTGGGGAGATCAGGTAGTTCACCGTCGACACGCCAACCGAGCAGGGTCAGACCGAAAAGACCGAGGACACGGCGCCACAGACTTCGATATTGCGGCGTTTGGCTAGGTAACCGTGCAGCGCGCGACATCAGCGTGATCTCCAAATGCCGGGTAGTGAATGGGCAAAAGCGCTTGCGCCATCGCGGACATTTTTTTGCCAATCGTCAGCAGCGTTTTCGTCGGCTCGATCAGACACATATTTAAACCCACGCCAAGGGACCTCGAAGCGTTGGCAGACCTTGGCAATCGCAAAGAGCTCCATGTCGACGACATGAACCCCCTGCGCGTGTAACCACGGATCGTGCGCCCTCACAAAGTTATCGCCCGTCGCACACACGAAGCCTGTATGGCCCGAACGAAGTCGATCCGCACCTGATTCAAAAGGCGTACGGCCGCGGGGTGCGAGCGGTTCTGCGTTCATGTCGCGTTGCAGAACCTCGGCAATCTCAATGAGACCCTGTGCGTCAGCACTGACTCCACCTGCACTGCCATAGTTGATGACCAGATCAATGGATTGTCGGCTCAACACGCGCGATAATTCCGTCGCGGCGTTCACTTTACCCACGCCGCACTCGAGCACGGGGACGGAGATTTCATCGATCACACCGTGCAGTTCATCCGCCAAAGCGATTACGATGAGTGCGTTTGCTGTCACAACCCCCCCTTAAGCCCGCATGAATTTAGCTGATTATCTGCCGGTTGTACCCGACTTTCCGCAGCCAGGGATTGCCTTCCGAGATATCTCACCGCTGCTGGCAAACCCCGTTGCGTTTCGACACGCCATTGACGAGTTGGCGGCGCGTAGCCAGGCTTTTGAATTCGATGCCTTGGCGGCCATTGAGTCGCGCGGCTTAGTGTTTGGTAGTGCTTTAGCGCTCGCGCTCGCGAAGCCTTTTACCATGCTACGTAAGCCGAACAAGCTACCGCCACGAATCCATCGTCTGCGCTATACCTTGGAGTACGGTGAGGACGAACTACAGCTGAAGGGCGATGTTCTGGCACCGCAGTGTCGAGTACTCATTGTTGACGATGTTCTCGCGACTGGAGGGACAGCACTCGCCGCACGAGAGTTATTGATCGCTGCAGGGCATCCGGTCGCGGCAGCCTTGTTTGTGCTTGAAATCAAATCCTTGGGTGGCCGATCACGACTCGACAGGCATCACTTGCCAGTTGGCGCAGCACTGACGGTTTAACGGCCAGAGTACGACCCTCCTGCCAGCGTATCGGCGGGGTACGCATGGGCCACCCCACCCTCGGAAAATCGCTGGTGGCAAGCTTTTTGCTCCATGGCTTACAGACCATCGGTTTTCCGAGGATGAGCTATGTCATTTGGTGTGTCATTGACCGGTTTGAACGGCGCAACACGCGAGCTTGAGGTACGAGGCAATAATATTGCCAACGTCGGTACCACGGCCTTTAAGCGTTCGCGGGTGAACTTTGGGGATCTCGTCTCGACCACTCAAGCCAGTCGGCCTGGCCCTGTCCCCGGTATAGGCTCACGCGTACTCGGGATCGATCAGCAATTTCTACAGGGCAGCTTTAAATCCACGAAATCGGTATTTGATCTCGCGATTGATGGCGAGGGATTTTTTGTGGTGTCAGACAAAGTGCCGGCTGGTGTAGGGACCGAAGGTGATTGCCTATTTTGTCGTCGAGGTGAATTCTTTGTAGATGCCGAGGGATTTTTAGTGGATTCAGACGGCAGATCTTTGCTGGTAGATCGAACCCCAACCGACGGCAACAGTGTAGGCGATCCCTTTCGCTTACCACCCGCAGCCGGCTTACCCCGAGCCTCTTCGCTTATTGATTTTGGTATTAATCTACCTGCTAACGCCGCTGTTTCCAGCGAGGTCTTTGATCGCAATAATCCCGACACATATGCCGCCGCGACCTCTGTGCGCCTTTTCGACTCCCTAGGTAGTCCCGTTGATGCAACCGTATATTTTAGTCGTAACTCGCTCGCGACACCGGATGATCCCTTTAATCGTTGGACGGCTCGCGTCTTCATTGGATCGCAGCAAGTCCAGCCGATCTCAACGGGAGAATTAATCTTTGGTACTGATGGCTTACTCGCAGAGCCATTTGGAAGTACCGAATTTGCACCCTTTAATCTCGGCAACGGCGCCGATCCACTGGTTTTAAATATTAACTTTGCAGCGAATACGAGCCAGTTCCCGCGTGATTTTAGTATTCAAGCGTTGAAACAGGACGGCTTTCCCGCCGATCAGCTCGATACGATCGAGATTGATCGTCGCGGCAATATTATGGCCACCTACGATAGTGGTCGTTCACTTGATCTTGGTCGGGTACTCATGGCGCGCTTTACCGACCCAGGGCAATTGACGCAGCTAGGCGATGGTCTTTATCGCTCGACGCGTCGAGATAATGAAATTTTTGGCTATCCAACCGATAGCGGTATCGGCGCCGTACAAAGCCGCGCACTTGAGACCTCTAACGTTAATTTGACCGATGAATTACTGGGGCTCATCAACGCACAGCGTATGTTTCAGTCCAATGCCAAGGCGATCGAAGCCGTCTCAGATATGACTCGTCGGATGACCGATCGGGCCTGATTACGCTAGTTCATCAGGCGGATGAGCGGACAGCAATTCCCTCGTGAAACATTGACGCTACGCCATCGTCTAGACGACCCTCGGTGTGGGGTCATAAATAAATAACATAAACGGGGGATGTTCTATGCGCCCAGTACAGGCTTGGGTTCGTCGTACGTTGCTGACGGCGACCGGTGCCGTTTTCGCAACGTCTGCTCCATTCGTAAACGCCCAATCGGGTGTCGAAGAGCTTCAGGAAATCGTCGTTCAGGCACGTAAGTTTGAGGAAAACCTGCAGGATGTTCCGCTGACGATTGCGGTACTGGATCAGACGGTCATTCGCGAGAAAGTGGTACGTGATCTAAACGATATCGCGAAGCTAACCCCCGGATTTACCTTTGA
>CAZSRB010000114.1:0-3389 GCA_964609065.1 uncultured Acidibacter sp. | reverse complement strand
CGGGCACCGGCATTCACAAACATGCCGCGCCCACGCCGCTTCTCGACTAACTGCTCGTCGGCCAACTCTTGGTAGGCCTTGAGCACCGTGAGTGGGTTGATGCGAAATTCCGCAGCGACGTTACGCACTGAGGGCAGTGCATCGCCTTCCTTGAGGATACCCTCGAGAATCATGGCAACCACTCGGTCGCGCAACTGGCGATAGATTGGGGCACCTTCGGCCCAGTGCGGTTCCATATGTTGTTCTCCCTCAGTCCCAGAATCATGGGGCAAAGCTCCGAAAAAAGCTATTGGTGTTATATATAACTACAACACCATATCGCTGTCAAGTGAATGGCCACCCCTTTTCCGGGGTCCCTTTCAGCCTTTCGCTTGCCGTAAAATTACAGGGCTGACATGGCGCCGCTCGCGCCAGCCTACGAACGACCTGTGGAGAATCCGGATGAAGCAACCCCTTAACGTCGCCATCACTGGTGGTGCCGGCCAGATTGGATATGCGCTCGCTTTTCGCGTGGCCTCAGGCGCCATGCTGGGCCCTGACCAACCCGTCAATCTGCATCTGCTGGAGATCACCCCAGCTTTGGCTGCCCTACAAGGCGTTGTCATGGAGTTGAACGATTGCGCGTTCCCGACACTGAACAAAGTCGTGGCGACGGACGATGCGCAGGTAGCTTTCAAAGATTGCCATGCTGCGCTGCTAGTCGGCGCGCGACCGCGCGGCCCAGGCATGGAACGCAAAGATCTCTTGTTAGCCAACGCACAGATTTTCTCGGCTCAAGGTAAGGCGCTCGATGCCGTCGCTGCGCGTGATGTACGCGTGCTAGTGGTGGGTAATCCAGCCAATACCAATGCTCTGATCGCGATGAAAAATGCGCCCAGCCTCAACCCTAAAAGTTTCACGGCGATGACCCGCCTCGACCACAATCGAGCGTTGTCGCAGCTCGCCGAAAAAACGGGCTGTCATGTAAATGACATCCGTAATATGACGATTTGGGGTAATCATTCGGCGACGCAGTATCCCGATATCAACCATTGCCTCGTGAACGGTAAGGCGGCGACCTCGCTAGTCGATGCTGCCTGGACAGAGCAAACCTTCATTCCAACGGTCCAGCAACGCGGCGCCGCGATTATCAAAGCGCGCGGCGCTTCCTCGGCTGCATCGGCTGCCTCGTCGGCGATCGATCATATCCGAGACTGGTTCCACGGCTCGAAAGAGGGCGATTGGGTGTCGATGGGTATTCCCTCGGATGGGAGCTACGGGATCCCCGAGGGCGTGATTTACTCCTATCCTGTCGTCTGCCGAAACGGTGCCTATGAAATCGTACAGGGTTTATCGATTGACGATTTCAGCCGCTCACGGATGGATGCCACCCACCGCGAGTTACTGGAAGAGCGCGACGGAGTCAAAGACCTGCTCTGAACGATCTCTGACTGCAAGGTGAGTGAAGCGGCTTGTCTTAAGCCGCAAAACCCGTAGGCTTTCGCCTATGGTTACCCTCACTGTTCTGATCCTACTGATTGCCGCCCTGTTGTGGACCTCGTCCATGCAGGGCGGCGCTTTGGCTTTACTGTTTTTCGCGGCCATCCTCTACTTGGCCTACAAGCGACTCAGCCTACTGGCCTTCACCGGCACATTCTTGGTGTTGCTGATCGCCTATACGGCGGCGACTGAGCCTACAGGCCTCTGGACGGGTTTTCTCTGGTTGCTGTTCACTGCCTTAACGCTATTGAACATCAGACCGCTACGCAAAGCGTTCATCACACGCCCGTTCATGCGTATCTACCGTCGAATGTTGCCGGCCATGTCGAGCACCGAACGCGAGGCACTCGAGGCGGGCACAGTTTGGTGGGATGGCCAACTATTCACCGGTAAACCTGACTGGAGCCAACTCCTTGGCGCCAAGGCACCGACTTTGACCGCCGAAGAGCAAGCCTTTTTGGATGGGCCCTGTGAGGAACTCTGCAGGATGATCGATGACTTCGACATCACGCACCGTCGCGGCGACTTGCCACCCGAAATCTGGGAATTTCTAAAACAGCGCGGCTTCTTCTCGATGATTATCCAGAAGCGCTATGGCGGACTTGAGTTCTCTGCTTATGCCCACTCCTGTGTGCTTGCCAAGCTATCAAGTCGCAGTGCCACTGTCTCATCGACTGTCGCAGTGCCTAATTCTTTGGGGCCTGCCGAGCTCTTGCAACACTACGGTACCGAAGATCAGAAAAACTACTATCTGCCGAGGCTAGCGCAAGGCGATGAAATCCCCTGTTTTGCGCTGACGGGGCCACGAGCAGGCTCCGATGCTGCTTCGTTACCGGATACAGGCATTGTCTGTAAAGGCATGTGGGAAGGCCAAGAAATCATTGGCCTACGGCTAAATTTCTCCAAGCGATATATCACTCTCGCACCAGTGGCTACCGTCGTCGGTCTTGCCTTCAGAATGTTCGACCCCGAACAGTTACTGGGCGAGCAGCGCGACCTTGGCATCACTTGCGCTCTCATTCCGCGTAATACGGCTGGGATTACCATTGGCCGCCGTCACTTCCCCCTCAACGTACCGTTCCAAAACGGCCCTATCCAGGGCCGCGATGTATTTGTGCCACTCGATTTCATCATCGGTGGCCCAGCAATGGCGGGTCAGGGCTGGCGCATGCTGGTCGAGCAGTTATCAGTGGGTCGATGCATTTCTTTGCCCTCCAGTAGCACAGGCGGCGGTAAAGCCGCCGTTTTCGCAACTGGCGCTTATGCGCGCATACGTCGTCAATTCAATATGCCGGTCGGCAAATTTGAAGGGATTGAAACAGTCATCGCGCGTATGGTGGGACTCACCTACACCATGGATGCCGCTCGCTCGGTGACCGCAGGTGCGATCGATGGCGGGGAGAAGCCGTCCGTACCCTCGGCCATGCTCAAATACCACACGACCGAAATGGGTCGTCAACTTGCCAATGACGCGATGGATATCCACGGCGGCAAGGGCATTTGCCTAGGACCCAAGAACTATCTGGGTCGCGGTTATCAAGTGGTGCCAGTGGCCATCACCGTTGAGGGGGCAAACATCCTCACGCGCAGCCTTATTATTTTTGGTCAAGGCGCCGTACGATGCCACCCATTCGTTCTCAAAGAAATGGAAGCGGCGCGTAATCCTAACCGCAAACAAGGCGTTGATGACTTTGATCGTGCGCTCTTTGGGCATGTAGGTTTCACGATCAGTAATGCGGTGCGCTCGCTAGTCATGGCGCTGACTAATGCGAGGTTTACGGCATCGCCGAGCACAGGGGCTGCTAGCCGCTATTATCAGCATATTGTTCGATTTTCATCGAGCTTCGCTTTTGCGGTGGATGTCGCCATGCTGAGCTTGGGAGGGTATCTCAAAAAAAAGGAGAACCTAT
>CAZSRB010000113.1:0-3521 GCA_964609065.1 uncultured Acidibacter sp. | reverse complement strand
GCTTGCTCGCGGTTGCGGTTCGCCTCATCAACAAATTCTTGTACTCGTCCGATTTCCCCATCCGAGCTGGCTATGGCGATTCCATCGACTTTATCGCCTGACGAATCCACACGATCTGCCAAACGACGAGCGAGGATAGAATCACCATCAACGAGTGGTAACTCTAACTTCGTGTCTTTTAGCTGTCCGAGGCTTTGCGTAAAGTCGGTAACTAAGTTCTGAAGCTCTTCCTCCTCGCCATGCAACGCTTCCTCCAATTCATCCGACAAGTCATCAGCATAATTAGAGGAAGGCGCGAGCATTAACGGAACATCCAATAACTGCTCAGCGCGGTTCGAGATATCTTTGACACCTGACTCAAGTGTTGAGACATCAACGGAGTGCAGACGAACTGGCGTATGTGAGCCGGATAAATCTACGAGCAGACTCCGGTCGCCTATGCGCGCCGCCGCCATTGGGAACTGCAACTTTGCTAAGCGGACTTCCGGAAACCCCTTGGCACGTAATCCCAACTCTGACACCAACGCCGATAAGTCCGCTGCAAGCGTCTCAGAATTTGTATTTGCAGAGGCGATTTTTTGCTCTAGCTCGACCAGCAGAGACTGCGCGCTGTCAGCTTTCTTTTTTACTTTAGAGTAAAAAAAATAAAATATGCCGCCAAAAATTGCAGTTACAAATACAGATAGAAAAAAACTAGAAACTAACCAAAAAAATAAAAAAATGACTGCCGTTACGATCCCGCCAATCCGGCTATATTTATTCTTTTTTGCAGTTGCCGCTTCATTTTCCGTCTGGGCGCCAGCTAACTGAGACTGAAGCTCAGTCAACGCCTCCCTCTCGGAATTCAGTGCCGTTTCCGTCTCTGAGATTTTTACCCTTAAATCACCAGCGGCACGCCAATCTTTGATCGCCGGAGAGAGATGATGGATTAGCGATAGAACCTTTCTCTCGTCTTCGTCCTCGATATTATCGAGCGCGCGGCCGATTACCAGCACAGAATCGTCATTACTCATATCGCGATCTATCCCTGACGCTATAGATTCCACATGATCACTGCGAGCTGGCAGTGATCACCCAACGCTCCTCTGCCACACGGGCACTCACGGCATCCGTCCGCGTTAGTACCCGTGCTCAGCGCAAAGCACGCAACCGGCGTGACCGCGTTCGACGCGGTGACTTACGGCAAATATCACAGATTTTTCGGCAATGTGCGCTGATGCACGGCGATTTTACAAACCAAATAGGCCGTTAAGCGCCCTCTGCACCCGTAAGCGGGCAAATGAGAAAAGTTTATTGCGACTAGTCGAGCCCGTGTAGCAACGGAATTTTAATGATTAAGTTGCAGTCACTCGGGCACGTCTAGCAGCGTATCCGAGACGGTTATCAACTCCCGCAGTAGTGCCGTCGCAAAGCTACCGGAACGCAGAGAAAACTGTAACTCAAGACCAGCACCCTCTTCGAGCCACTGATAGCGTAGATCTTCAACCCTCGCGCGCAGGGGGCGGCGAGCAGCCTCGGCACCCACCGCGCTCAACCAGTGCTGTACATCTACATATTCAGCGAGGATCCGAGATTCCAGGGCTGCGATCTCGCCCCCCAAGACAACTTTTGAGCCATTGCCAAAGAGAGGGCCGGTGGGATGAATGTCAAGGCATGCCAGTCTTTCTTTGATCGTCTCATCCACCATTTCGACAACGAAGCTTGAATTGCTACCATCGAGATTCGCGCGCTCACCTTCCAGCAAAGACTGCCAATGACCGAGACGAACACGCTCTGCGAGCACCGCATTAAAAAGCACACTACGCGCCGTGGAAATCAACCAACCGACGGATCGGTCGCCGGATCGAGGACTGCTTGCGAGCGCCTCACTTAATGACCGCAAGTTACCCGCATCTCGCCCAAAACGCTGCGGACCAAAATAGTTGGCAATGCCGTGCGTGGCCATCTCTTTCAATCGAGATTCGAAGACTTCTTTTGGACCCTGCACATCTCGCAACACAATACGAAAGCGATTGCCCTTCAGTGCGCCACGGGGAAGCTTACGGTTGTGCAGTGAAGCGGCTTGAACGGTAAAGCCCTCGCCGGAGAAGCCCTCCCAGCTGGCTGCACTCCGTCCTCGCGCAGGGACACTAAACCATTGTCGCGTGACCGCATGCCGATCTTTGAGTCCGGCAAAGCCCACATCCTGCACACGAATTCGGGCGGCCTCGGCAATTTTTTTGGCCACCCACACGGTATTCGCATCGCGCTTTTCAATGTGTAACAACACGTGACTACCCGAGCCTGCAGGCTCAAAGCTCAAGCGCTCATCGACTTGAAAGTCTTCGGGCTGCTGACGTAGCTCAGCTGTACCGCAGGGCGAGCCGAACACGCGCGGTGCATCAAGGGCGGCCGCCAACCAGTGGGCGGGGAGAATGTCGGAGGTCACGATGGTCACGCGCGATGCAGGAGGACGGTCGCCTGCGCGGCTAAGCCTTCAGCGCGACCCAGGAAGCCTAATTTTTCAGTGGTAGTCGCTTTCAGATTCACGCGATCCGCTTCGATATCGAGTAAGTCCGCCACGCGCGCCACGATCGTCGCACGATGCGGGGCGAGCTTTGGCGCTTCGGCCAACAGCGTCATGTCTACGTTGATGACCTTAAAGCCGCGAGCCGCCACCTGCTCACACACCGAACGGAGTAAGTCGGCGCTATCGGCACCCCGCCAACGAGGATCCGAATCTGGAAAATGTTGCCCAATGTCGCCAAGCCCCGTCGCACCCAGCAAAGCATCGCAGAGTGCATGCAGCAGGACATCGCCATCCGAGTGCGCTTTGATACCGCGATCATGCGCGATACGCACGCCGCCGAGCATGACGTGATCACCCGCTTCGAAAGCGTGGACATCCACACCGAACCCCACTCTCAGATCTGCGGTCATGCTGGCTCTCTCGCCCTCTTGGCTAGGTGATTCATTCAACGCGGCTCTCGCGCACGATGCGAGAGTACACCCTCAACTAGGGCGAGATCCGATTGGGTGGTGACTTTGATATTGGTGGCCTCACCCGCGACAAGGAGTGCACCAGCGCCCTGCCATTCCATCGCTTGGGCTTCATCGGTCGGGACCCGACCCTCGCGCGCGGTCGCCTCCAAGGCCTCTCGCAACGCGCCGAGACGAAACATCTGTGGCGTGAGCGCTCGCCAAAGACCCTCGCGCGAGAGGGTATCGCGGCTTGCGACCTGACCGTGCTCGAGCGCGCCACGCTTGACCGTATCGGTCAAGGGTAACGCTAAAATTCCACCCTCAATTCTCTGACTCTCGGGTCCCTGTCTGTCGGGTCCATGTGACTCGGGACTCACCTGCCAAACCGCCTGACAGAGCGCCGTGATTTCCGCGCGAGACACGCAAGGTCGAGCGGCGTCATGCACTAGCACCCATTCTTCATCGGCGACGCCGATTTCGTTGAGATGGCGTAATGCTGCCAGCACCGAATCGCGACGCTCTGCACCGCCTGGGACCTCATACACAGGACGCGATAACTG
>CAZSRB010000112.1:0-3647 GCA_964609065.1 uncultured Acidibacter sp. | reverse complement strand
TACTCATCGCGTTGTCCGCCTACTCATAACGGAGTGCCTCAGCCGGCGCGACTTTCGCGGCTTGTCGAGCGGGATACACACTCGCCAAGGTGGTGAGTAATAGCGCCGAGCCACCGACAATCGCCACTTGCGACCAACGCAGTTCTGAAGGAATTCGCGTGACGTAATAGACACTCGGATCCATCAAACTGAAGCCAAAGATTCTCTCAAGCCAAGGCACGATATCACCCACATTGAGCGCAAGCAGCACACCGAGTGCAACCCCAAGCACCACGCCGCCCCAACCAATCACCCAGCCTTGGGTCAAAAATACCCGCGTCACATCACCTGGGCTCGCACCGAGCGTACGCAAGATCGCGATGTCTGTGCGCTTATCTGTGACCACCATCACCAGCATCGCCACGATATTGAACGCCGCCACCGCTACGATGAGTAACAAAATCAAGGCCATCATGGTTTTTTCAATACGAATTGCCCGAAAGTAATTCGCATGATCCTGGGTCCAATCGCGAATCGAGAGGTCGCTTGGCAGAGACATCGCAAGATCCGCAGCCGCTCTCGGCGCAAGCAAGGCGTCGCTAAACCGAAGTTGCAAAGAAAAAGCTGCTCGATCTTCTTGCGCGAGCGCCGCGACATCAGCGAAATGAGCGAGCGCAAGCGTGCCATCGTGATCTTGCAAGCCCACCTCAAATAAACCCGCCACCAAAAACTCTCGAAGTCGCGGTAAGGGGGTACCGCCTGCGGTCACGGTCGGCACCAGAACGGTTACCCGATCGCCCACACCGACGCCCAATAATTTGGCGACGACGCTACCGAGTACGACCCGATCCAGGCCCGGCTCGAGCGCTGAGAGCTCCCCAGCAATCACAGACTCCGCCGCACGCGAGACGGCGGGTTCGGAACTTGGCACCACCCCGCGAAGACGGATGGGTAGCATCTCAGGCGTGCGTAGCGCGAGCGCTTGAATTTCGACTGCGGGGGCCGCACCTTGCAAGGATCCTTTTGACTGCGCCGTCAGCCTCGCGGCCAACGCTTCCCACTGCGAAATCGAGCGCACATCAAAGATGGCAGACTCCGTCGTTTCAGGTGCTGAGGGGGTCTCGCCTTGCGGGGCGGTCCGTGCCGCTACATGCGCGTGGCTACTTAAGGCGAGTAGTCGCTCGCGTAGCTCGCCCTCGAAACCGTTCATCACCGACAGAATCACGATGAGCGCGGCCACACCCACGCCCACCCCGGCGAGTGACACCCAGGTAATGAACGAAACGAAAAACTTGCGAGTCCGTGAACGGACGTAGCGCAAGCCAACGAACAAGGGCCATGGTTGAAACATGCGAGAGAGGATTTAACCACAACACCTTTGCCGAAGTGGTCTAAGCTTGCGCGCCCATGACTCGGCTGCTCTCACCCCCGATCCCGGATTCGCAACGACCGCTGGTTCATTGGTGCCAACTGCACGGTAGCGCCCTCGCGCTCGCGCTCGCCGATGCGCTCGCGGAGCCCACCGCCAGCGGCCTTTGGATCATCCTGGAAGCCGATGCCCGCAGCCTAGAGCGTCGCCAAGCGGAGCTGAGCTTTTTCCTCGCCGAACCGCTTGCTCGGGGCGAGCTTGAGCTTCTGACCCTGCCGGACTGGGAAGTCCTGCCGTATGACGTGTTCTCGCCTCACGCCGACATTATTTCAGAGCGGCTAAAGGCACTCTCGAGGTTACCGAGCCTGCAGCGCGGTGTGCTCTTAGTCACGCTCGATACTCTGCTGCAACGCTTGCCGCCGCGTCGTTACATCGATAGCCGTAGTTTTTGTTTGCGGGTCGGTGAACGCCTGGGACTGGAAGCTTTCCGCTTACGCTTGGCAGAGGCCGGCTACGCAAGCGTCAGTCAGGTCAGCGACCCAGGCGAATTTGCGCTGCGCGGCTCTTTGCTCGATGTGTACCCGATGGGTAGCTCATCGCCCCTCCGTATTGATCTCTTTGACGATGAGATCGAGGCGATTCGACGCTTTGATCCTGAGAGTCAGCGTTCTCTTGAGACCATTAATGAGATCACCTTACTGCCGGCGCGAGAACTGCCGCTTGATACCGATGCGGTACGCGCCTTTCGCCGTCGGTACCGCCAGCGATTTGAAGGTGACCCCACCCGTAGTGCCATTTATCGCGGGGTGAGCGATGGCATCGCCCCATCCGGCATCGAATTTTACTTACCCTTATTCTTTGACGACACGGCCGATCTTTTTGCTTATCTGCCGACGGGCACACGACTCCTCAATACCCTGAGTGATACCGAGACTGCCATCGCGCAGGTCCTCCAAGCGGTAGAGATACGTTTTGATGATCGTTGCGGCGATATCGAACGACCTTTGCTACGCCCTGAAGAAATCTTATTGACGGCCGAGGAAGCGACACGCGCGCTCGCCACGCTTCCTCAGGCGACCGCCAGTACACTGCGCGCAGAATCGAGCGATCTTTCGACGCACGTGGATCTGGGCTCGCGCTTGCCGCGAAACTTACACCTAGAACTTCGCGCTGAACGTCCGCTCGCACCGCTTCAACAATTCATTGAGCAGTTCCCAGGGCGAGTGCTGCTTGCCGCGGACTCCGCCGGTCGGCGTGAAGTGCTCGGGGAACTTCTGCGCGGGGCGTCGCTCAAAGCGACCGCCGTCAAGGGTTGGGAAGCCTTTCGCGATGGCGATATGCCGCTTGCGCTCACCGTGGCGCCTGAACTTGCGGGGCTCGAACTCATTCAGCCACCGCTCACGATTCTCTCCGAGTCGCAACTCTTTGGGAGTCGCGCCCGTCAGGAACGTCGTCGTCGTAAAGTCACAGCCGATCCCAACGCCATCCTGCGGGATCTGCAAACTTTGTCTGCTGGCGCTCCCGTCGTGCATGAGGAGTACGGAGTCGGCCGATATATCGGCCTACAAAGCATGCATGTGGGCGATCAAGATGGCGAATTCTTAGTTCTTGAGTATCAAGGCGGAGATCGGCTCTACGTACCCGTGCATGCACTGCATTTAGTCAGCCGCTACTCAGGCTCCGCACCGGAAAACGCGCCACTGCACAAGCTCGGCACCGATCAATGGACCCGAGCACGCAGACGTGCAGCCGAAAAAGTTCGCGATGTGGCAGCTGAACTACTTGATCTCTACGCGCAACGACGCGCCCGACGGGGCTCACCCCTTGCGCATCGTGAACTCGAATACCAAAGCTTTGCCAATGCGTTCCCGTTTGAAGAAACAGCTGATCAAGCTGAGGCGATCGGTAAAGTCATCGAGGATCTCGGTAAAGAACAGCCCATGGACCGTATCGTTTGCGGCGATGTCGGCTTTGGGAAAACTGAGGTGGCGATGCGCGCGGCGTTCGTCGCCGTGCAAGCGGGCAAACAAGTCGCCGTCCTCGTACCGACCACGCTCCTTGCGCAGCAGCACGCGGCGAACTTTGCCGATCGATTTGCCGATTGGCCGGTACGTATTGAATCTCTGTCACGATTTCGCTCTGGCAAAGAATCGACCGCGGTGCTTGAAGGGATCGAGAGCGGGCAAGTCGATATCGTGATTGCCACACATCGACTGCTCCATGCCGATGCACGATTCAAAGACTTAGGCTTGATCATCGTCGATGAGGAGCATCGCTTTGGCGTTCGTGACAAAGAGCG
>CAZSRB010000111.1:0-3798 GCA_964609065.1 uncultured Acidibacter sp. | reverse complement strand
GTAGAAGTGGCCAAAACAGCTCGGCACGACTGGCAGATCTTTCAAGGATTAGTCGAACGATTGGAGGCCCTAGATCCTGCGCGACGTCCTGCGTGGCGTGAGCACATGTTACGACGTTGGCTCACGCCGCGTCGTTTGATCGCGCTAGGGATCAGGCGGGGTCGGCGAGGTGCAGGGGCTTCCTGGCGCGTGGGTCGGTCGGCGCCCTCGGGTCATGGTCTGACCTTATCGCAGATTATTCGCTCAGTGCATGGAATCGATCTCGGGGCTCTCGAGCCCACATTGCCCTATCGCCTTCAGACCGCGAATAAAAGAATCCAGCTTGTCCCTGAGGTATTTGCAAAGGATATCGCTCGAGTGCGACACATATTCTTTGAACGTAATGATCAGATCAGTACATTACAGTTAATCGGTCGACGCGATCTACGTAGCAATAACTCGTGGGGGCACAACTCTTATCGCCTGGTGAAGGGTCCGCGGCGTTGTACGTTGCGGATGCATCCGAATGATGCGTCGGCCCGGGCGCTGCAAGATGGTGAGACGATACAGATTCGCTCGCGGGTGGGTGTACTGAAGGCCGTGTTACAGGTGACGGACGAGTTATTACCGGGCGTCGTGAGTTTGCCGCACGGCTGGGGGCACGATCGCCCATCGATCAAGCTGAGCGTCGCAGCCGGCCAACCCGGGGTGAGCGTCAACGATCTCACCGACGATCAATTCATTGATCAGTTATCGGGCAATGCCGCATTAAATGGTATCGCGGTCACCGTCGAATCATTAGGGGTAGGTTAAGTGAATTGGCCCAACACCTTGTCATGGTGCCGACTCATCGGTAGCCCTTGGTTGCTCCCCTTGGCCTGGAGCGGTCAACGACAATGGCTATTTATTGGATTTGTGCTGCTCGGCTTAACCGATTGGTTGGATGGTTTCCTTGCGCGACGCTGGAATCAGGTGACCGAGCGAGGCTCCCAACTTGATGCGGTGGCAGATCTTATTTTTTATCCCACAGCGGCTGCCGTCTTGGCGATCGTGTTTCCCATTTATCTTGAGCCCAATCTCGACTGGATTGTGGCGACACTTCTGGCCTTAGTGGTCATGTTAGGGGTGTCGCAATGGCGATGCGGCAAGATCATCTTACTGCACACCCATCTCAGTCGCGCAGCGGGTGTGGTCGTGTTTCTGGTTGTGATCGCATCATTTTTTATGGACACGACGCTAGCCGTTCGAGGCGTTGCGCTGCTTTACACGATCGCTTTCATTGAGGCGATTATCATTTTCCAGTTACGCGGAGCCGTATCACCCGATACACGAAGCATTTTCAGCTCGTAGGGGTCATGCCGGGGCCGAACTCGCAGTAACTCTCTCTTTCGACGAGATCATAGGTGAATAAAAATTTCGCCATGCCGCAGAGGACGCCCATGGTGACGCCAAGCTCAACGACCTGTTCATCGTCGAAGTGTTCGCGTAACTCGGTGTAGAGAGATTCGGAGACCGCGCCCTCCGCATTTGAGAGCGCCATTTCCATGGCAAGTTTAATGACGGCACGATCCGCCGCGTCCCAACACGCGGCATCGGGCTCATCGATGGCCATCAATTGGGTGTCTGTTAGGCCTGCTGCGGCTGCATCCAATCGATTGCCCTTGTTGCAGAAGGCGCAGCCATGCACGGTTGAGAGTCGATACCGAGCAATTTCTTTGTAGCGTACCGGTACTTTGCCGCCATAAAAAATCCGCTGATAAAAATCTGCATACCAGTTGAAGACGTCCGGTGCATGCGCCATCACTCCGATGAAGGTGCCATCACCGCGGATCTTGACTGCCCGGTCATGCGCAGCTTGGAGCTCAGCGGGTAAGTGTTCGCGAGAAATCGGGGTGATAGGAGGATGCGGTTGCATGCGGTGAGTCCTCGTGGGTGGTGACCTTCGTGGCCATAGAACGGTAGCTGGGGCATTGCGTACCGAACCCTATGGGTATCATGCTAACGAGAGTACCGCGTGGAAGGTTCGATAGAAACCCGCGATGCGGTATCCATTAAGAGCACGGGGGGATGTATGACATTGGTTCGACGTCTGAGTGGGTGGGTGTTGTGTGCCTTAGGGGCGAGTGTGGTGATGCCAGCGTCGCCGGCTATCGGCCAAGACAGCGAGCTCACGCCCGCCGCCTCGCGAACTGCCTTGCCGGTGCCGAGACAAGGCCACGAAGTCACAGAGATCGGTCCCGGGTACTACAGCTTTCGGTATCTTGGGCTGCGCAATATTTTTTTGATTACCCGTGAAGGGGTGATTGTCACTGATCCCATCGAGCCTGCTGCTGCTGCGATCTTGCGCGAGGAAATTCGTAAGCTGACCTCGCTACCTGTTAAGTACGTCATTTACTCACACCAACACTGGGATCACGTACGCGGCGCAAAAATATTTGTGGACGAGGGTGCCACAGTGTTTAGTCATGAGAACTGCCTCGCGCATTTTCGTGATTTACCGCATCCCGAAATTGAATTGCCGACAGAGACTTTCACGGGGGCGAGCCATGAGATTGTGCTCGGCGAAAGGCGCCTACGTCTCGATTGGTTGGGAGTGAATCACGGCGACTGTTTGATTGTGATGACGCCAGAGCACGTGGATATCCCTTTCATTGTCGATTTAGCGACCGCAGGCGGTATGCCGTTACCTTTTATCCCTGATTATTCGCTGCACCATTGGGTGCGAAGCCTGCGAGAGCTTGAAACGTGGAGTTTTGAGAGCTATGTGGGCGGTCATGGTATTCCGGTGGCGCCCAAAGAGCGTATCGCGGAGCGACGCGAATACATTGAAGCGCTGATGACAGAAACACGCCTCGCCTACGAGGCGGGCGTGCCGATCCGTGAGATACCCGATCAGGTGGCCGAGAAGCTACGCAAGCGATTTGATCACTTGCGAGGCTTCAACGGCATCGTGCGCGATAACGTCCGTCGGACGCTGTCTTATTACGCGATGGGGTGGTGAGTATAGGGGGTCGCTCGCGACCCCCGTGTGTCTTATTTGCCCTTAAAAACGGCGGGTCGTTTGCCGGCAAAGGCCGTAAAGCCCTCGACCGCATCTTCCGTGTCGGCGGCGAGTGCCGACATGGAGCGCGACTCGAGTGCGAGTTGCTGCTCCAAAGAATTACTTAGACTATCTGCCAATAATCTTTTGACTTCGCCGTAGGCCCGAGTAGGTCCGGCTGCGAGTTGGGTGGCCACCGCATCCGCTTTAGCAGCGAGTTCGGCATCAGGCGCAACGTGTGTAATTAATCCCTTGGCGAGTGCGTCAGCCGCCGTGAGGACTGGATTAAGCAGCATTAATTCTTTGGCAAGCGCCATTCCGCCCACCCGTGGCAGCGTGTACGAGCCACCGCCGTCGGCAGACATGCCGATTTTCGTGTAGGCCATGGTGAACTTGGCTGATTCGGCAGCAATCACAATATCCCCTGCGAGCGCGAGGCTCATTCCCGCGCCGGCAGCCGTGCCATTGATGGCCGTGATGAGGGGCGCGTTCATCCGTGCAAAATGAGAGACTGCTGCGTGTAGAGAAGCCGTAATTCGACGTAATAATTCAGGTCCTAGCTCCGCGGCGGCGGCAAATGACTGAACGTCACCACCCCCACTGAAAAATCGACCTTTCGCCGTCAAAATAATGGCGCGGACATCAGGGTGACCATCACAGCGCAGGGCGGCCTGTAATAACTCCTCAGCCATCTCGACGCCAATGGTGTTAGCCGACTCAGGTCGATTGAGCGTGATGCGAGCGATCGGTCCGTCTATCGAGAATTCAATGCTGTTGAA
>CAZSRB010000110.1:0-3926 GCA_964609065.1 uncultured Acidibacter sp. | reverse complement strand
CACTCGCCGACGGAGTGATCAGCTTAAGATCGCTCCGTCGGCTTGATTACCGTGAAGCTTACGCAACTTCGTTATCTGGCTGCGATTGTCGATAGCGGCCTCAATATCTCGGCAGCCGCCGATCGTTTGCATATTTCCCAACCGGGAGTCAGCCGGCAACTCAAACTATTGGAAGACGAGCTAGGCTTTGAGTTATTTGTCCGCGATGGTCGCCAACTGGAACGCCTAACGCCGGCGGGACAACGTGTTTTAGAAAAGGCCCGACGACTTTTACGCGAGGCGCAATCGATCAAAGCGATGTCGCTCGATGCGCGCGATCCAAATAAGGGCGCGTTATCCATCGCCACGACGCATACCCAAGCACGGTACGTTTTACCGCCCGTGATCGCGCAGTTTCGTCAGCGATATCCGCAAGTGAAACTGCATTTACAACAAGGAACTTCCGAGCAAATTGCTGAGCTTTTGAATGACGGGCAAGTCGATATCGCGATCAGCACAGGTGCGCGCGATAAGGTGCCTCACTGTGTATTGCTTCCTTGCTATGAGTGGTATCGCAGAGTCATTGTGCCGAAAGCCCATCCGCTTGCACGACATAAGACGCTAAGCCTCGCGAAGCTCGCTCAGCATCCGATCGTGACTTACGTATTCAACCTGAGTGGCCCGGCGTCTCTACCCGAAGCATTTGCCAAAGCCGGACTGACCCCAGATATTGCCATCACCGCACGCGATGCGGATGTCATCAAAACCTACGTACGGTTAGGGCTCGGAGTCGGTATCGTCGCCGCCATGGCTCTAGATCCAGAGCAGGACAGTGATCTCGTGTCATTTGACGCTTCGCAGCTCTTCCCCCGCCACCTGACTTGGGTCGGGTTCCGGCGAGGTGCATTTTTGCGCCGCTATGTTCTCGATTTCATTCAGTTGGTCGGCCCACATCTGGACCGCACCACCATCCACAAAGCCGAGCGTAGCGAAACACAGCTGGAAGTTGACGCACTGTTTACCGGGCTTTCCCTCCCCATCCATCGCTAAGACTCACCCGAAATGTCAGCGATCGCCCTCAAGCGCCTGCGCATCAATGATGAGTTTCGCTAAGATATGGCCTAGGCGTAGCCCTCAGCGATCTGCTCTGGGGCCTGACAAACTTCAAGGGGTAATAAAATGGCTCTGATATCTTTGCGTCAACTGCTCGATCATGCGGCTGAAAATGGCTACGGCGTACCAGCCTTCAACGTCAATAATCTAGAGCAGGTTCAGGCCATCATGCAGGCAGCCGACAAAACGGATAGCCCCGTGATCATGCAAGCCTCCGCAGGTGCGCGAAAATATGCGGGGGAAGCCTTCCTGCGCCATCTCATTGAGGCAGCGCTTGAAACGTACCCGCACATCCCGATCGTCATGCATCAAGACCATGGTGCAAGCCCCTCTGTCTGCGTGCAGTCGATTCGATCGGGTTTTTCGAGCGTCATGATGGATGGCTCGCTACGCGAAGATGCGAAAACCCCCGCCTCCTATGAATACAATGTGGATGTCACGGCGCACGTCGTCAAAATTGCGCACGCCGTCGGGGTCTCAGTCGAAGGAGAGTTAGGCTGCCTGGGTTCACTAGAATCCGGGATGGCTGGCGAAGAAGATGGCAGCGGCGCAGAAGGCAAACTCTCACACGATCAATTATTGACCGACCCCGACCAAGCCGCCGACTTCGTTGCCAAGACCGGCGTCGATGCATTGGCTATTGCGATTGGCACCTCGCACGGTGCATATAAATTCACGCGCAAGCCCACAGGCGACATTTTGGCGATGCAAAGAATCAAAGAAATTAACGCCAAAATCCCTAATACACATTTGGTCATGCACGGTTCATCGTCCGTGCCACAAGAGCTCCTACAGGTCATCCGCGAAAATGGCGGCAACTTACGTGAGACCTACGGAGTCCCTGTCGAGGAAATCCTAGAGGGCATCAAACATGGCGTACGCAAGGTTAATATCGATACTGATATTCGTCTCGCTATGACTGGGGCTATCCGTCGAGCCATGGCCAAGGATCCGTCCGAGTTTGATCCGCGCAAATATATGAAAGAGGCGATGGCAGCCGCGCGCGAAGTGTGCATTGCGCGCTATGAATCGTTTGGCTGCGCAGGTCAAGCCTCAAAGATTCGAGTCATTCCACTTGAATCGATGGCCCAGCGATACGGAAAAGCAGCCTAGATAAACACCTCGAAAACCCAAACACTTACTTGCGCGGGCTTTACGGCCTGCGCAGGTAGATGTTGTCAAACTTCCGCTCCAATAACGGGTTGGCACCTCGGATCTGGTCAATCACTTCTTTTGACCAATCAAAGTAATTACGAACACGATCTATCGACCAACCCTTTGGCGTGCTGGCCACCATATCGCGTAAGTTGCATATTTTGTCTGCCAACTTAATCTGCTTGGCACCCCACGTTGCGCCCTTGGCACGAGAGATTTGCAATCGTTTGCGAAGACGCCAATGAACCGACGGCTCATCGGTGACTTCCATCACTAACGATGCAATGGTGTCGCCAAACTCCCCCTGTAGCTCGCCAAATGTTGTTTGCGTATCTTCAATAGTGTCGTGCAACAAAGCCGCAGCGATCACTGTTGGATCGTGCACTTTCCCCTCAAACCACAAGACATGCGCCAAATCCAACGGGTGATTGATATAGGGCTCGGCCGCTTGACTCTTTCGCCGTTGGTGACGGTGCTTCCATGCTGAAAATTGTGCGGCTCGAATAATCAACCCCGTACCCTCGGCACCGCTCACAGCCTTCCACTCCGTTCGTGCATAATCAGACAAATAGATACTCCAAGATTCATATCACGTTGGTGGGATAGATAATGATTCGTAGCATATGCGATATGGCTGATGATCATCGCGATCTAGTCCAGGTAGCCGATCCTATTTTTCGAGACTATGCAGGTCTCAAAAGTTTTCACGGGCCGATTGCTACACTCCGCTGTTACGAAGACAACCTTCTGCTGCGACAAGTACTGTCTACGCCGGGTGAGGGGCGAGTAATGGTAGTTGACGGAGGCGGATCCATCCGTCGAGCACTTGTCGGCGACAAACTCGCAGCACTCATGTTGCAACATGACTGGGCTGGTATCGTTGTTAATGGGGCCGCCCGGGACATCGAAAACCTGCGTGATATGCCCGTTGCAATCCGCGCGCTCAATGTGTGTCCCAGGAAGCCAGAGCAGACCGCAGCAGGTGAAGTCGACGTCGAAGTGACATTCGCGGGTGTCACGTTCAAACCGGGCGCTTGGCTGTACGCGGATGAGAACGGAATTATTGTTAGCCCAACGCCAATTTCCTGAAGGAAAACGTCATTGCCCTACTGACATCACTCGCCAAGCCAGCGCGTCTTACTCAGGTAGTCCCCTTCCCTCACAGGTGCTGCACTCGTGGCGTAGCCCAGATGCAAGAACCCGATAATCTGGTGTTCGGCATGAATCCCTAGCGCTGCTTTGACACCACCATGATAGGCGTGACTACCCGTTTTCCACGCCATCCCTAAGCCCAATTCTCGCGCCCGCAACCACATATTCTGAATCGCGGCCCCAACAGCCACCCATTGCTCAATTTCTGGCACCTTGGGGTGCGGTGTCGCTACTGCAGATACCACGATCAATATGGGGGATCGGAACGCCTTGCTTCGTTCACGCCCAAGAGCTTCATCATCCGCTTCAGGCATCCGCTCGCTCAATGCCGAACGCATCGCGTTACCCAATAGTCCTCGCGATTCCCCTGCGAGCACTGTAAAACGCCAAGGCGCTAACAAACCATGGTCTGGCGCTCGCGACCCGGCCAACAAAATCTCGTTAACGATCTCACGCGAAGGCACTTCATCCGAGAACTTCTTAGCGGAACTCCGCCCGATGATCGCCTCTTCGACCGACATAGCATG
>CAZSRB010000109.1:0-4159 GCA_964609065.1 uncultured Acidibacter sp. | reverse complement strand
CAGGTGCGCGTCGCGGCCACAAAGGCGGGCCGGACACTCTCGAGCGTGCCGCCTTCGGCGGCCTTCGCTAAGGCTGCGGTCTTGTCGCCAAAATCAGCCATCAACGCTGTGAAGTCCGCACTGTTCTGCCAAAGCTCCGCTTTCGCCTTGCTATTGGGCCCTGTGGAGCCCGCTGGAAAGACATCGGGCGCAATACTGGCCATAAATGCAGCGCGCTGCGCGGCCGTTTTAAAGCTCGCCGCGTCAAACGGCGCCCGGCCCGAGGCCATCGCGCCCATCATCGTCACTTGCGCACCGAGCACGGTATACACCGACTGACGCAGTTTGATCTGCTGAGCGGTCCGATCCTGCGCGACCGAAACGCTCGGCAGCACCAAACCGATGAGCGCAAGCGCCGCCAATGGGCCTGAGACGGATAACGTTCGTAAGGGTCGTTGAAACATGGGTAACACCTCCTTGTAAACGACCGATTTACGCATAGGCACGGTGACCATCGCAACCGCGCCTGCGCTCTGGTACGCTGCGCGCCTTTTTTACGCCCCGGCATTCGCCGTTAGACCCCCAAGGCCACCATGCGCCCAATTCGTAACATCGCCATCATCGCGCACGTCGATCATGGCAAAACCACGCTCGTTGACTGCCTGCTCAAACAATCCGGCACGTTCGCCTCCCATGAAAAAATGGGCGAGCGCATCATGGATTCCAATGCTCTAGAGCGCGAGCGCGGGATCACGATCCTCGCCAAAAACTGCGCGATCGACTTTGGCGGCACGCGCATCAACATTGTCGACACCCCAGGGCACGCCGACTTTGGCGGCGAAGTTGAGCGAGTGCTCTCGATGGTCGATGGCGTGTTGCTGTTGGTGGATGCGGTCGAAGGCCCCATGCCTCAGACCCGCTTTGTGACCCGCAAAGCACTCGCGCTTGGGCACCGCGCGATCGTGGTGATCAACAAAGTCGATCGCCCGGGCTCGCGACCCAACTGGGTCATCGATCGGACCTTTGAGCTCTTCGATAAGCTCGGTGCCACCGATGCGCAGCTCGACTTCCCGATCATTTATGCCTCGGCTCTACAGGGCTGGGCGACCACGGACCTCGAGCAGCCCGCGACGGATATGAGCGCCCTCTTTGAGGCGATTTTGACGCATGTCCCCTCGCCGCCCTCGGAGCTCGATGCGCCGCTGCAGCTGCAAATCTCACAACTCGACTACAACTCCTACGTGGGCCGCATTGGTATCGGCCGCATTCGCCAAGGTCATCTCAAGACCGGCCGTAATGTTGCGCTGCGCTATGGCGATGAATCGCGCGGCACCGGACGAATCGGTCAAATATTGAGCTTTCGCGGCCTTGAGCGCTTTGCCGTGGATGAAGCGAGCGCAGGCGATATCGTCGCGGTGACGGGTATCGATGAAGTCAATATTGGCGTCACCCTCTGCGACCCTGAAAACCCGCAACCGCTGCCGCCGATTGCGGTCGATGAGCCCACGCTCTCGATGACCTTTCAAGTCAACACCTCGCCACTCGCAGGACGTGAGGGCAAGTTTGTCACGAGCCGTCAAATTCGCGAACGCCTGCATCGCGAGTTACAAAGTAATGTCGCCTTACGTGTTGAAGACACTGCCGATGCCGATGTGTTTCGCGTGTCTGGCCGCGGCGAACTGCATCTGACGATTTTGATTGAGAACATGCGGCGCGAAGGGTTTGAGCTCGCCGTCGGTAAACCCCAGGTGCTGCGACGGGTGATTGATGGCGTGAGCCAAGAGCCATTCGAAGCGCTGACCATCGATATCGACGAAGGGCTACAAGGCCCCATCATGGCCGAATTGGGCGAACGCAAGGGCGAGCTGCTCGACATGGTGATCGAAGGCGACCCGACGGGTCGCGGTCAAGGCCGGGTGCGACTCGAGTATCGAATCCCCGCGCGTGGCTTGATCGGCTTTCAGGGCGAGTTTTTAACGCTCACTCGTGGCACGGGACTCATGAGCCATATCTTTGATGGCTATGATGTGGTCAAAGGCGAGATCCCAGAGCGTCACAATGGCGTTTTGATTAGCAACGAAAATGGCGAAGCCGTCGCGTATTCACTATTTTCGCTACAGGAGCGCGGCCGACTCTTTGTCGGACATGGCACCAAAGTCTATGAGGGCATGATCATCGGCATTCATAGCCGTGACAATGATTTGGTTGTCAACCCGATCAAAGAAAAGAAGCTGAGTAACGTTCGCGCCTCAGGCAAAGACGAGGCTCTCATTCTCGTGCCACCGATCCCACTCACGCTGGAATACGCAGTGGAGTTCATTAACGATGATGAGCTCGTTGAGGTGACGCCAGAGTCGATCCGCCTCCGCAAGAAATTCTTAAAAGAGCACGAGCGTCGTCGCGCCTCACGAGACAGCGACGACTAAGCGACGGCCGCTTACGGGGTCAGGCTTTCGGCCAACCTGGAAAAAATGCGTTGGTGCGGCGGATGTATTCGGCATACGCCGGACGGCGCTCGGCGATATCTTTTTCCAGCAAAGCGACACCCGAAATCTTCAGCAACAGCCAGCTCATGATCAGCGGCCCGATGATGCTCCACCAAGCACCCGCGGACACTGCGATCAGATAAAAACCCCACCATACACAAAAATCACCAAAGTAATTGGGGTGGCGCGTAAAGCGCCAAAACCCGCGATCCATCACCTTGCCCGCATTAGCCGGGTCTCGCTTAAACCGTGATAGCTGCCAGTCGCCCCCGGCCTCGAAGGCGAAGCCGATGACCCACAGCGCTAAGCCCGCATAGTCCAGAGGTCCGAGCGGCGAGCTACCTTGCGCCGCTCCGTAAAGTGGCAGAGAAATAATCCACGCGAGGACCGCTTGGAAAATAAACACCCGATAGACACTGCTGACCGCAAAGTTCGGCTGGTTACGCGCCCGAATGGCTTGGTAACGCCGATCCTCCTCGTGGCCCCAATTGCGCGCCGTAATAAAGATCGACAAGCGCAGCGACCACAATAAGACGAGTACGAACACCAAACGCCCTCGAACCGTCTCTGGCGGAAACCCCGCATAGAGCACAAAGGCCAATAAAAACATTAACGACCACAGCGTATCCACATGATCCACATTGCGTCGTGGCAGGGAAATCAGCCATCCCAATACCGCTAAAGCGATCAAGCCCGGTAAGGCTGATAAGAATGATCCTGTTTCCAACACGCTTGTGAATCCTCTCGTGGGTGGCTCGCGCCGCTTTAGTGTGGTCGGTCTGCCCGACCGAGATCGATGTTAATTACTCCATTTTGGAGTGAATTGCACTCCGGATACAACCCGCGGGCAGTCATCATTGTGCGCATGATCGCTTTGTTCGGTTCTGTGGTGGTGGTGCTCTCTGTCATCGTCGGCTTCAAGATGGCGGGCGGCAATCTTTTATTGCTCTGGCATCCCTCAGAGATTGTCATCATCATGGGAGCAGCGCTCGGCGCCTTTATCACCAGCAATTCTCTGAAAGTCGTGAAGGCGGCCTTCGCCAACGCACTCGGCCTCATCAAGCCCGCCCGTTATGGGCGTGATTCGTACGTCAACTTACTCAAATTGATCTTTGATCTGCTCGTTAAGTCTCGTAAAGAAGGCTTACTCGCGATCGAAAATGACATTGAGGACCCGAGCAAAAGCGCGGTCTTCACCAAGTATCCCGAGATTTTGGCCGATCATCACATGATGGAATTCATCACGGATTGTCTGCGCCTGATGGTCGGGGGCAACTTAGATCCCAACGAGCTTGAGACCCTACTGGAGTTTGAGCTGGAGACTCATCATAACGAGGCTCATGCGCCCGCCCATGCCGTACAGGTGGTCGCAGACGCCCTACCCGGCTTTGGCATCGTCGCGGCGGTGCTCGGCATCATTAACACCATGGCCGCCGTCGGCGATTCCACGACCGCGGAGCTGGGCGCCAAAGTGGGCGCAGCACTGGTTGGTACCTTCCTCGGGATCCTCGTCGCCTATGGTTTTGTAGGTCCGATTGCGGCGGCCATGAAAGCGCGCGCAAGCGAAGAAGGCAAAGCCTTCGAGGTCGTCAAGATGGCGCTCGTCGCCAGTGTGCGCGGTTACCCGCCGCAGGTTGCTGTGGAATTTGCCCGTAAGTTGCTCTTCAGCGATGTGCGTCCGACCTTTGCGGATC
>CAZSRB010000108.1:0-4163 GCA_964609065.1 uncultured Acidibacter sp. | reverse complement strand
CAAAATCCGCGATACAAGCGCCTTGCGCATAGCCAGGATTTAATAGCGGCAACGCATTTGGCGCTCGCCGCGCGAGTGTAATATCCTCAAACTGGCCATCGCCGAGATTGCGCAGCAACAACTTTCGATCGCCCTCATTGGTGATCAGCAAATCTGGCCAACCATCTTGGTCAAAATCCACCCAGTTTGGTGAGCCCTGTGCATTGGAGTCTTTAAGCTTTTCTTGAACTGCAACGCCCGAGGTATTCGTGACATCCAGAAATTTCCAGTTTCCCTCATTACGAAATAATGCATTCTCGATTTCACCATCGGCATTTTTCCAAAAGATATCGAGATCGCCATCTCGATCGTAGTCGGCGCATCCCACACCGCCTGCCGTATCACCCATACCGCCAATTTTTTCATCCTCAGCATTTCCGGCGCGCATCAGGCCCGACTCTCGGGTCACATCAACGAAGTTCGGCTCGCCTTGCTCGCGTAACAGGTTACGAAAAAGAGTGGTGGGTATATGCCGCTGACGAGACTGCCCAGGCGGCATCGTGGCCGACACAAGATCCGCATCGCCATCATTATCGAGATCACAGAAGACAGCACCGCGGCTAAAGCTTCCCGGATTATCAACCCCGCGCAGTATCGACACATCCACGAATCGACCATCACCCTGGTTCTCAAATAGTCGGTCGTGTAACCCCGGCGCGAGATCCTCTACCGGTACAAAGATATCGAGATCGCCATCGAGATCGTAATCCCCAAACGTCGGCCCAGTGGAATTGACCGCAGGGTCAGCCACCCCCCGAATACTCGCCTCATTTACGAACCGGATGGGAGAGCGCTCAGCCGCTTGCAAGGCAACTCCAAGCGTGCCAGCGAGAAGCGGTACGACCAAATATCGATACTTGGGTGCGACTAAGCTCATGATGACCCCCGCGGCTTTGCCGTCAATCGCTCAGGGTACTCGCGCTCGGCGCGAGCCAAAAATTCTTTGGGAACCTCTGCCAAAGAGGATAGTTTTGCACCCGATGCATGCCATATGACATGACCTGGATAGTCTCGCATTCGCATCCACTTCAACCAGCCCATAAAGACGGTTGAGCTAAATACGCTGGGTAGCGCCACCACGCGATCATCAAAGAACTCATTGCGACGTACAAACATACTTTGACGTTGCCCGAACATACCGGGTAGTCGTGGGGGATAGACCGTCTGGTGCTGAAGCCATACGTGAGGGCCTTGCTCCTCCCATTGCACGCGTAAACCACTACGTACGGGTTCAGAAAAAGAGCTCCCATCAAGCCGCACCGGCCAAATACCGTCCTCTGAGTATTCGAACTCTAGGTTGCCGCCCTGAACGGCAGCGCTCACTTCGTCAGTCTGCCTCGTCCATGGATTCTCGTACGCATGTAAAAATTGATTAGTCTCGTAGTCCCTAAAAAACGTGACCGTATGACCGCCTAAACGAAAACCATTGGCGGTGTGAGAGAACCAGTAGGTCTCTAAGCCTTCGAAACGCACCAAGGGTCGAGGGCTCTCTTGCGAGGACGGCACGGCAAATATCACCCCCGTGAACCACCACGGGACATCCTCCTCCCGTAAGCTACCTTGCATCCGCACCAGATTGCGCAAATTGATAGTGGGATTTTGCACCTCACCCCAACCCGGCAATGACCCTTGCTCCGAAGGAGGTGTCGGTGTTGACGGTAATGGGCTTGATTCGGCAGCGCCCCACAGCAGCCCTGCGCCGGCTAAGAATCCGCCACCCAACACGTCTCGCCGTGTCCGCGTGCCCTCATTCCGCACAGGTGTTGTCATACCGCCCCCTGTCAAAGCATCTCTCTACATAAGCCCAAGCAAAGAAAAGGGGCCGCCTGATAAACAGACGACCCCACATGGTGCACCGACCCTGAGGGTGCCTGCGCGATCAGAACTTGTAGTTCAGACGCAGACCAATCACCCGAGGATTCGGTAAGTTCGCAAAGATCGTGGTCGGAATGCTCGGCGGGAACACACCACGAGACAGTGGTGCTCCCGGCGGACCGGGCGGGAAGTAATTGAAGAAGCCGAGTCGGAAGTCCGACGCATAGATGGCGGGACCCGATCCTGCTGAACGGATCGTTCGATCGTCCATCACATTGTCGGCATATAAGATGGCAGACCAGTTCTCGCCTTCCAAACCGATGCGCACATTCGCGAGCCAGTAGCTGTTGAGGTAGGAGGTGTTGTCGTCCTCCAAGAACCGCTCATCTTCCCAGTTCGCATCCACGTCGATCAGAAGATCAAGGCCGGTATCGCCCACCGGACGGCGATAACCCACTGACATCGCCATCGCTAACTCCGGCGTATCCTCAATTTGATTACCCGTCCGATCGAGCTGGCAGGTCAAAGATCGCGTACTGGTCGTGCTACCCGGGTTAAAGGGCACCGGGTTATTTCCCAGCGGGACGAACGTAGAGCCATCCAGATAACCTACGGTGCAATTACCCACGCGCGCGATCTCACCCGCACCCGTTGAGGTGGTGCGGTAATCGGTGTACTCGTAGGTCGAGAAGTAGGTTAGCCCAGCAGCCACTTGCCAACGCTCAGCGGGCTTCCATTGCACGCCGAGCTCCATACCCTCCAGCAAGGCCTTACCGGCATTGGTCACACGGTTACTGATGGTGTTACCCACCAAAATCTGTGTTCCCACCTGCTTATCGGTGAAGTCAGTCTTAAAGAGTGCGCCTTCAACACGCACCCGACCGTCTTCCGAGCGCCATTTCGCACCCAGTTCATAGACCTTAAGCTTCTCTGATTCAAAGAAAATATCATCACCACTGGCTGGCGCACCGGTGCCCGACAGCGTAACCGTCGAATACCCGCCAGGCTTACGCGCCTGCGCATAGGAAGCGTAAACGTTGACGTCTGGCGTTGGCGTCCACTGCACCGTCGCTTTCGGTGTGACGTAATCCTCTTTGAGCGTCGGGTAAACAATCTGACGTGTAACATCCGGCGGATTAAAGCCGCTCGGCAGCAAAATGGGCGGGAAGCCCGGCGCCGGCACGCCTGCACCGTTTAAGCAAGGACCGTTCTGGCCGCAAAGCAAAATAGTACCAGGACCCGTGCTGCCATTCGTGAATCCCGCCGAGACATCGTTTTCTTCCTCAACCCAGCGAGCCTCAGCAATTAACTTCAGGCCATCGGTGGGCTCCCACTCCACATCGAGGTAGAACGACTTATGGTCGGTATCACGCGTCGTGAGGTTGAATTCGCGTTGTCCGAGCACGCTCGCCATGAAAGGCGAAACGTCGGTTGACGTGAATCCGCCCGTGGGATTGGTACAACTTCCAAACGGCACCGTCAGCGGGCCTGCCGGCCCTGGTGGCGTTTGAATGACGGGTGCAAATCCGGGAAGGTCAATCGCGAAACACGTGGTTCCTTGGCCGATGACCGTAATATTCTTCTCTCGCTGCTCGATACTTTCTTTCCAGTACTGCAGACCTGCAAAGAAATTCAGCGGACCATCAAAGTCCGAGGTGAACCGCAACTCCTGACTAAACTGCTCCGTCTTACCATAGGTTTCGAGCGTCTGCTGGATCGGTAAGAAACTTGTCTTATCGATATCAAAGAGCACATCAACATCTGCTTTGGTAAAGCCGGTCAGCGCACTGAAACGCCCAAACGCGACATCAAAATTTTGTACCAGTGAAAATCGCTGTACTTGACGGTCACTACCTGGGAAGTTCGGTGCGGTTCGACCGCCATCCGTCGATAGTGAATTATTTGGGTTGAACGACGGCCGCAAGCCATCCGCATCACCAACTGCCCCCGTAAACGCGGGGATCAGCATGTCATCAAAAATACCCAAATTTCCAGTGAGTCGCTCTAGCTCTCGGTAAGCGTGTAAACCAATTGCTGTTGTCGCCGCATTAACGGGACAGCTCTTGTCGATAATGAAGCCGACAGGTACCGCGCCCCCCGCCGCGTTCACTCCAATATTACAAATGGAGGCGTTCGCGGGTACCGCATTCAAGTCATTAAAGGCAAGGGCTGCCTGCGCGGGCGGATCGAACTGATCATCGGTAATCTCACCGCGAAACTTCGCACTGTAACTTTCATTGGGCTCCCACTTTAAGGACAAGGCTACACCCTGGCCCTCGCCCCCACCGGCGGACTGATTGGTCACATCA
>CAZSRB010000107.1:0-4172 GCA_964609065.1 uncultured Acidibacter sp. | reverse complement strand
TTTTTGAGCAGACATTTCCCAGGTCTGGTTCGATTTCTAACCAGTCGGGCTTATCGTGCGCGGCCTGAACCGGGCTGATTACAGGCCCATTGTAGGCTGATTGCAGCGACGCGATCTCACGCGAGGCGGATTGAGAGGATCAATGGGCGCAATTCAAAGTTTATTCCCGACGCTGATTTATCAGGCGCCGCTGCAGTCGAAGGCCGTCGCGACGCGTGAACTCAATCGGCAGTTACTGCGCGAAGCGATGCAGTTTGCTGAGGACGATGAGGCGGGGCAGCGCTGGTCGGATCGCAACTACCCAGGTGGTTACACCTCCTATGGATCTTTATGCCGGTTGCAGACGGTGTCGCCGACATTTGCCCGACTGGGTCAATTACTCGGTCGGCACATCAAGCGCTACGCGCGTGAGCTTGCCTTGGATCTTCGCGCGCGCGAGCTGGTCATGACGGATTGTTGGGTGAACATCATGCCGGCGGGGGTAGGGCACAGTCTGCACTTGCATCCCCTCTCCACACTGAGCGGCACCTACTACGTGCGTACACCGCCGGGCTCTGCCGCCTTGAAGTTCGAGGATCCTCGGCTAGATCGATTTATGGCGGCGCCGCCGCGACGCGCCGATGCCGCGCCCGCGCTGCAACCTTGGCAGGCGGTGCGGCCGCGAGCAGGGGAGTGCATCCTCTTTGAGAGTTGGTTGCGCCATGAGGTGCCGGTCAATCGATCCCGCGCCGACCGTGTGAGTATTTCGTTTAATTTCAATTGGTTCTAGGCCACGGGCGCAAGATTCGCGAGAGGCGCCCGCCCTTTTCTGAAAGCTCGGTTGACAGGGTTCTGCCCGCTCCCTAGAATGCGCCTCCTTTTTCGGGCCTCCTTCGCCGGAAGTTCGATAAAACAGCAGGTTACGTAGTACCCAGCGCCGCTTCCTAACGGAGGGGGTGTTGGGGTTTTGCGCAATCTGCCCGCCGCAGCCGGTCGTCGAGCTTGCGGTCGTAGATCCGGGTTCTCCGGGTGGTGTCGCAAGATACCCTCCTGGATGTTTTGGCGGATCGTGCGATCGCTGTCTCCTGCCCGGTTTATTTGGGATTTTTGGATAACGAGCTGGAGACTGCATGGCCACCACAGGTCAGCTAATTCGTGCGCCGCGTCGTACGCGCGCCGAGAAGACAAAGGTACCTGCCCTAGGGGCGGCACCGCAGAAGCGCGGCGTTTGCACCCGCGTGTACACCACCACCCCGAAAAAGCCGAACTCCGCGCTGCGCAAAGTGTGTCGCGTACGTTTGGTGAATGGTTTTGAAGTCACCTCGTACATCGGCGGTGAAGGCCATAACCTGCAGGAGCACTCGGTGGTGCTGATCCGCGGTGGACGCGTCAAGGATCTGCCAGGTGTGCGTTATCACACGGTGCGCGGCACGCTCGACTGTGCCGGTGTCAACGATCGCAAGCAGAGCCGCTCAAAGTACGGCGCCAAGCGACCGAAGAAATAATTAGGAGATCGTCGCATGTCACGTCGTACGCAGGCTCCGGTCCGTCATGTTTTGCCGGATCCCAAATTCAACAACGAAATGCTCGCCAAGTTCATGAACGTGGTGATGAAGAGCGGCAAGAAATCCGCTGCTGAGCGCATTATCTACGGTGCGATTGATCGCATCTCAGAGAAGACTGGCAAGCAGGGTGATGAGGCCATTGAGTTGTTGTCCATGGCTTTGGACAACGTTAAGCCCGTGGTCGAGGTCAAGTCTCGCCGCGTCGGTGGTGCCACCTATCAGGTGCCGATTGAAGTTCGCGCGCCGCGTCGTCAAACGCTCGCCATGCGCTGGGTCATCGAGGCTGCTCGTGGTCGCAGTGAGAAGAGCATGGCGTTTCGGCTGGCTCACGAACTGATGGAAGCCGCGGAAAATCGTGGTGCCGCGGTTCGCAAGCGCGAAGATACGCACCGTATGGCTGAAGCCAACAAGGCTTTTGCTCATTTCCGTTGGTAATTTTCTAATTTTTTGGGTGACAGACTGATGCCACGCACTACTCCCATCGAGCGCTATCGCAACATCGGTATTTCTGCGCACATCGATGCCGGCAAGACCACGACCACCGAGCGTGTGCTGTTCTACACCGGCGTGTCACACAAAATCGGTGAGGTGCATGACGGCGCAGCCGTGATGGACTACATGGAGCAAGAGCAGGAGCGTGGTATCACGATCACCTCCGCGGCAACGACTTGCTTCTGGAAGGGCATGGATAAGTCCTTCCCTGAATACCGTATCAATATCATTGACACCCCGGGGCACGTGGACTTCACCATCGAAGTGGAGCGTAGCTTGCGCGTGCTTGATTCAGCCGTCGCGCTGTTTTGCGCTGTGTCGGGTGTGCAGCCGCAGTCGGAGACGGTATGGCGTCAGATGAACCGCTACAAGGTTCCCCGTATCGCCTTCGTCAACAAAATGGACCGTGCAGGCGCCAATTTCTTGCGTTGCGTGGATCAGATCAAAACTCGCTTACGTGGTAATCCGGTACCTATCCAATTGCCGATTGGCGCGGAGGACACCTTCGAAGGCGTGATCGATCTCATTCGCATGCAGGCGATTTATTGGGATATGAGCACCCAGGGCATGAACTTTGAGTACAAGCCTATCCCCGAGTCGCTGCAGGCTCAGGCCGAAGAATATCGGGTGAACATGATCGAGGCCGCCGCCGAGGCCAACGAAGAGCTCATGAACAAGTACCTCGAGGGCGAGGAACTGACCCAAGACGAAATCAAGGCGGGTCTGCGCGAGCGCTCTTGGCGCAATGAAATCGTGCTGTGCATGTGCGGTACGGCTTTCAAGAACAAGGGTGTGCAGGCGCTGTTGGATGCGGTCATCGAGTTCATGCCAGCGCCCATCGACATGCCGCCGGTCAATGGCCTTGATGAGTCAGGTGAGCCCGCGACGCGTGATTCATCGGACGATGCGCCATTCTCAGCCTTGGCGTTCAAAATTTTGAACGATCCGTTCGTGGGTAACCTGACGTTCTTCCGTGTCTATTCAGGTGTGCTCAACTCGGGCGATACCGTGTTTGTGCCGACCAAGAGCAAGAACGAGCGTATCGGTCGTTTGCTGCAGATGCACGCCTCCGAGCGTACTGAGATCAAAGAAGTGCGCGCGGGTGATATCGCCGCAGCCGTGGGTCTCAAAGATGTCACCACGGGTGACACGCTCTGCTCGCAGTCAGAGGTGATTACGCTTGAGAAGATGGTGTTCCCGGATCCTGTGATCGCGGTGGCCGTCGAGCCGAAGACCAAGGCCGACCAAGAGAAGATGGGCCTCGCGCTGCAGCGTCTTGCCAAAGAAGATCCTTCCTTCCGCGTGCATACCGACCAAGAATCAGGTCAGACGATTATTTCGGGCATGGGCGAGTTGCACCTCGAAATCATCGTGGATCGCATGAAGCGCGAGTTCAAGGTCGAAGCGAACGTCGGTAAGCCGCAGGTGGCTTATCGCGAAACCATCCGCGGCAATGTTGAAGCGGAAGGTAAGTTCGTTCGTCAGTCAGGTGGTCGTGGTCAGTACGGTCACGTTTGGTTGCGTCTCGAGCCGAACGAGCAAGGCAAGGGCTATGAATTCGTGAATGCGATTGTCGGTGGTGCGGTACCGCGTGAGTACCTGCCTGCTGTCGATAAGGGCATCCAAGAAGCCGTTAACACGGGTGTGATCGCCGGCTATCCGGTGGTCGATGTCAAAGTCACGGCGTTCGATGGCTCCTACCATGACGTCGACTCCAATGAAATGGCGTTTAAGATCGCCGCGTCCATGGGCTTCAAAGAAGGCTTCCGCAAGGCGAAGCCGGTGATCCTTGAGCCCATCATGAAGGTTGAGGTGGTGACCCCTGAGGACTACTCGGGCGATGTCATCGGTGACCTGAACCGTCGACGCGGCCAGATTACGGGCATGGACGATGGCCCGTCGGGCAAGCAGATCCTTGCCGAAGTTCCCCTCGCAGAGATGTTCGGTTATGCCACGTCCGTGCGCTCAATGAGCCAAGGCCGGGCCACTTTCACCATGGAATTTGAAAAGTACATGGAAGTGCCATCGAACGTCGCTGAGACCATCATCAAGAAGTAATTGCCTTATTCCAGGAGAGACGATCGTGTCCAAGGAAAAATTTGAACGCAGCAAGCCGCACGTAAACGTTGGGACGAT
>CAZSRB010000106.1:3410-4475 GCA_964609065.1 uncultured Acidibacter sp. | reverse complement strand
GTCTTGCGGTACGCGCGCAGATCGCGCGTAGTTTTCGCCAACGTCCCCTCGATCGGTTCACCCGTATGCGCTGGCGTACAGAGGTTGAAGCGAAGCTTGCCATGACACAAGACGCAGCCGCACAGGAATGTTGGAGTCGACTGCGTGAGGTGGATCAGCGCGTGCGCGAAGAACCGGGGGTGAGTGGGCGCGCGACACCCGGTCAATGGGCGAGTTTATTCAGCGAGGCGCTGCAGCTGCTCCTGCATGGTGCAGAGGCCGCCTCTCACGGAAATCATCCCAGCTCGGCGGACGATTTCGCGCTCCAAGATGCGTGGCGCCGCCTACTCGAAGAGTTTTCAGGACTGGGTCCCGTGCTGGGTGAGTGCACAGCGGAGGAGGCGGTCGCGCGTTTGCAACGTATAGCGACCCGGCAATTATTTGATCGACCTGTGCGTGACGTCGGTGTCAGGGTGACGGGCGCCATGGAACCTTCGTACGCAGGGTTCGACGCCATTTGGGTTTGTGGCTTGCGTGCGGATGTGTGGCCAAGTCCAACGGACATCAACGGCTATCTTCCGCTTTCAGTCTTACAATCCAAGGGCGTGCCGAGCGCGAGCTCAAAGCGCCAACTCGCCGAGGCATCGCGGCAGTTAGCAGCTTGGCAACACAGTACGAACGAGCTGGTGCTTTCATGGGCAGTCGCTGAGGATGAGGCGCTTTACTTGCCGAGTCCGCTGTTAAAGCCTTGGCTCCCGCGTTTGAATTCCACATCCGATGAGGGCAAAGCGTGGCTCGCGCATGTGACCACGGGCCCGCAGTCACCGCTACAAAGATATTGGCAACATCGACCGGAGTTAGAGAGCTATGTCTCAACCAGCGGGCTTCCTTGGCCCACAGGGCGAAAAGTTCGCGGTGGTGTGTGGGCGCTCGTGGATCAGGCGAATTGTCCGTTTTCCGCTTACGCCCGCCGTCGCTTGCAAACAGGGGATGTGGAAGCGCCTACACTCGGTATCGATCAAAGAATGCGCGGCCAGTTGCTGCATGAAGCTTTCCAGGCTCTGTGGCATGAGGTTCGCGATAGTC
>CAZSRB010000106.1:0-3310 GCA_964609065.1 uncultured Acidibacter sp. | reverse complement strand
CCTTTGACCTTGGACATGCGGATTGATCGCGTGGATGAGCTTGAGGATGGACGTTGGCTCGTCATTGACTACAAAAGTGGTCGCGCGACGTCTCTGAAATGGAGTGGCGAAGACTTCGATGCCGTACAGCTGTGGCTCTATGCGTTCGCTCTCGAGCAGCGACTATCTGCTGCGCTCGCGGGGTTAGCGCATTTTGCCTTACGCAGCGAGCAGGTGGCTTACAAGGGGATGGTTAGCGAGGACTCGCTGCTACCGGGACATAAAGCGGTGGCTTCGTTATCAGCATTACGCGAAGAAGCCGAGCAAAGAATTCAGCAGTGGGCAGAGGATTTTTCACAAGGCGCGGCGAGTGTCGCGCCCCGCCCAAAAGCCTGTCAGCATTGCGAGTTACCGCTACTGTGCCGAAAAGCCGTTTTGCTCGCTCCGATGATCGATGAGGAGGCGCCGTGAACGAGCTCGAACTCGATCGTATCGCGCGCGCTCGATCGCTGGATGCGTGTCGATCCATTGCGCTCCAAGCGCCCGCAGGGTCGGGGAAAACGACCGTATTGACCCAGCGCTTGCTAGCGTTGTTAGCGGTCGTCGATCAACCAGAGGCCATACTGGCGGTCACCTTCACACGTAAAGCGGCAGCGGAAATGCGCTCGCGCGTGATCTCGGCACTCACCACGGTCGCCACGCGCGATCGGGCGCAGTGGGAGGTGACCGCCAACGAAGTCGAACTCATCACCTTAAATTTGGCGTGCCAAGCACTTGAACGGTCTCGCCAGCGTGACTGGAGGGTGATTGAGAACCCGGGCCGTCTGCGTATTCAAACGATTGATGGACTCAATCATCGGCTCGCAATGAGTATGCCGGTGAGTGCGCGTGGGCTCGCGGGTTTGCGCCTGGCCGACTCCTTGACGCCCCTCTATCGAGAGGCTGCGCGGCAGTGTCTCATTGATGCAGAAACCGACCCCCAGTACGCGGCGGCCTCGCAGCTCGTGTTCTCCCGTTTTAATAATGACTGGACGCGTCTCGAGTCTTTGCTGAGTGACATGCTCGCGACACGCGCCACGTGGCAACAGGCAGTGGCAGGTCATGATGATCAAGAATTATTTCGCTCGATGGAATCGACGCTCAATAGGGCGCGTCAGCAGGCGATTGAGTCGCTGCATGCAAATCTTAGTCAGACGCTGATCAAGGAAGGTCTTGAACTCGCCCGGTACGCAGCCGACACGCTGGGTTTGCCTGCCGTACCTGGAATCGACCCCCGCGACTTTGCAAGTTTGCAGGCGCTCGCTACTTTTGCCTTGCGAAAAGATGAGCCTCCTTCATTACGAAAAAAAATCGATAAAAGACAGGGCTTTCCACCCGATCAACCAGCGATGAAGGCGAGGGCGCTTGAATGGCTCACGACGCTCTCTGAGCTCGACGTAGTGGAGCCCCTCAATGAAATACGGCTCTTGCCGGCAGCTCACAAAGAGGGCTGGGATGAGCCGACCTTCGCCGCTTTGGCACAGCTACTGAGGTTGTCCCTCGCTGAGCTACAGGTGCTGTTTACGGAGCGTGGGGTGGTGGATCACACCGCCATGGCCACCACCGCGCTCACCGCCTGTGAGGCGAGTGATCTTCTGGCTGAAGAACGTATCGAGCACATTTTGATTGATGAGTTTCAGGATACCTCGATCGATCAGTTGTCCTTGCTGCGCGCGCTGACGCGGGATTGGAGCCCGGGTGATGGGCGTAGTTTGTTTTTGGTTGGCGATCCGATGCAGTCGATTTACCAATTTCGCGACGCGGATGTCGGATTATTTGGTTATACCCAGCGGCACGGCGTTGGACGGGTTCAGTTGGAATCACTACGTCTGACCCAAAACTTCCGCTCTATTGCTCCAGTCGTGGATTCCATCAATGCGACCTTCAGTCAAATATTTCCAAAGACCGAGGACTCTACGCGAGCCGCGGTGCGGTATGTCCCGTGTGTGGCCGGGCGGTCTGAGTCAGTAGCGACCTCGCTCACTGCGTGGGCGAGCGGAGTCCATTGTCACGCGGTGTCGTCGGCGCCTAGCGAACAGACGGGCGCGGTCGCCGCGGAGGCAGCGCGTATCGTGGACATTGTGACTGAGGTCGTAGGCGGCGATCCCTCGACCCGGATAGCGGTATTGGTGCCAACCCGGCGACATGCGCCGGATATTGTGAGCGCGCTTCGCGCCGCAGGCATTGGTGTGCGTGGCGTGGATCTCGTGCCCCTTGCGGAAACGCCCGTGGTGCTTGATTTGATCGCATTGACTCGCGCGCTACACGATCCGGCTGATCGGATTGCTTGGTTGGCGCTATTGCGAGGCCCGGCGTGCGGACTTTCCTTAACGGACTTAACGATTTGTTTGGAGTCTTTACAGTCCGAGTCACAATCGAGCGTGATTCCCGAGTGTCTGATCCGTCTGGAGGGTCAGACCTATGATCAGAGATCGCCGTATTTGCGACTTCAAAGATTATGGCAAGCGATCGCGCCAGCGTTAGAGGAGGCAGGCCCGCTCGCGACGCGTGTTGAGCGCACTTGGCTGCGACTGCAGGGGCCTTGGTGTTATGACGCTCCATCCACAATCACCGATGCCCGACGTTACCTCGACCATTTGTCGATGCATGAGCGTAGCGGGCAGTGGCGCGGTATCGGTGATTTTGATTGGCTACTCAAGGGACTCTATGCAGCGAGTGACGTCAGTGCGCAAGACGGTCCCAGTGTGGAAATCATGACGATACACCGAGCCAAGGGCTTGGAATTCGATTGCGTGATTTTACCCTGTCTCGCACAGTCAACCCGCCAGGACGAGTCCGAGCTTTTGAATCTCCTTCGGTGGATTGATCGTGAAGGGCAGGAGGCGTGGGTCATGTCCCCCATGCGTTCCTCGGCGGAACGCACCAACGAGCCGATCCTTGAGTGGATCAAACACCGTCGCCAGCAGCGAACAGCACACGAGCGGGTTCGGGTGCTGTATGTGGCCGCGACACGGGCAAAACGCGCTCTACATTATGTGGCGACCTTGGAGGTGGATCAGGAGCCGCGTAAAGGCACGGCATTGCATTCTTTGTGGCCAAGCCTTGAGTCCGGATTCACAGCAAGTCAATGTCAAAATCGGCAAGAAAACCAAGAGGTCAATCCGCAACCCTCTGAGCACGCGTTCGCTCAGGATGCGCCGTCACTGGGATTGGATGGTCGCGCACCAACGCCGACACCCGAGCTTCAAAGATTACCGCTCACGCTGTCGGAGTACGTGTGGCCCGATGAGGTGTACTCGCATAGTGTGACGAGTCAACTCAGCGTCGTTCC
>CAZSRB010000105.1:0-4622 GCA_964609065.1 uncultured Acidibacter sp. | reverse complement strand
GAAGAGGGCGCCGCCGATCGACTTTGGCGTTGGCGAGTGGGCCAGCGTTTATCGCTCGGGGGGGCGCAGGGGAGTTTGCGTTTGGAAGCTGATCCTCATGGTCCCTTGAGCCGCCGTGCCTTGCCCAAACAAGTCTGGGTGCGCGGACGCGCGGGTGGCGAGTCGATCGCATTGCAGGCGGCCGGCGGGCGCCGTCGCGTCAAAGCGCTCTTACGCGAGGCACATATCCTGCCGTGGTGGCGCGAGCGCGTGCCACTCATTGGCGTGGATGACGAGGTCATCGCCGTCGCTGATCTCTTTATCGCGGCCCGATATCGGGCGAGCGGCGATGAGCCCGCGCGCGATCGGCTTCGCTTGGTCTGGGAGCGGCCATCCGATTGGCAGGTGCCGATCGACTGAGCCGATCGGCTGACCCGCAGCCAGCGACCGATTCACGTACCGATTCACATTGAGTCAGCGGGCGGGTTTTGTTAGTCTGACTTCCCGTCGTGCTGCACAACGGTTGCAGCCCCTAACTTGCGGCGGTCCCGGATGTCTCGTTTTATTTTTGTCACGGGCGGTGTGGTTTCCTCTCTCGGAAAAGGCATCGCCTCCGCTTCATTGGCAGCCATCCTGGAGGCCCGCGGTCTCAAGGTCGCGATGGTCAAGCTCGACCCGTACATCAACGTCGATCCGGGCACCATGAGCCCCTTTCAGCACGGTGAGGTGTTTGTTACCGACGATGGGACCGAGACGGATCTGGATCTTGGCCATTACGAGCGCTTTGTACGCACGGTCACGGGTCGCCACAGCAACTTCACCACGGGCCGCATCTACGAGCGCGTGATCGCCAAGGAGCGACGCGGCGATTACCTCGGTGCGACCGTGCAGGTCATTCCCCATATCACCGATGAGATCAAAGCCAGCATCAAACGTGGCGCAGGCGATGCCGATGTGTGCATGGTCGAGATCGGTGGCACGGTCGGTGACATTGAGTCCTTGCCGTTTCTGGAAGCGATTCGCCAGATCGGTGTGGAGCTCGGTCGATCACAAGCGATCTTCATGCATCTCACGCTAGTTCCTGTGGTCGGCGGCTCGGGCGAAATCAAAACTAAGCCGACTCAGCACTCTGTCAAAGAATTACGCAGTATCGGCATTCAACCAGATATTCTTTTATGCCGGGCACAAGACCCTTTGCCGGATGAGCATCGACGTAAGATCGCGCTCTTCACCAATGTGGAAGAGCGTGCAGTGATTTCAGCGATTGATGCGCGTGATATCTATGAAATTCCGATGCTGCTGCATGAGCAGGGCCTGGATGACATCGTCGTCGAGAAGCTGCAACTGGCGAGCCAAGCGAAGCCTGCGGATCTGTCCGAATGGCAGCGAGTGGTCGATGTGAAAGCGCACCCCGAAGGCGAAGTGAATATCGCCATGGTGGGTAAGTATGTGCAGAACCGAGATTCCTATATCTCGTTGAATGAAGCACTGATTCACGCAGGCGTACAAAATCGCACTCGGGTGAATATCCATTTCATTGAGTCCGCACAAATTGAAACCGAGGTAGCAAGCGCTCTGTCGGGGATGGATGCAGTACTCGTTCCCGGCGGCTTTGGTGAACGTGGGGTTGAGGGCAAAATTGCGGCGATCCGCTACGCGCGCGAGCAGGGCATTCCGTATCTTGGAATTTGTCTTGGGATGCAGCTTGCAGTCATTGAGTACGGTCGCCACGTGCTCGGTTTGGAGGGGGCGACGAGCACGGAGTTCAATCAAAAAACGCCGCATCCCGTCATTGCACTCATTACCGAATGGCAAGATGCGCTGCGTGGCTCACAGGCGCGCGATGAGGGCTCGGGAAAAGGGGGGACGATGCGCTTGGGTGGGCAGGATGTCACGCTCGAGTCAGGTAGTCGCGCCCTTGAGGTATATGGTCACACTCCGATTCGCGAGCGCCATCGCCATCGTTACGAATTCAACAACACCTATCTCGACTCATTCCGCCAAGCGGGTCTACGATTTTCGGGCTTATCAGCCGACGGTCTCGTCGAAATCATTGAGCTCCCAGATCATCCGTGGTTTGTCGCGACGCAGTTCCATCCGGAGTTCACCTCCAACCCGCGCGACGGTCATCCACTGTTCACGCAGTTCATCGCTGCGGCGAAGGTAAAGCATGCAGCTCGCTGATTGGGAAGTGGGCGGTCAACGACCTTTTTTCCTGATCGCAGGTCCCTGTGTGATCGAGAGCGAGACGCTCTGCGAGGAGATCGCGGGGCGCTTGGTTGAGATCACACGCGCGCTATCGGTTCCGTACGTATTCAAGGCCTCATTTGATAAGGCCAATCGCTCCTCCCGAGAAAGCTTTCGGGGTCCGGGTTTATCCGCGGGGCTCAAAGTGCTCGAAGGGATTCGCGCGAAGTTCAATGTGCCTGTGCTCACCGATGTGCATGAGGACACGCCGCTTGCGGAAGTGGCCTCGGTGGTGGATATCTTGCAGACGCCCGCTTTTCTTTGCCGCCAAACGAATTTTATTATTGCGGCGTGTTCGCAGGGTAAGCCAGTCAATATCAAAAAAGGCCAATTCCTCTCGCCGTGGGAAATGCAGAACGTGGTCGATAAGGCCCGCTCCACCGGTAATCCCGACATTATGGTGTGCGAGCGGGGCTTTTCTTTTGGCTACAACAATCTCGTCTCGGATATGCGATCGCTTGCGATCCTGCGTCGCACGGGGTGTCCTGTCGTATTCGATGCTACGCACTCGGTGCAGCTGCCAGGGGGTCAGGGCGGAAGCTCAGGTGGCCAACGAGAATTTGTCCCCGTACTCGCTCGAGCGGCCGTCGCGGCCGGAGTAGCAGGGCTTTTCATGGAGACGCATCCACGCCCTGCTGAGGCGCTCTCGGATGGCCCGAACGCCTGGCCGCTTGAGCGTATGGAGTCGCTCCTGAATACCTTGATTGCGATTGATCGAACTGTCAAAGAAAAAACGTTTGAGGAAGAGCTATGAGCCGCATTGCCCACATCGTTGCCCGTGAAATTATTGATTCTCGGGGGAACCCGACGGTGGAGGCGGATGTCGTGCTCGCGAGCGGTGCCGTCGGCCGTGCCGCCGTCCCCTCGGGCGCTTCAACGGGTACGCGCGAAGCGGTTGAATTACGCGATGGCGACAAAAAACGCTATCTCGGTAAAGGCGTATTGAAGGCGGTTAACAACGTTAACACCGTGATCCGCAAGTCCTTACTCAAGCGCGATGCTCGCGATCAGCAAGAGATTGACGCGCGTTTGATTGCGCTCGATGGGACGCCCAATAAATCACGGCTCGGCGCGAATGCCCTTCTGGCTGTCTCTTTGGCGGTCGCACACGCAGCGGCCGAGGATTCAGATCAGTCCTTGTGGCGGTACCTCGCGCGGGGCCGCAAGCCCGTGATGCCCGTTCCCATGATGAATGTCATCAATGGCGGGGCGCACGCGGATAACAGTCTCGATATTCAAGAATTCATGATTCTCCCTGTCGGCGCCAAAAATTTCTCGCAGGCGTTGCAGCAGGGTGCTGAGGTGTTTCATACCTTGAAGGGGATCTTGAAGGGCAAAAAGTTGACCACTGCGGTCGGGGACGAAGGTGGCTTTGCCCCAGATCTGAAATCCAACGAGGTTGCGCTGAAGTTGTTACTGCAGGCGATCGAGAAAGCGGGCTATCGTCCGGCTAAAGATATTTATCTGGGGCTCGATGTGGCCAGTTCAGAGTTCTTCAAAAAAGGCGCTTATCAGCTTGAGGGCGAGGGTCGCTCGTTTAAAGCCGCGGCCTTTGTCAAATATTTGAGTAAGCTCGTCGATAAGTATCCGATTATCACGATTGAAGACGGGATGGCCGAAGGGGATTGGGCCGGCTGGTCCGAGCTCACCCAAGCGCTGGGTAAGCGCTGCCAGTTAGTGGGTGATGATCTTTTTGTAACGAACACCGCGATCCTCGCCGAGGGTATTCGGTCGGGCGTGGCTAATTCCATTTTGATCAAAGTGAATCAGATCGGTACGTTGACCGAGACGCTGGAAGCCATCGCGATGGCCGATGGTGCAGGTTACTCCGCGGTGATTTCGCATCGTTCGGGGGAGACTGAGGATACGACGATCGCCGATATCGCGGTGGCGACCGAGGCGACTCAGATCAAGACGGGATCGATGTCGCGCTCGGATCGGGTGGCCAAATATAACCAGCTGCTGCGTATCGAGGAGGAGCTTGGTGGTAAGGTGAAATACGCGGGTCGCGATGCCTTCCCCGTGAAGATTTGAGTGGTTACGCTTTCTTTTACTTGCGAGGCGGTTTAACCTTTCGCGCCAAATGACGAAAGTCTACGCAGCCGTGTTGTGTGTGCTGGTACTCGTTCTGCAGTACCGCATCTGGTGGTCTGACGATGGCGTCAGCGAAGCGTTGCGGCTGCGCGAAGCGGTCTCTGAGCAGCGCACGACCAACGAGCAACTTCGGCGTCGCAATGAGCAGCTCGCGGCGGAAGTGGCCGATCTCAAAGGTGGGCTCGCCGCCATCGAAGAGCGCGCTCGTAGCGAGTTGGGGATGGTGGCGCCAACCGAGACATTTTTTCAGGTGGTGCCTCGTTTGATTCGACCCGCCCCTCAGCCGGTCAGCGAGCGGGTGG
>CAZSRB010000104.1:2692-4654 GCA_964609065.1 uncultured Acidibacter sp. | reverse complement strand
CACTGCATTCTTTTCTCGAGTCATGTCATGCAGGAAGTCGCGATGCTATGTGATCGGGTCGTGGTGATTGCCCATGGTCGCGTGGTCGCTCAAGGTACGATTGAGGAGCTTCGCGCACAGTCAGCGGAACCTAACTTGGAAGACGCCTTTGTGAAGTTGATTGGCTCAGCAGAGGGAATCAACTGATGCGAAGTATATTTCTGGTCTTTGCCAAAGAATTTTTAGAAAACCTACGAGACCGGCGGACCATCATGGCCGCATTGGTTTTCGGTCCAGTACTCGGCCCAATCATGTTGGCCGCGCTGTTGCAGATTTCGACCTCTAGAGGTGGCGATAGTCTTGATGAGCCTATGACGTTGGCGGTCGTAGGGTCGCAGTACGCTCCTCAGTTGATGGGTTTACTTGAGTCGCGTGATATCACGATTAAGCCCGTGGAACTCGATGAGGTGCAAGCGCGTCGTGCGGTACTTGAGCGCGAGCATGCAACCGTGTTGCGCGTGCCTGAGCACTTCGCCACGCGTTTCGCGAACGCAGCGCCTGCACCATTACAGCTTTTTGTTGACGCCTCAGATCGGTTTGGTGGCTTCAAGGAGGCGGAGCGCGTACGTCGTGTGCTCGAGCGCTACGGGAGTGAGCTCGGTCAAACCCGTCTTTTGGTACGAGGTATCGACCCTTTATTGCTAGCGCCGATTGTGGTGCAGCCTGTGGATGTATCGACCCCAGCGAGCCGCGCGGCATTGATGCTGGGGATTCTCAGTTACCTCGTGATCTTTGCCATGCTGATGGGAGGGATGTATCTTGCGATTGATTCCACAGCAGGAGAACGCGAGCGTGGCTCGCTCGAAGCGCTGCTGACCATGCCGTTGCCGCGAGCTTATATTATCTACGGCAAGATCTTAGCGACCAGTGCTTATATGTTGATCGCGGTCAGCTTGACCGTTGCAGCGTGTACGGCGACCTTGCAATTCATCAGCCTCGAAGAATTTGGTATGAGTATCGCGCTCGGTCCGCTCTCAGCCCTATTGATGGTGCTATTGGTGTCACCGTTGATATTGTTTGGTGCTTCATTAATGACAGTCGTCGCGTCGTTTACCCGTAGTTTCCGTGAGGCTCAAAGTTATCTCGGTATGGTCATCAGTGTCCCGACCCTACCCCTGGCATTTATAGGGGTACTTGGACTGACGCCGACGGCTTGGCTATATATGGTGCCTTCACTGAGTCAGCATTTTCTGTTAACTCAGGTTCTACGGGGTGAGACGCCGAGCCTTCTTAATGTCCTCATCTCAGCGAGTGTGTCATTAACGATAGGCATGATTTTGGCGTGGGTAGCCGGTCGGCTCTACGAGCGAGAAGCGATTTTGGGTTGAGTCGCCGACGGCAACTCACCAAAACCAGTGGATTGCAGACGATTGGCTACTGAGTAGCGCATCGAGGAAGCGCTAGGCTTGGCCGCATGTGTGCGTTGCCTCGTCTTGTTATTGCTCAATGCTTGCTCATGGCGCTGTGGTCCATTTCAACGGCTGCTGCGCGCGATCTTGTCCTCTCGGTGCAGTGGCCCGCTGCGCAATCGCAAGCCCCCACCAGCGGTCGTTTATTGATCATGTTTGCACCGGTCACTGCCGCACCAGAGGACGACTTACGGCGCTCACTCACCCCGATGACGGATGCGATTGCATTCTTTGGCGAGCACATATCGAGTTGGCGGCCGGGCAGCTTGCAGCAGTTTTCCCGTTTCGAATCCGGGTTCCCGTACGCGCGTCTTGCCGACCTGCCGCATGGCACTTATCGGGTTCAAGCGAGTTTTGAGCCCTATCTATCCTATCGTCGAGCGGATGGGCATGAGCTCAATTTACCTGCGATCGAATCGCTCGAGCCGGCTGGGCACGCGCCGCTCACCCAGACGCCGCACCGCTGGCGGTCCACCGCCGAGATTGTTCACTGGGATGGTCAGCAGGTACCTCG
>CAZSRB010000104.1:0-2592 GCA_964609065.1 uncultured Acidibacter sp. | reverse complement strand
CCACCCGATGAGGGTCTATCGATCACGAGTGAGCAATGGCAAGCCCAACAAGCAGGTTGGGAGAATTTTCAATATTGGCAGGCGGCTAACACGCCGCGCATGATTATCGCTGACTTACAGCACCCAACGCCGTATGGCGAGAGCTCTATGGTAATCAATTCTTTGAATACCGGGCCGTATGCGGATGCAATCCGACATGAGCTACTACCGGCGATCGAGCGAGAGTTTCGTGTACTACAGGGCGGCTGGGCTCGCTTTATCTTTGGCACGCGGGAGGGCGCTTGGAGTGCCTTAGCTTGGCAGATCCGCTATCCCCAAGACTTCAACGGCGCTTTCGCGGCTTGCCCTGACGCGGTTGATTTTCGCCACTTTGGCGCAGTGAATTTACAGCAAGACGATAACGCGCTATTCGATATCGGATCGCACTTGCAGGTACCGCGTCCCGCACGACGCACCAAGACCGGTCGCGCGACTGCGTTGTTAGCCGATGTCATGCAATGGGAACAGACCTTAGGCGATCGATCCCGATCTCAGGAAATTTGGGATCGCTGGGAGGCGGCGTTTTCACCGGTTGATCACGATGGTTACCCGAAACGCATATGGCATCGACTAAGTGGCGCGATCGATGGAGATGTGGCGGAGCATTGGTATCAGGAGCATGACCTGCTCGGGCTCGTTCAGCGGGCAGCACCGCAATCCATCGCACAGCTGCGCGGTAAGCTGCGTATCCGAATCGGTGATCGAGACGAATATTTTATGGATAACGCTGTTCGAAGTTTTGAAGCATCGATTCGGCAGCAATACCCAGAATTGGAACTATCCGTTGATTACGGACGCGACACATCGGCTTGTTGGACAGGACGACATGATTTATCGGTTGAGGTGGCCCGCCAGCGGCATTTACAGGACATCTTACCGTGGGCGCTGGAGCGACTGCTTAAGCACACGCCTGAGGGCGCTTCTGCTCAAGCCTGGCGCTATTGATCGACAGCGTTACTTACGCCAGAAAGCCGCCGTGAAAAGCACCAATACACTGAAAATCTCGAGCCGTCCTAAAATCATTGCCACGATGCAAATCCATGTTTGTACATCCGTCAGTACCGCGTAGTTACCCGTTGGCCCTGTCGGCCCAAGTGCGGGACCTAAGTTATTAACGCAGGCGACAATCGAGGTAAACGATGTCACCAGATCTAGTCCAGTCAGTAACATCAAAAACGTGAGTACAGCGATCGTCTGAAAATACAAAAATATAAAAGCCAATACCGAAGCGGCAATTCGTTCTTGTATAACTTGGCCGCTGATACGAACTGGGATGATGGCGGAGGGGTGAATCAATAATTTCATTTCTCTCTGTGCTTGGCGAGCCAAGAGCAGAGTTCGGAACATTTTGATTCCGCCACCCGTTGAGCCCGTGCTACAAAGAATACAAGATAGAAAAATCATCCATACGGGCGCAAAAATTGGCCAGCTGTCGTAAGCGGCAGTACCAAAACCTGCGGTAGTCGCGACCGACACCACGTTGAAGAGCGCAAACCGCAGTGCGTCACCAAAATAAGAATAAGTGCCTTCGGCCCATAGCAAAAGGGCGACCGCAAGTACGCTGACAGCCAGTATTAAAAAAATGCTGCGCGCTTCGGCATCCGCTCGATAGCCGCGGAGGCTCATTGCACGTACTGCTAGAAAGTGACGCGAGTAATTCACAACGGAGGCAAGCATCAGGCCTACCATCACCAACTCAACAGCCAGCGAATTGAAGTGACCGATACTGGCATCTTGGGTTGAGAAGCCACCGAGCGCGACAGCGGAAAAGGCGTGACAGATGGCGTCAAACCAATTCATGCCCGCTAGCTTCAGCGCCAGAATGCCGATGACGGTAAATCCACCGTAAATCAGCCAGATCATTTTCGCGGTTTGCGTGATGCGCGGCGTTAGCTTTTCGTCTTTGACCGCTCCGGGTGCCTCGGCTTTGTAAAGCTGCATGCCGCCCACGCCAAGCAGAGGGAGTACGGCGATGGCCAGCACAATGATGCCCATGCCACCAAACCAGTGCAGGGTATGCCGCCAAAAATTGATGGAGGGCGGTAGATCTCCAAGGCCTGAAAGGACCGTTGCGCCGGTGGTAGTGAGACCAGAAACTGCTTCAAAATAAATGTCTGTAAAGCTGTATTCAGGCAACGCGATCGCTAGAGGGATCGCTCCCGATAGCGACATCATGACCCAAGCAAGTGTCACGAGCATGAAGCCGTCGCGGGGCTTCAGATCGCGTTTATGTTTCCAGGTCGCACCTGCGATACCCATACCGAGCACGACGTTGATACCGGCAGCCAACAAGAATTGCATGACTAGACCATCGCCCATGATGAGTGAGCAGATGATCGGCATAACGAAAGTGACGGCAAAGAGCGCCATCATCAAACCGAGTAGATGTGCGACCGCAAGCATGCCGGTGGCTTACATCACTTAACGTCGACCAGCGGTGACGCCAAGGAAAAGTTTTTCAACCTGATCGACATGTCGGCGATCCGTGATGAAGAGCACCACATGGTCATCAGCCTGAATCACGGTGTCATGGTGAGCCATGATGACTTCGTC
>CAZSRB010000103.1:0-4693 GCA_964609065.1 uncultured Acidibacter sp. | reverse complement strand
CGCTGCCGCCATCGTTGAAAAGCCGCCACAACCTGGCTCATAAAGACGACGGATCCGTGGCGAGCGAAACTGGCGCAGCGCAGCTTGGCGCTGCTCGAGAATATCGTCGCCAACCTCCACCGCAGCATACCCACCATGCCGAAAGACGTACGGACCGAGCGCAAAGGCTAGCACGGCGCCGTAGAGGTCATAGCCATCCCAGCCACCCGGCTCGAGATGCCACTCGACCTGCCCGTAATATTTGGGGCACTCCAAATCGGGCTCAAGCTCGAGCGACCCGAGTCGCTCACCCTCCGGTAACTCAAAGAATTTTTCAAACAAAGCACGACGATCTTCGACTGCAGGGATCGCCCGATTAAAAATCTCCTCAGCCACAAAGCGCTGATGAAATCGCTCAATGCGATAGGCGCGAGAGCGTTCGGCGATCGCCCTCGCCTCTCGTAACCAATTGCGCCAAGCAGCCCGATCGGCATCGAGCGCGGGTGGTGATGGGACCTCGGACTGCTCAAACTGGGCACGCGCTCGCTCGCGAATCGCCGATGATGAATGCCGCTGTAGCGACCCCAAGCCCTCGAGCGCTGCTCGGCCACGCTGAGTGAGCGCCACTTGTGAAACCGCGCCGGGCGCCGTGTCCAACCGAGTCAAGAATGTCATAACCCCCCTCGCGCATCGGTACCCGACAACCCCTGAACTCCGATCTTCGGACCCTGACACAATGGTGTCAAATTCAAGTAAATTGTGTTTTCTTGAGTTTTAGTCATAGCCAGATATGGACATTCAGCAATTACGACACTTCATCGCGATCGCGGAGACCGGCAGCCTCGTACGCGCCGCCGAACGCTGCGGCATTACGCAATCAGGCTTAACTCGTAGTCTGCAAGCGCTGGAAGCGAGCATTGAGCTGCCCTTGTTTGAACGTCGTCGCAAAGGCGTGATTCTCAGCGAGTTCGGTCATGAGCTACTGCCGCGTGCAAGAGCGATCCTGAACGAACGCGATCGCGCGATGCAGGAGTTGCGGGCGACCCGCCGCCTAGAGCGCGGCCAATTACGCATCGGTATCATGCCGAGTTTTAATTATTCTTTGGCCCCCGACTGGGCGGCGAGTTTTCTCGCGGCAAGCGACGGCGTGGACATGAGTATTGTCACCGGTACGCATGACGAGCTTGCCGATAAACTGGAAAGCGCCGCCTTACACTGTGCGCTCGTTCTCGCACTCGAGCCCCGCGATCGTGAACTGCATTATCAAGCGCTCTTTGCTGCCGAAACGGGCGTGTTTGCAGCGCGCCATCATCCGCTTGCCCAACGCCGACGCCTCAAACCGAGTGCGCTCCTCGACTACCCTTGGGCCCTCACCGAAAGCGTTGCGCTACGTACCGCGTTTGAGCAGTTTTTCCGTGAGCACACAGGTGAGGTTCCGCGCGTGCGCTTAACCACGGCGTCGATCTCAATGCTCATTCAAAGTTTGCAGCGCTCTGAGCTCCTCTGTGTCCTGCCGCGTGACATGACGCATTCACCGGTCGTGCGCGATAGTCTGCGCTGCCTCGATGTCCCGGCGCCCGCAGGTCGCGCACAAGCCTGGCTCGTGACTCGCAGTTCACCGCCCCCCGGACCTGCGCTACAACGAGCCATCGAGTTGCTACAACAACACCTGGCAGGCCGTCACTAATCACCGCAGCGCGATCAGAGCTGCGTAGCGAGCTTCGACCCTCGCGCACAAAGTTGCACAACAACGGTTAGAGTGCGCGACGTTGTGCTTTTGCGGAGAGTGCCCATGCAGCCGATTGATACCTTGATTCATGGTCTCGTCATCACTATGGACGCGGAGCGTCGTGTCTTTACGGATGGCTATTTGGCGATTGATCAAGGACGTATCGTCGGCGCAGGGGATCGGCGTGAGTGCTCGTTCACCGCCAAAGAAACGCTCGGCGGAGCGGGCTTCATGGTGATGCCGGGTCTCGTCAACACGCACTCGCATCTCGTCCAAGGCTGCATACGCGGGATGGCCGAAGGCACGACCTTCATGGAGCGGCTGTTCGGATTTTATTACCCGATGACTGGGGCCTGCGATGAAGAACGGTCCTACGACTCAGCGATGCCACCGCTTCTGGATCTCGTGCGACGCGGCGTGACCACCACCGCCGATGATCACTTTACCCATGTTCATAAGCGCTCCATTGACGGAGTGCTCGCTGCCGTACGTGATACCGGGATGCGCTGCCGCATGGCGCGTCTCACCCTGAACGACAAAGACGCCGTCCCCGATGGCTTTCGTGAAGATCTTGAAACCGGCATCGCGGAGACGGAGCGCGTCAAGAAAGAATGGGAGGATGGCCTCATCAGTGTGACGGCCTCCACCATCGGCATCTCCTACTGCGAGCCCGAGCAACTCAAAGCGCTCTGGCAATGGACGATCGATCATGGCCGTCAGTTTGATATTCATGCCCCCTCGATCATGGATACCAAATTTTTAGCCGCGCGACGCGGTTGGACGGGCGGCTCGTTTGAATGGTTGGATGCCGAAGGCCTGCTTGGTCCGAATCTCATCTCCGCGCACGCTCAAAATCTAAGACCGGGTGAAGCCGAACTCATTCGCAAGCGCGGCGCAGCGATTGCACTCGTACCGGACATGGAACAAGTCCTCGGGTTGGTCACCTTTGATGCCCGCCAATTCCTGGATCAAGGCGTGACCTGCGGACTCGGACTTGATGGCCCGGTCGTCGCCTACGGCCATGATCTTTGGACCGCCATGCGCGGCTTCATTACGGCACAAAGATTAGGCGATGAACATCGACGACGCGCCTCCTCCAAAGATACCTCGTTCACCGGCGATGAGGTGCTCTACGGAAGCGCTGAGCAAGCCCTCGAGCTCGCCACCATCGGCGGCGCGAAAGCCCTCATGATGGATGATCGAATCGGCTCGTTGGAGGCGGGTAAAGACGCCGACGTGCTCGTCATCGACCGCCGCGGCGAAACCCAACTCTCACCACCTGCCGCCTTGATCCCCAATCTCGTCTACGGCAATGGCCCGAGTCCCGATGCCGTCCACCGAGTGATGGTGGCGGGTAAGACAATTGTTAAGGATGGCGAACATGTGCGTATCGACCGTCGCGCCGCGGTGACTCGCTCCGATGCTTTACAGGATCGCTTGCTCGATGAGGTCGATGCGCGTGGCTTCGTGCGCAAACGCACGCGATTTACCTGGCACTAATTCACCCGCATAAATCGCGTGATCACCGCCATCGTATGATCAAGACCTAGTGGGTCGTCTTCAGCTACTGGCTCGTATTCGGCGATGACTCAAGCTGATTTGCGTCCAGTCGATACCGCGTCATGATTAAGGCGGCGAGCGTGATGCCAAGCCCTGGCAAAATACTCACTCCCGCGGTGATCACCTCGCGACTTGCCTCGGTCTGAATCGCATCGGCGCCACCGACATACCCTGCCCAGCCGAGTAATAGCCCGAGTACCGCAGGGCCCACCGCAAAAGAAAGTTTCTCGATGGTGGTGTAGACGCCTGCGAACACGCCCTCGCGCCGAAGCCCCGTACGCTGATAGTCGTATTGCATCGTATCGGGCAGCAAAGACTGCCCGATCAACAACACGCCGCCCGCCCCCGTGCCTGTGAAGACGGCTCTAAGGGCAATCTCGAAAAATGAGGCGCCGGCCTCAGCCAATTGCCACGAGAAAAGCGCCAAAATATAAAACGCTGCTGCTAAATAGTAAGCGCGATTCTTACCGACTCGCGCCGTAAATTTCACCCAAAACAACTGCGATAAAAGGATGAAGCTGCTCTGTACCAAAAAATAGGAGCCCAAGTAAGTCAGGGGTACCTGCAAAATGACGCCAAAGAAAAATGGCATGCTCGCAAGATAAATCGCTAATCCCACCAGGTGCCCGACCTTCACCCCGAGCAGCAGCATAAAAGGCTTATTCTGCCAAGCGGTCTGAAACTGGGCAGTCAAAGAAAACTGACTCGGCTTCGGAGGCGTATCGGAGGGGGCCCAGCGCATCATCGCAGTACAGGCAAGACCCGCGATTAAAATGACCCCGCCCAGCACCCAGGCCATTGAGCCATAACCACCTACCCCGCCACCAAACGCGCCAATCAAAAAGGGCCCGCCCGCTGTCGCGCTCACACCACCGATCGCCACCGCAGCGGCGCGAAAGGACATCAGTCGGGTGCGTTCGTGAAACCCTAAGCCCATTTCAGCGGGCATGGCGAGATACGGCACATTGAAGATGGTGTAACCCGTCGCATTCAGAAGCAGCGCAACGACCACCATGCCGAGTAATAAGCTGGGGGCCCAATCAGCAAACTGCGCGAGGTTAAAGAGCAACACAAACGATAACGCCGAGACGAGGGACCCGAGCAGCAGATAAGGACGGCGACGACCGAACCGACTATGAGTGCGATCGCTGATCGCGCCCATGAGAGGGTCGGTCACCGCGTCATAGACCTTGCCGAGACCAATCAGTAGCCCTGCCAACCCAGCAGCCAGTCCGACGTAATCCACGAGATACCGAAGAATGAGTAGGCTCACGGCTTGGAACATTAGTGACATGCACAAGGTTCCGAGTCCCCAACCAAACATGATCTTCAGCACGCTACTCTCCTCACAGGCTGCCGCGTTTGGTGCCAAACAGTACACGCTTGCAGCCATCGGCGCTGCACACTCCATTGATCAACTTTGCT
>CAZSRB010000102.1:0-4929 GCA_964609065.1 uncultured Acidibacter sp. | reverse complement strand
CATCATCGAGCTCTAGTGCCGGGACGTAAGCTTTTGCCGTGACTTCTGCGAAATCCCGGCCAGCCGCGGTTTTTACGCCCCGACCTTCGACTTTGACGAGCTCGACATCGATGCCCGCCTCCCGGAGGGCGATATGCGAAGCGAGTGAGCACGCCCCGGGGCTGAAATAAAGCTTCATACGAGATCCTCGTTACAACGAATGGGTCATAGGAATAACTGGTCAGGACCGTCATCCTAGCCGGCGATATCAGGCTGTGAAAGAGCGCGCTCTCAGGTGGATTTGCCCTGGATTGTGATGACGCCGGCAGGCGGGTCCTATTCTCAACTTGTTAGTGTCAATTAAGGCAATTTTTCTGAGTCTTATCGAGAGGAGGGGGCTTCCCGACGCGTCTTAAGATGACGCCTGCGAGTGACGTAGACCGTTAGTCAAAACCACGAAATTCGGCTAGTTCGTCGACCGTTAAACGCTCGCGCGCAAATTGATTGACGGGTTTGCTTCGGTCGGGATGGCCGATCGCCATGCCGCAATAGACCATCTCTTGCTCCCCTAATTCAAAGATATCAGCCAGCTGAGGGCGAAAGCTCGCCCAGGCTTCTTGCATACAAGAGCCTAGGCCTCGCTCTTCTGCTGCCAAGGCAACACTTTGTATCAGCATGCCTAGATGCGCCCACTGCCCATAACCGAGCCTACGATCAATGATGAAAAAAAGCGCGACGGGCGCGCCAAAGAACTGATAGTTACGCGCGACATGCTGTAATCGCGCCGCCTTGTCCTCACGAGGGATCTTTAGCGCGGCATACATATCCTCAGCGAGCTTATACCGCCGACTACGCAGTGGCTCCCAAAGATTGGGTGGGTAAATGGGGTACGGGTCGTCATCTTTAGTCGTGAGCGAGGAATTCGCTTCGAGCGCCATCTGACTGATCCGATCTTTCTCGGCACCGGCAACGACGATGATGCGCCATGCCTGAATATTGCTGCCGGAAGGCGCCCAGCGCGCGATATTCAATATATCGCGTATCACCGCGGCGTCCACAGGTGTTGGCAGGAAGTGTCGAATGGAGCGGCGTTGTTGGATGGCATCAGATACGTTCATAGGAGATCACCGTGAGCGCGAACAATCAGTGACGACAAAGTTCATAGGTACAGATATTGACTGCGGTGGCGACGTTGAGCGATTCCATGTGTCCGTGTCCTGCAATCGTGAACTGCGCGTCTTGAGTGGATGCTCGCAGTTCAGCAGGCAGGCCTCTTGCTTCGTTACCAAATACATAGCATTCGAAGCTTCGAAAAGAGGGATGAGTCAGTGGGAGTCCTTTGGAATCGAGTATCGCGTAGCGGCTAAATCGTTGGGATAGCTGTTGCAGAGCGATATCGCTCTCGAGTGGTACCGAAAAAATAGCCCCCATACTCGCGCGGACGACTTTGGGGTTGTACGGATCCACACAGCCGGGTGACAGTAGGCAGCGGAAGCCTCCGAACCAAGCGAGGCTACGCAGGATCGTCCCAAGATTTCCTGGGTCTTGAATTTCGTGCAAATAAATGGATTTCTCGTTCACCTGAGGTCCTACTGCACTCAACATGGGCACGATTGCGATCACGCCTTGCGGCGTGCGTGTGTCGCAGAGTTGCGCCATCTGTTTGGCGCTCACCATATCGAGCTCTAGCGTGTTCGGAAATCCTGCAGGCAGACCGGCGGCAGCGTATTCGTGGGTGATCAATACTCGTGCGCGGCTGAGTTCGGGTCTATGGGTTAGCGCTTTGCCCAGCTCTAGTACCAGATGCTCTCCCTCGGCGAGATAGTGGCCATACTCTTGACGGTATTTTTTCTGTTGTAATTTTTTGAGGTCATCGAGTTTCAGCATAAATAGGTTCACTCTTGTGCATGCAGACTGCGCGCTACCGCTTCAGCGAGCTTAATACCATCAACGCCTGCCGAAAGAATCCCGCCTGCATAGCCTGCTCCTTCGCCGCCAGGGTACAGTCCTCTCACATTGATGCTTTGTAAGTTCTCGGGATCGCGGGTGATTCTGAGTGGGGATGAGGTACGGCTCTCGACACCGGTGAGAACCGCATCATCGCGATCGAAGCCACGAATCTGCTGACCGAAAATGGGGAGCGCTTCGCGCATAGCTGTGATGGCGTCAGCCGGCAATAGGGGTGCAAGGTCAGTCAAAGTCACACCAGGCTTGTAGGAAGGCTCAACCTCACCGAAAGAAGTAGATGCTCGGCTGGCAATGAAATCGCCCACTAATTGAGCCGGCGCAGAGTAGTTACCTCCGCCGAGCTCGAAGGCCAGGCTTTCAATCTTTTCTTGTAGCGCGATCCCCGCTAGCGCATTCCCGGGGAAGTCTTTTTTAGGATCAATGCCGACAACGATCCCCGCATTCGCGTTACGTTCGTTACGTGAGTACTGACTCATCCCATTAGTGACCACTCGTTGTGGTTCAGAGGTCGCAGCGACAACCGTTCCGCCAGGGCACATACAGAAACTGTAGACCGAGCGACCATTCATCGCGTGATGGACAAGTTTGTAGTCCGCTGCGCCGATCGCCGGGTGTCCTGCGAAGCGCCCCAATCGTGCGCGATCAATTAATGATTGTGGGTGTTCAATGCGAAAGCCAATCGCAAAAGGCTTCGGTTCTATGAAGACTTCGCGTTGCGCCAGCATACGAAACGTATCGCGCGAGCTATGTCCCAGTGCGAGCACGACATGCTGAGTGGCAATCACATCGCCGTTATCGAGAACTACGCCCCGTACGGCGCTATCTTCGATGATCAAGTCGACTACTTTGCTCTCAAAGCGAACCTCGCCGCCACGATCAATGATTTCTTGGCGCATTCGTGCGACCACGCCGGTCAGACGGAAGGTCCCGATATGGGGCTTACTCACGTACATGATTTCGGGAGGTGCTCCCGCGCGTACGAATTCGCGCATGACCTGACGTCCTAGGTATCTGGGGTCTTTGATCTGGCTATATAACTTGCCATCGGAGAAGAGTCCGGCGCCGCCCTCACCAAATTGCACGTTCGACTCAGGCGTGAGCACATGTTTTCGCCACAGTCCCCACGTGTCTTGCGTACGACGCCTGACATCGCGCCCACGCTCCAGCACGATCGGGGCGTATCCTTGTTGAGCGAGCACGAGCGCGGCGAATAAACCGCAGGGACCAAATCCCACTACAACCGGGCGTTCACGAGGGACATGCAGAGCTCGTTCTGGTGGATGAAAACGTGTATCGGGCGCGGCGAAGACGTGTCGATCATCGCGGTGCTGTTGAAGCACTCGAGTCGAATTCTCAACTTCGACATCGACGATATAGATGAACGCGATTTCTCGCTCTTTACGGCGCGCATCGTGACTGCGCTTGAACACTGAGAAACGAATGAGCTCTTCGGGTTTAATCCGTAAGCGTTTAAGAATCGCCCGGTGCAATGCGTCTTGGGTGCGTGGTTCGGTAGGATCGCCTAGCGGTAGAGATAATTCGGTGATTCGGATCAAGGGCCACTTCCTGGTCGGTATACCCGACAGAGGTTTGGAATCGCGCTAGTCTATCGTCATCATGGCCCGATCCAAGAGTAGCGGCAGCTGGTTGCGCCGACATGTCACCGATCCTTACGTCCAATTAGCTCAGAAAGAGGGCTATCGGTCGCGTTCGGCGTACAAACTTATCGAGCTGAATGAGAAAGACCGATTGTTAAGGCCGGGAATGTGGGTGATGGATTTAGGCTCCGCTCCGGGGGGGTGGTCACAAGTCGCAGCGCGGGCGGTCGGTGGCAAGGGGCGGGTTTTAGCGACCGATATCCTGGCCATGGATCCAATCTCGAAAGTGGATTTTATTCAGGGTGATTTCACCAGCGACGAAGTTGTGGAAAAAATCATGGCTTGGCTGGGTGATGAGAAATTTGATGTGATCGTGTCAGATATCGCCCCTAACCTCAGCGGTATCGATGTGGCTGATCAGGCGCGATCAATTTATTTTTTGGAGCTAGCTCTGGATACGGTGCGCCTTGCGCTGAAGCCGGGAGCATCTTTCATCGCTAAGATGTTCCAGGGTCAAGGTTCAGACGAATATCTCAAAGAATTAAGAAAAAGCTTTCAAAAAGTGTCGATTCGAAAGCCGAAGGCCTCACGGCCTGAATCTCGCGAAGTTTATATTGTTGCCAAAGATTATAAGGGGTCACTGTAATGTGGGATTACGCGCTACTAAAGCTCGCGCATCTGTTGCTATTTGTCTATTGGTTGGGTGCGGATATCGGCGTCTTTTATGCTGCACGATTCGTTCGTGATCCTAATCAATCCTTGGATTCTCGAAAAATGGCAGTGCGAATCATGGGGTGGATTGATCAAATTCCACGTTATTCTTTGGTTCTTATGTTGCCAGTGGGTTACACCCTCGCGCGACAATTGGGGCTTGTGCAATTACCAGATGTCGTAATGATTCTGTTATGGCTGGTCGGCGCCGGGTGGCTATGGATGGTGTGGGCGATTCATCACTATCAAGGCACGCCGCGCGCCGAGCGTCTGCGTCGTGTTGATCTTGCATGGCGCGTGGTGCTCGTAGCGGGCCTGTTATGGGATTCGGTGCAGGGCTTGCGTGGTACAGGGCACATCATGGCCGACTGGATATCGATCAAATTCGCGATATTTGCGCTACTGATTTTCTGCGGAATTATGATTCGAGTATTCGGCAAGCCGATAGGCCCCGCTTTACGCGCGGTGCTCGCTGGGGGATCGACCCCCGAGTTGGAGGCCGATATCGCCCGCGGATTTAGTCGTACCCGTCCGTTCGTACTATCGATCTGGGTGCTTCTGCTCTGTGCCGCGATGGTGGGCATACTCAAGCCTTGACCGGTAAACTATGTGTCTTGTCGGCGGGCCCGTAGCACAGCGGTTAGTGCAGGGGACTCATAATCCCTTGGTCCTT
>CAZSRB010000101.1:2010-5015 GCA_964609065.1 uncultured Acidibacter sp. | reverse complement strand
AATTGAAGTTCCGAACTTAAGCGGCCGTCAGCGGACTGGCCACTGACTCAAGGCCGATAGCCATTAGTGATCGGATAACGCCAATCACGACCGAAAGCACGCCGACTGACGCGCACCCCAGGGGGCGCCTGACGTCGCTTATATTCGTTGCGCTGCACCATCGACAGCACTCTCAAGACTGTCGGTCGATCAAATCCGCGCGCGACAATATCGTCGACCGATAAGTCGTGCTCAATGAAACACTCGAGAATCGCATCCAGTACCGAATAGGGCGGCAGAGAATCCTCATCCTTTTGATCCGGACGCAACTCCGCTGAGGGTGGCCGATCTAGGACACGCTGAGGAATAGCCGGTGAAAGCCCGTTACGATACGCCGCCAAGCGATAGACCCAAAGCTTACTGCAATCTTTGAGGGGCGCAAAACCGCCTGCCATATCCCCATAGAGCGTTGCATAACCCACAGCCATTTCACTTTTGTTGCCTGTGGTCAGTAGCATGCGTCCCGTTTTGTTGGAGAGGCCCATCAAAATCAGCATCCGCGATCGCGACTGCAAATTCTCTTCGGTCGCGTCCGCAGCGCGACCCGCAAACGACTTCTCGAGCGCCGCTAAGCTCGCCTCATAAATGCCTTCGATCGAGATCACATCGTAGCTGACACCGAGCGCTGCAGCTTGCTGCGCCGCGTCCTCTAGGCTCATTTGCGAGGTATAGCGCGAGGGCATCATCACCGCGTGTACCTTCTCAGGGCCCAGTGCGTCGACCGCGATCGCCAGGGTCAAAGCCGAATCAATGCCACCTGACAGCCCGAGCACAACACCTGGGAAGCGATGCTTGCGCACATAGTCACGCACTCCCATGACGAGCGCCTGATAAGTGTTCGCTTCGACATCGAGTAGCGGCGCCTGCGGGCTCTCATCCGTTGGCCGTACGCAAAGCTCACCCGACTCACTACGCTCAAACTCAATGATTGCCAGACACTCAGTAAAAGCCGGCGCACGCAAACGGACCTCACCGGATGCATCGACGACGACGCTCTGGCCATCGAAGACGAGTTCGTCTTGTCCACCGACAAGATTGAGATACACGATCGGAACCGAAAGGGTGCGAGCACGTTCAGTCAATAATTGCTCGCGCTGGCGTTGCTTACCCTGCTCGAAAGGCGAGGCATTAATCACCAGTAGTAATTCAGCACCGACTTCGAGCAACCGCTGAGCAGGCTCAGGCTGCCAGATGTCCTCGCAAATCAATACTCCACAGCGCACACCCTTGATTTCAAAGAAATCAAAGTGAGCACCCGGCGTGAAATAGCGCTTTTCGTCAAACACGCCATAATTAGGCAGGCAGTGTTTGCGATGCGTAAACGCGATCTGCCCTGCGCGACACCATGCCGCCGCATTAAAGAGCCCCCCGTCCTCACCGCTAGCGAGGTACTCGGGATAGCCAAGCAAAATATCAATGCCGTCAGCCGCCTCAGTCACTGCTCGCAAGGCGCGCGCGATGTCTTGTTTGAAGCCTCGATGAAAGAGCAGGTCCTCAGGCGGATACCCACTCAACACGAGCTCAGGGAAGAGGATGAGATCGGCCGACGCATCCCTTGCACGACCGACGCTCTCCAAGACGCGCTCGACGTTGCCGGCCGCGTCACCGACCAGCGCATTGAGCTGACCGAGTGCGAGGCGCAGCGTCAAAGGACTCAAGCGCTCCGACTGGACTTGCGTAGTTGCTCGCTAATGGCGGATCCCAACTCCGCGGGCGATTTCACGGTGCGCACACCGGCGGCCTCGAGCGCACGATACTTGTCCGCTGCGGTGCCTTTACCGCCTGCGATCACCGCGCCTGCGTGACCCATGCGCTTGCCGGGCGGCGCCGTCACCCCTGCGATATAGGCGACTACGGGCTTAGTCACGTGTTGGCGAATGAACTCGGCGCCCGCCTCTTCATCACTGCCGCCGATCTCGCCCACCATCACGATGCCCTCCGTTTTGGGGTCTTGCTCAAAGAGCGCGAGGACATCAATGAAATTCATACCGCGCACGGGGTCACCACCGATACCCACGCAGGTGCTCTGACCCAAACCATTATTGGTGGTCTGGAACACCGTTTCGTAGGTGAGTGTGCCCGAGCGCGAGACGATGCCGATACACCCTGGCTTATGAATGAACCCTGGCATGATGCCGATCTTGCACTCGCCCGGCGTGATGATGCCTGGGCAGTTGGGACCGATCAGTCTCACCGGACGACCCGCCAAGGCCGCCTTGACGCGCACCATATCATTGACGGGAATACCCTCAGTGATACAAACAATGAGTTCGATCCCCGCATCCGCTGCTTCAAGAATCGCATCGGCAGCATAGCCCGCCGGCACATAAATCATGCTGGCGTTGGCGCCGGTGGCGGCCACCGCATCATTGACCGTATCAAAAACAGGACGATCCAAATGCGTGGACCCGCCCCGTCCTGGCGTGACTCCTCCGACTAGCTGCGTGCCATACGCAATACATTGCTCGGAGTGGAAGGTGCCTTGTTTACCAGTGAACCCCTGACAAATAACGCGGGTATTTTTATCAACCAAAATGCTCATACTGAAATCCTGACTAGTGAAATAGTGGGCGAGTGATGACGGGCCGCTTTGATTCTTTCAGCGATACGCCCTAGCGCGCTGCCGAGACGACCTTTTGCGCGGCATCCGTCAAATCGGCGGCTGCGATGACCTGCAAACCGCTGCTCGCAAGCATCTCGCGGGCTTTATCCGCATTGGTGCCCTCGAGACGCACCACCACCGGCACCTTAACCCCGACATTGCGCACGGCGGTGATCACGCCTTCGGCAATGAGATCGCAACGCACGATGCCACCAAAGATATTGACGAGGATGGCCTTCACGCGCGGGTTCGACAAAATAAGGTTAAAAGCGACCGTCACGCGCTCGGCGGTTGCGCCACCGCCCACGTCGAGAAAGTTAGCGGGCGAACCCCCGTGTAGCTTGATCAGATCCATGGTCGCCAT
>CAZSRB010000101.1:0-1910 GCA_964609065.1 uncultured Acidibacter sp. | reverse complement strand
AATTTTTTGAAACTCACCGATCTGCGCGCCGGACAAACCGAGCGCAAAACCCATCCGGCGGCATTGGTAGGGCTGCAAGCCTGCGGCCGGATGAATATTGACCGTGGTGATTTTCTCTGGCTCGGTCGCCGCCACTTCCTCAATATCCATACCGCCCGCGGCTGAGCCGACGAGCGCAATCTGCCCAAGCTCACGGTTAAGCGTCATGGAGAGATAAATCTCGCGCTCAATCTTTGAGCCCTGCTCAACATATACGCGCTCAATCGGCAAACCCTCGGCACCCGTTTGCTTGGTGACGAGACGCGAGCCAAGCATCGCCGCAGCCGCCGAGCCGACGCTTTGGGTATCGCGCGCGAGTTTGACGCCACCGGCCTTACCACGGCCGCCTGCATGGACTTGGGCCTTGACGACCCAGACCTCGCCGCCAAGCCCTTCTGCTGCGGCGATCGCCTCTTCGGCCGAGGCGGCCACTTTGCCCGCGGGCACCGGAATGCCGTAGGCTGAAAACACTTGTTTGGCTTGGTATTCGTGCAGATTCATTCGTCGTCCCGCAGTGTGATGAAATCGAAGTGGTATTCTCGCCAAATACGCCTCTTTAGGGAACCGCCCACCACACCGAACAGGGCACACTCGTTGAATGCTCGATGATCTCAGCTTGATGTTGCTTGCGGCGCTCAGCGGCCTCGTGGTGGGCAGTTTGCTCAACACCGTGATTCATCGCTTACCACTTATGCTTGAGCAGCAGTGGGCGAAGGGTGAAACCGGCCAGGCGGAGCTTGAGGACGTAACGCCTGCGCGCCCCTTTAACCTTTGGTGGCCGCGCTCGCATTGCCCGCATTGCCGAACGACGCTCGGCATCGTCGAGCTCATCCCACTGTTCTCGTGGCTGTGGCAACGCGGCCGATGTCGACATTGTCAGCAGCCCATCTCGGCTCGATATCCCCTCGTTGAGGGTCTCACCGCCCTCGCCTTTGTCATCTGTCTTTGGCGCCTTCCCCTCGATGCCACCTTACCGCTCGCCTGGGTGGTCACGAGTGGCCTGATCGCACTCGCGTTCATCGATTGGGAAACACAGTACCTGCCCGATGCGCTCACACTCCCCCTCATGTGGCTTGGACTCTTGGTGAGTGTGGGGGTCGAGGCGGGACTCATCGCGCCATCCACGGGCCCCGCCCCGGTGAGCCCGACACTCGCGATAGTCGGGGCGAGCGTCGGCTACCTCTCGCTCTGGAGCGTGTACTGGCTCTTCAAGTGGGTGACCGGCAAAGAAGGCATGGGCTATGGGGATTTCAAGTTACTCGCCGCGCTCGGCGCGTGGCTCGGTCCGGCTGCTTTGTTACCGATCATTCTGCTCGCCTCGATCGCGGGCACGGTCGTGGGCGTGAGCAAAATTTTCTTGCTCGGCGGCTCACGCCACGAGCCGCTCGCCTTTGGACCGTATCTTGCGCTCGCAGGCTGGTTGGTGTGGCTCGCATGAAAGCCGTAGCGCTTACCGGCGGCATCGCAAGCGGCAAATCACTCGCCGCCCAGCGTTTTGCTGAACTCGGCGTCATGGTCATAGACAGCGACGTGATCGCGCGCGAGATCGTCGAACCGGGTCAGGCTGCGCTCGAGGAGATCGTGCAACGCTTTGGCGAGACGGTGCTGCAGGCAGACGGGCGGCTCGATCGTCGCGCCTTGCGCGAACGGATCTTTCACGACCCGCAGGCGCGAGCTGATCTTGAGCGCATCACCCATCCACGGATCCGCGCCATCATGCGCGCTCGGGCCGCTGAGGCCCACGGGCCCTACCATCTGCACGTCATACCCCTTCTAGCCGAGTCGGGACGGGCCAGCGAGTTCGATCGCGTGCTCGTGATTGACTGCGATCCGGCCGTGCAAAAGGCGCGCTTGATGCAACGCGATGGCAG
>CAZSRB010000100.1:0-5050 GCA_964609065.1 uncultured Acidibacter sp. | reverse complement strand
CCAATGCGCTCAAAAGTTTCTGTCACCCGCCGTAAGCGCTCGGCATCGTTATCGACTGCCAACAACTCAATCTCGGGATAAGCTTGCAGTAGATGCGCGCTTTTTCCTCCGGGCGCTGCACAGACGTCCAACACCCGCTGACCCGGCGAACACGGTAAAAGCCATGCAGCCAACTGTGCCGCTGTATCCTGAACGGAAACTGTACCTTGCGAAAATTGCGGTAATGCTGATACCGGCGCAGGATGCTCCAACGTCAAGGCACTTGGCAGCCATTCCACAGCGACGCTCGCGCGACCCTCGGCTGCCAAAATTCTTTGGTATTGCTCCCGATTGAGTCCGCGATCGGCAGCGACTCGTAAAGTCATCGGCGGGTGAGCATTGTTAGCCTGCAAAATTAACTCGGTTCGATCACCCCAAGCCTGCTCCAACGCACTCACCAACCACTCGGGATGCGCATGACGCACTGCAAGCGAGCCATCAACTTCTGCGAATCGCTGTTCACGCTCGCGCACGAAGCGTCGCAATACCGCATTAACAAAACCACTCGCTCGAGCGAGCCCGAGGTCACGCGCGGCATCCACTGCTAAGTGCACGCTAACTTCTGCCGGTCCACGGGAATACTCGATCTGATGAGCCGCCGTGATCAATAAAGCACGTAATAGTGGCGGCACACTCTCTGCGGGTCGATCCACGAGACTGGCCACCGCCGGCGCAAGCCGCAAATACCAGCGCAGCGTCCCCAAAGTAATGGCGCGAATGGCCGATGCATCCTCGCGTCGCACACGCGTCTGCCGCGCATCAACCTTTGGGGCGATGCCTTCTTCCAAAGCGGCATCCGCACTGCGCCCATCATGCGCAACGGCGCTGACGGCCCTCGCCGCTGCAGCCAGCGTACGCGCCCCCGGCGCTAATTTTTGATTCATTCAAAAACCCCTTGTGCGAGCGCAGATGGCAACGCATTCCAAAAATCACGAGCCGGGAGTCGGCGCTTTCCCGCGCGCTGTAGCTGCTCAAGTCCCAGCCACGCGTCACCACAAGCCACGACCAACACTTCCACCGTCTCTTGGGCTGGTGCATCAGCCGCCACGCGAGCCAGCCCCAGTAGCTGTCCCGGTCGTCGCGAATCCGACCCCGGCTGTAGATCCTCAGGCAAACTCGGTAAGTAGCGAGCGCGATGAATACGCCACTGCTCACCCGCCATACGCGTCTCGGCTACCGGCCAGGACTCAAAAGCACGAACTTTCCGCTCGATAGCTAAAGCAGATGCGCCCCAATCGATCATCGCCTCGGCTTTTTCAATCTTTGAGGCATAGGTCATCCCTTGCTCGGACTGTGCGTTAGGCACACGATCGCCTCGCTCGATCTGCTCAAGTACGTCAAGTAAGGCGTTCGCACCCAGATCTGCCAATCGAGACTGCAGCTCGCTCGCTGTTTCACGCGGCCGAATCTCGGTCTCACGCATCAACCAAACGGGCCCGGTATCAAGGCCCGCATCCATCTGCATGATGCTGACACCCGTTTGGGCGTCACCCGCCAGAATCGCTCTTTGGATCGGCGCAGCGCCACGCCAACGCGGCAGCAAGGATGCATGAATATTTAGGCAGCCGAGTCGAGGAATACCGAGCACCGCTACTGGTAAAATCAAGCCGTACGCTACCACCACCAAAATATCGGGTGCCCAACTCTGCAACGCCGACCAAGATTCCGCATTGCGTAAGCTGACCGGCTGATCTAAAGCAATTTCTTGTTGTAGGGCATATTCTTTGACAACGCTAGGAGCCAGCTTTCTACCGCGGCCAGCCGGTCGATCTGGCTGCGTCAACACACCCACTAACTCATGACGCGATGCCACTAGCGCGCGCAAAGGCGCAAGCGCAAACTCGGGCGTACCGGCAAACGCAACTCTCACAAGCGTCTCTTAGATCGGAAAGTAGATCGGAAAGAAAAATCAGCGCTCAATGCCAACCGCCGCTTTGTCGGCAGTCGTCGCGGGTGATGCTCCCCGCGAAGCGCGATCTTTACGTTCTTTTTCAAGTTTACGGCGCACCCGATCGCGCTTGAGAAGCGACAGGTAATCGACAAATAGTTTGCCATCGAGATGATCCATCTCGTGCTGCAAGCAGACTGCCTCAAGCCCAGACAGTTCACGCTCAAAAGTGATGCCGTGCTGATCTTGCGCGCGAACTTTTACATATTGAGCGCGTTCGACATCATCAAAATACCCCGGCACGGATAGACAGCCCTCCTCCATCACCCCCACCTCTCGACGCTCGAGGATCTCGGGATTGATGAACACCATGGGCGCACTGCGATCCTGCGACACGTCCATCACCAGTAAGCGTTGATGGACATTGACTTGCGTCGCGGCAAGGCCAATCCCAGGGGCTGCGTACATCGTCTCAAACATGTCCTTCACCCGTTGTACGAGTACCGCATCGAAAACCGTAATCGGTTCGGCGCGGGTGCGAAGCCGGGGATCGGGGTATTCCAAAATATCGAGCAAGGCCATTTAGCGCTCCTTCGACCTGCAAGGTTATGCGTGGGGCCGTGAGTATACCGACTCGCATAAGAGGACATTGAAGCGCTTATGCACGCTGTCTGCCGGTCGCTGCGCGCTTAGTCTCGGCCTCTATGTCCGCATCGACTGACGTCAGCACCCCAGAGCGTGATCTGATAATCGAACAGTGTGCGCTCGCTCGTATTCCAGGCCTCGACGCGAGCTTGCTGCTACAGGCGCTCGATCGATGCGGCTCTTGGGAGGCGTTACTGACGCTGACACCCAGTGAACAGCGAGCGCTTGGCTGGCCTCGTCGTACGCTTGCCGCTTGGCCCCATCGCGCTCTGGCGCAGGCCGAAGCCGATGCAAAAGCCCTGCAACGTCTGGGGGCGTACGTGATCGCTGCTGACGATCCGCGCTATCCCGCACTGTTGCGCAGCACGAGTGATGCGCCGGCAGTGCTGTTCGTGCTTGGTTCGGTTAAGAGCCTGAGCTCACCCCAACTGGCGATGGTCGGTACGCGCCATCCCACGGCGCTCGGCCAACAAACAGCCGAGGCATTCGCGTTTCACTGCGCGCGCGCCGGATTCACCATTACGAGTGGACTGGCACGCGGCATCGATGGCGCCAGTCACCAGGGCGCGCTGCAAGCTGAGGGCGTCACCATCGCCGTGCTCGGGACCAGCCTTGAGCTCATCTATCCGACCGAACATATCTTATTGGCCGAGCGCATCCTGGCGGGTGGGGGCGCCTTGGTGAGCGAATTACCGCCGGGTAGTCCGCCGCGGGCCTGGCATTTTCCGAGACGTAACCGTCTGATCAGCGGCTTATCGCTCGCGACATTGGTGGTCGAAGCCACGCGTCGCAGCGGCTCATTGTCCACCGCACGACTCGCGGTCGAGCAAGCGCGAGATGTCTTCGCGATCCCAGGCTCGATCCACAACCCTCAATCCCAGGGCTGCCACTATCTCCTTCAGGAAGGCGCCGGACTGATTGATAACGCCGCGACACTCGTGACCAATCTGACGAAATCCCCATTAAATCAATATGTAAGCACTCTATCTCTCCCCCAGAACACAACCCCTTGTGCGCGGCAGCTGTTGGACAACCCGCAGGAAATGCTGTTAGATGCGCTCGGCTACGAACCGACGAGCGTCGATGCGCTCATCGCGAGCACCGGCCTCTCCAGCGAATCTGTGGCGTCCCTGCTCCTCGCCCTCGAACTTGAGGGCCGCATCGAATCTGACACGAGCGGTCGCTATTTTCGGGTGATGGACCTGGGGTCATGACAGACAACGGCAGCGTTCTCGACATACTTATATACGTCTTCGACCGCTACATGCTGGCGGAACTAGAAACCGTACCGGAGCGAGAAGAACTCGCGCAGGATTTAACCGACGCGGGCTTCCCGGGCGATCAAGTTGAGCGCGCGCTCGATTGGCTAGCGGATCTGGCTGGCGAACGCGATAGGCCAGATCTCGATGCGGCGCGACCGAGCGCCATGCGAATCTTTACCGAGGAGGAATTGTCCCGTCTGCCGGTTGATTGTCGCGGGTATCTCTTGGCGCTTGAGCGCTCGGGGATCTTGAGCAGCCAGCAGCGCGAAATCGTGATCGAACGCCTGTTGGCACTGGACGGTGCCGAACTCGATGTCGATCAACTGAAATGGGTCGTTCTGATGGTTCTTTCCAGCCAACCCGGCGAAGAGCTCGCGTGCTCGCGGATGGAAGGCCTGATGTTTGATCCGGAGACCGAGCGCCCGCACTAAGGCGACGGCCTCTTCAAAACCTTACGAGTAACAATGGCGAACAATCTGGTCATCGTCGAATCTCCGGCCAAAGCTAAAACCATCAAAAAATATTTGGGTAAGGACTTTGAAGTCCTTGCTTCTTACGGCCATGTGCGTGACCTGATCCCAAAAGAAGGCGCAGTCGATCCGTCACGAAAATTCGCGATGAAGTACGACGTGATCGAGCGTAACGAACGACATGTCGATGCGATTTCGAGAGCACTCAAAAGCGCAGATTCACTTTATCTGGCAACCGATCCGGATCGCGAAGGCGAAGCCATATCCTGGCACCTAAAGGAGCTACTGGATAAGCGTGGCGCACTGACCGGCAAAAATGTCCATCGTGTTGCCTTCTATGAAATCACGCGCAATGCCGTCCGGCAGGCGATTGCCGAACCCCGCGACCTCTCTTTGGACTTGGTCAATGCCCAACAGGCAAGACGCGCGCTCGATTATTTAGTCGGCTTCAATCTTTCACCGCTACTGTGGAAAAAAGTTCGTCGCGGACTCTCGGCGGGGCGCGTGCAAAGCCCTGCGCTACGCATGATCTGCGAGCGTGAAGCAGAGATCGAAGCTTTTATACCGCGGGAGTATTGGACTCTTGACGCCCAAGGAAGCCTGGATCATCAAAAATTTCCACTCAAACTAGTGGAATACTCGGGTCGTAAAGTTGAGCAATTCAGCTTTACTAACGCCGAGATGGCGAACGAGGTTGAACGTGAACTGTGTCGCGCGAGCGGTGCGGGCCTACCGACGACCGACGC
>CAZSRB010000099.1:0-5063 GCA_964609065.1 uncultured Acidibacter sp. | reverse complement strand
CGGTGTTAATAAGGCGGTTGAGCGAGTCGTCGTGCATGATGGCAAGATTGCGGTTAGGCGAATCATGAATCTGTCATCATCCTTCGACCATCGCGTGGTGGATGGCTATGATGCAGCGGAGATGATTCAGCGGCTGAAGTCGGAGCTCGAGCAGCCCGAGCAGATTTTTCGTAGTGGAATGAGGTAGATGACTCAAGCTCGCAATGCGCCTTTTGGCAGCGTATTGGCCCCCACCATGGCCGTGGCGGATTTTGGTGAGGGTGCCTGGTCGCAAGTGGACTATCCCGACACGGGGCCTGTGTCCTTACATCCTGCGGCGCATGTTCTGCACTATGGCAGCGAATGTTTTGAAGGCTTCAAAGCCTATCGCCATGCCGATGGGTCTTTGCATGTGTTTCGTTTGGATCGGCATATCGAGCGCATGCGCCAGAGCGCGCGCTTATTATTGTTACCCGAGCCGCCCGTCGCGTTGCTGACCGAGATGGTGCTCGGTCTCATTGATCGAGTCCGTCACGAGGTCCCAGAGGCCCCCGGTGCGTTGTATGTCAGACCGCTACTGATTGGTACGATGGCCAATATCGGCGCCGCGGCCGTGCCGTCTAGTGAAGCCAAGCTGATCGTGCTGGCAAGTCCCGTGTGGGATTACTTTGCCGGGGGTATGAAGCCACTGCGGATTTTGGTGGAGGAGCAGGGGCAACGTTGTGCGGCCCATCTGGGGATGGTGAAGACCGGTGGTAATTATGCGGCCGCCATGGGGCCCACGTTAGCGGCACGCCAACAATACGCCGTTGATCAGGTCCTCTTTTGTCCCAGCGGAGATGTACAGGAAACCGGGGCGGCAAATTTTTTGCTGATCCGTGAGGGTGAAGTCTTAACACGTCACCTCGATACCAGCTTTCTGCATGGTGTGACCCGCGACTCCTTGCTGACGTTGGCGCGGGACATGCGCTGGCAGGTACGCGAGCAGCACATTACCGTTCAGGAGATGCTCGATTGGGTACGCGACGGGGAGGCGGCGCTATCCGGTACCGCCGCTGTGCTCGCGGGTGTGGGCACGCTGATCCGTCAGGGTGTGGAGCATCCGGTCGGTGATGGCCAGGTGGGTCCTCAGACGCGAAAATTAAGGGCCGCGTTGGTCGCGATTCAACAGGGTCTTCAAGACGATACCCATGGTTGGCTGACCCCTGTTTCTTGACAGCAGGGGAGCGCCCGACCAAACTCGCGCCCCTGCTAAGGGCGCCATGAAAGCGCGCCTTCGCGATTTACACGATTGGAAAGGTAGCTCAGCTGGTTAGAGCACGGCACTCATAATGCCGGGGTCGAGGGTTCGAGTCCCTCCCTTTCCACCACTCCTGCTCAATGAGCCATCGCTTTGTTAGGGATCGCGCGCTGGGTAATCCGCAGTTCGTCATCGCGCCGTCCGAGCAGAAAGTCTTCGAAATCTTTGGCAATCAGATCTGGCTCTTCGATATAGGCGTAATGTCCGAGTTTCGGATATTTGATCAGCATCGAGGGCGCGCCGGTCAACCAGAGCTGAAACACATTGGCTTCAAGGTGTGACACCGTAATGTTGCCCATACCCCAAGCGACGAGTGTCGGTGCGCGCACTTTGGCTAGCTCCGCTTCCGGATCGCCGGTGCGAAAATTGCGCATGAACATCTTGGCGTAGGTTTTGCCATCCTCGCGACGATTCATATCGTAGGTCCGCTGGATGAGGGTCTCAGGGGGTGCGGTGCCCCCTGTGAATTGTCCCACGAGGCTATCGCGCCAGTATCCCTTGGACTGATAGCGCGCGCGGATCCACTGCGAGAGGGCGCTGCCGCGGGCGCGATTAGGGTCCGTCGCTGCCGTGCGGGGCATCCCCGCGGCGTTGATGAGGATTAGCCTTTGCACTTTATCTGCATGCGCGGCTGCGTGACGAAAAGCTACGATCGCACCCGATGAGGTGCCGACCAAAGAATACGTATCAATTTTCAGGTGCGCGAGCAGTAACTCGAGTAGTTCAAGATTGCGCTCCATCGAGTAGTTGCCCATCGGTTCATTACCGGTCAAGCCAGCCATCAACATATCCATGCGGATCACTCGATGGCTGCGGGATAAGCGCTCGGCGAGCGCATCCCAGGCGTGAAGGTTCAAAAATGAGGCATGTACCATGACGTGCGCTGGGCCACTGCCTTCGTCTTTGTAGTGCACCCGTACCCCATCTAAGGTGACGAATTGCGAGGCCGCATCGGCGTAGCGAGTCTCGAGTTGTGAGAGCGACAATTCATAGGGGGCTTTAGCGCTAGCCCACGGGATGGCGATGAGTCCCAGTAGGAGTCCCCATAGGCTCGTTCGCAATGAGGGGTACATGCTTGGGGTCTCCTAAAGTGCGCGATATTGTCGGTGTTATATCGGATCAGTCAGCGGCAGGGCCGTCTCGTACTTGACTTGTTTCAATGACACGCTGGAGCGAATGCTTGCAATGCCCGGTATGCGGGTGAGTTTGTCAACGATGAACGACTGCAGCGCATCCACGTCTGCGACCACCACGCGCAATAAATAGTCGGCATCTCCCGTCATTAAATAGCACTCCATGACTTGCGCGAAGCGAGTAATGGTTGCCTCGAAGGTATCGAGAGAGTGCTCAACTTGCCGCTCGAGCGTGACGTGAATAAAGACGTTGAGCCCTAAGTTGAGCTGGCGAGGATCAAGAAGCGTGACCTGCCTGAGGATGATCCCCATTTCCTGCAGCGCGCGGACGCGTGCGAGACAGGGGGAGGGGGAAAGATTGACTCGCCGTGCGAGCTCCACATTGGTGATCTGAGCGTCGCGCTGCAATTCCCGCAAGATATGTCGATCGATGGAATCTAGTTTCATACCGGAATTTTATTCTGAAATATAAATAAATATCAGTATAAAAATTTGCGTACGTATCCTAATGCCACACTTTTCCGCATGATCTGCTCGGGGCTTCAGCAGTAAAGTAGACGGATGAAACAGGACCAAGACCCGCAAGAAACCAACGAGTGGTTAGAGGCTCTGCGCGCGAGTGTGGCGACGGGGGGGCGCGACCGGGGGCTGTATTTGCTCACCGCCCTTGAGCAGGAGGCGCAACGCCTCGGAGTGGTGGCGCATGTGATGCCCTACTCGGCCTATCAGAACACCATCCCGTTACGTGAGCAGGTCGTGCACCCAGGCGATGTGGCGATCGAGGAGCGACTGACTGCGATCATGCGTTGGAACGCGCTGGCGATGGTGGTACGCGCGAACAAAGCCTACGGTGAGTTGGGCGGGCATGTTGCGACCTATGCCTCCGCTGCAGAAATCTTTGAGACAGGTCTACATCATTTTTTTCGTGGACCGCAGGCGGAGGGTGGAGCGGACTTAGTGTTCTTTCAACCTCACTCTGCGCCGGGCATTTACGCTCGGGCTTTTCTTGAGGGCCGGATACAAGAGAGTCAGTTGGCGCAGTACCGCCAAGAAGTCGGAGGAGGGGGTTTGTGCTCCTATCCACACCCTTGGCTCATGCCCGACTTTTGGCAGTTCCCAACCGGATCCATGGGGATCGGTCCGATTAACGCGATCTACCAAGCACGCTTCATGCGCTATCTCTCCCATCGCGGATTAGCCGATACCGCTCAGCGTCACGTGTGGGGAATTTTTGGTGATGGCGAAATGGATGAACCGGAGTCGATCGCTGCGTTGACGCTGGCCGCCCGCGAGCAGCTCGATAATCTGACTTTCATCATCAATTGCAACCTACAGCGCTTGGATGGACCCGTACGAGGTAACGGGCAAATCATTCAGGAGCTCGAGGCGCTTTTCACGGGCGCAGGCTGGAATGTGGTCAAAGTATTATGGGGGTCAGATTGGGATGCGCTTTTCGCGCGAGATAAGCAACATGCCTTGCTAAAGGCCTTTGCAGCGACCGTGGATGGACAATACCAGACACTAGGCGCGAATGACGGAGCCTATAATCAGGAGCATTTCTTTGCTTTAGATCCTGAGTTACGCGCGTTAGTGGCTCACATGTCGCTGGCTGAGATCGATGCGCTGAAGCGCGGCGGGCATGACTTACGTAAGCTCTATGCCGCCTTCGCTGCCGCCAAGGCGCATACAGGTCAACCGACCGTCATCCTCGCGAAGACCAAAAAGGGCTATGGCATGGGCCGAGCGGGTGAATCGCGGATGACGGCTCACCAAGAGAAGAAGCTCGATGTGGACGCTTTGCTCGAGTTTCGTAACCGCTTTAATTTGCCGCTGACCGATCAGGAAGTCGCTGAGCTAAAGTTTTACAAGCCCCCCGAGGACAGCGCCGAAATGCGTTATCTACGCGATCGGCGTGCCGAGTTGGGCGGTCCGCTACCAGTGCGTAGGCGTAGCGCGGACGCGTTATCGATACCTGAATTTTCGAGCTATGCGAAATTCGCTACCGAGGCTGATAACAAAGAAATGTCGACCACGATGGCGGTGGTTCGGCTGATCAGTAATCTTTTACGCGATAAGCAATTGGGTCCGCGGATCGTGCCCATCGTGGCAGATGAGGCGCGTACCTTTGGGATGGCGAGTCTCTTTCGACAGATTGGTATTTACTCGCCGATGGGGCAGTTATATGAGCCTGAAGATGCAGGCAGCTTGCTTTCTTATCGCGAAAGTCGGGATGGCCAATTACTCGAGGAAGGTATTACTGAAGCCGGAGCGCTATCGTCCTGGGTCGCAGCCGCCACCGCCTACAGCACGCATGGGGTCGCGTTATTGCCGATCTATATCTACTACTCGATCTTTGGTTTTCAGCGGGTGGGCGATTTGATTTGGGCGGCCGCCGATCAACGAGCTCGTGGCTTTTTGTTGGGGGCCACGGCAGGACGTACCACCCTAAGCGGGGAAGGCTTGCAGCATCAGGATGGATCGAGTCATTTGGTGGCAGCTACGGTGCCCAATTGCCGTGCCTATGATCCGGCGTTTGCGGGCGAGCTTGCTGTGATCTTTGATTATGGGATGCGGCGCATGCTCACCGAGGGGGTGGATGAGTTTTATTACCTCACGGTGATGAACGAGAACTATGCACAACCGTCCTTGGC
>CAZSRB010000098.1:0-5180 GCA_964609065.1 uncultured Acidibacter sp. | reverse complement strand
CCTGTGTCGGCCGCCAACTTTTCAATGAGTTGCATGAAGCCTTGCAAGGACGTGCCTGCTTTGGCGCCGATGGAACCCTCAGCAATAATGCTAAGCGCAGCAGACCAGAGCGAACTACCCGCGAGTTTAGCTCGCTCGCGAAGACTATCTAGCGTTCTAGCGCCAATACCGCGGGTGGGTAAATTGACTACCCGCTCAAACGAGGTGTCGTCGTTACGGTTGGAAACGAGCCGCAAATAGGCAAGCGCGTCTTTGATTTCCGCGCGCTCAAAAAATCGTAGGCCTCCGTACACCTTGTACGGAATGCGCGCTGACAGCAATGCTTCTTCAAAGACCCGAGACTGCGCGTTGGAGCGGTAGAGGATGGCCACGTCACGGCGATTGCCACCACGCGCTGACCAGTCCCGGATTCTTTGAATGACAAAGTCTGCTTCGTCACGCTCGTTAAACGCAGCGTATAACTTAATGGTTTCGCCGCGTTGACCACTGGTCCAGAGATTTTTTCCCAGACGACCGCTGTTGTGAGCGATCAAGGCATTCGCCGCATCCAATATCGTGGCTGTGGAGCGATAGTTTTGTTCTAAGCGAACGAGTTTGGCATGGGGGAAGTCACGTCTGAATGTCTGCAAGTTCTCTACGCGGGCACCACGCCAGCGATAAATCGATTGGTCGTCATCACCGACAGCAAACGGCGCACCATCTGAGCCTGCCAATAATTTCATCCAAGAATATTGGATCGTATTTGTGTCTTGAAACTCATCGATCAGAATATGACGAAAGCGCCTGCGATAATGCGCGAGCAGATCCGGCTGATCGCGCCACAACTCAAAAGCGCGCAGTAGTAGTTCAGCAAAGTCGATGACCCCTGCTCGCTGACAGGCGTCTTCGTAATCCTGATAAAGCTTGATGAGTTGTAGGCGCGTCGGGTCATTGCCATCTTTGAGGGCTTTTGGTCGCCGTCCCTCATCTTTATTCTGGTTGATGAAATACTGGATATCTCGTGGTACCCAGCGACTGTCATCCAGATTTTGAGCCTTCAGAATTTTTTTGATCAGTCGTAACTGATCATCGCCATCTAGGATCTGAAAGGTTTGTGGTAAACCCGCTTCACGCCAATGCAAGCGCAACAGACGATGGGCAATCCCGTGGAAGGTACCGATCCATAAAGCCGCACCTGGCACACCGAGCAGTGATTCGATGCGCGCGCGCATCTCTCCGGCGGCTTTATTGGTGAACGTCACGGCTAGAACGCTGTGTACAGCCGCGCCCTCAGCATCGATTAGCCATGCGACGCGATGGGTCAGCACGCGCGTTTTGCCACTACCCGCGCCAGCGAGGACCAGCACTGGCCCGATGGGCGCGGTCACCGCTTCGCGTTGTGCATCATTCAGAGGGTTGAGAATGGGCGATAGATCCATGAGCGGTCCGCATTCTAAACGGTCTCGGCGCTGTGTTCCCGCTCGCTTTTCACCCCGTCTATACTGATGTGGAAAAAGGAGCAACTCATGAGCGAACCCTTGCCGACCGTCAGCCCAAATCTGCCACGTGAATCAGTGCGTTCGAAGGCTTTTGCGTTCGCGATCATCAGTGTCACCCATCTTGAGACAGCCTTGGCGTTGTGGCGAGATCGCTTTGGGATGCAGGTGCTTGCCCACCGGTCAGGCGCGGATCCCGAGTTATCAAAGATCTGGGGGCTAGAGCCTCAGGCGATTGCCGCACAAGCGCTATTGGTGACTCCCGGCATGACGCAAGGCGGGCTACATCTGGTCGAATTCACCGAGCCGGGGCCGACGGTTCGCGCTGGTGCAGCTCCGACGGATCTTTGTCCTAAGAGTGTCGACATCGCTGTTCACGATATTCAAACGCGTTTCGCTGAATTAGAAGCGGCAGGTTATCAATTTCGCTCAAAAATCGGTCGCTTTGAAACCGACGGCATCGTGGTGTTTGAGGTGCATTTACCAGGCCCCGAGGATGTCAATCTCGTGTTTCTGGAACAAGTCGGTAAGCCTGAGCATGTGAGCGACAAGGGTTATGGCGTTTCGCCGCAAGTGGTTGCGATTTCGCCGGATAATCGTCAGGAAAAAAAATTCTTTGAAGTAGTACTCGGAATGGATGAAGCGTCTTATCACCGCTTTGGCGGCCCTGAGGTGGAACGGACGATAGGTCTGCCGCCCGGGGGGCAGCTAGATGTACGAATTTTTGGCGATAAGGACTTCGATTACGGCCGCTTGGAGATCGTGCAATACGAGGGTGTGACCAGTACCAATCTGTACCCACGAGCCCAACCACCCGCCAGAGGTTTTTTGGGTGTCAGTCTGTATTGCGAGGATATCGACGCTGCTCTCGCACGTGCGCAGAGCATGATGTCGCGTACGAATCTGACTCATACACTCACCCCACAGGATCACGGCGTTGTAAGTTCGATGCTCGGCTCACATCGGATGGCGACGCTTTTCTCGCCTGCTGGCCTGCGGATTGAGCTAATTGGCCTGTAAAGCATCACAATAAAGCAACGTACTACCGATCGTTGTACTACCAGTCGTTGCGCAGACGGCGTAACGCTAGGAACACAGCTTTCGAATCGGGCTGTGCTGATAGGGTGGGTAGCGTTGCTTTCAAACCATCAATGATTTCGTCACTTTGCAGACGAAAAAAGCTATTGAACTGCCGTTCTTCAGCGAGCGTTGTGACGGGTGTTTCCAAGCCCTCCACGCGTTCGACGGCTTGCAGCTGTCGTAAGGCAGCTTGGTTTCCAGGCTCACGGTCTAAAGTAAAGGCCAGATTGCGCGCCATATAGTCATGGCCCGGATAGACCTCGGTGTCATCGGGTAGGGTCGCTAATTGATGGATGAAGGTGTCGTAGAGTGCCTCGGGATCGCCGCCGTTATGGCAATTGCCAGCGCCTGCGCTGAAAAGCGTATCACCGCAAAATAATTTGGGGTGGGTGCCAACGCTGAGTAGGCAAGCGTGGGCAAAGGTGTGTCCCGGCGTATCGAGTACCTGCAGGATGTTGGTGGCGCCGATCTGGATCACATCACCCGCGTGCAGAGTCTGGTCAATGTGCGGTATGCGTCCTAGCGCTCCGGCATGGGCGAGTATCCGGGCACCGGTGGCTGCCCGAAGTCGCTCATTTCCGCCAATATGATCTTGATGTTCGTGAGTATTGAAGATCTGGGTGATCGTCCAGCCTCGAGCTTGAGCCGTTCGTAGGCAGAGTTCCCAATCGAGGGGGTCAATGGCGAGCGCTTCCCCCGTACGGGGACAGGCAAGCAGATAGTGGTAATTGCGCCAACGGTTACCTGGCCAAATACGTTCAATCAGTAAGTTCATGTGGAGCAGTGTAACGGTCAAAAGTGTCAGGCGGGGCTGACAGCGTAGGCGATTGCTGTTAGCCTCAAAAGTTGGGGGCGGAGATCGACGTTTATGTCGTCTAACGGCGCGGCTATTCCAATGCCGACGGTGGTGCCCCCACCCGACGCACGTATCAATCCCCTGACCGATCGGTCCGCTTGGGAGCGCGATCGCGAGGCTTGTCAGCGAGACCCTGGGCGCTACCACGGCGATATCGCGCGGCGCGAACTACATTGGTTCGACCCCACTCTTGGCGATAGCGGCGCTTGGATCCGCTTTGATGTGGCCCACAGCACATGGCGGGGCTATGACGCGCGGACGGGTGCGGAGCTTGCTGCAGAAGCGCTCGCGGGTCGTGATGCGTCCTATTACCCCTGGTCGTTGGCGCTTGATACGCGAGACGCCCCCTATTTCCGCTGGTTTAGTGGCGCACTCACCAACGCCTGCTTTAATGAAGTCGACCGCCATGTCCTTGAGGGGCATGGCGAAGAAGTCGCCCTGTGGTTCGAAGGGGATCGCTGGGACCAATCATTAAATGAGGGTCGAGGCGGACCCGTGACCAGTTATTCGGTCACACGTCAGCGCCTCATGTTCGAAGTGGCTCGCTGTGCCATCGCACTTGAGCGTCTCGGACTTCAAGCGGGTGATCGCGTTGCCATCAACATGCCGAATATCCCCGAGCAGATTTACTGGACACTCGCGTGCAAGCGTCTGGGCGTGGTGTATACGCCGGTGTTCGGTGGTTTCAGCGATAAAACGCTATCTGACCGCATCCATAACGCTGGTGCGCGAGTCGTCATCACGGCGGATGGGGGCTTTCGGAACGCGCAGATCGTCGCCTTCAAAGAGGCCTATACCGACCCGGCACTCGATGGCTATGTCCCGATAGAGTCGGCTTTGGCGGCCGTGACCGATGCTTTACGGGCGCAGTCAGTTCCTCTGGATATCAGCACTGAGATTTTGCATAGCCTACAGACTCAGTTGGCCAATGAAATTACTTTAGAACGTTCGGATGTCATGCGCGTTGTGGGTCAGGCGCTCGAGCGTTTACCGCAACTCGTCTCCGCGGAGGCAAGTCGTATTCGAACCGCTTTGGCTTCGGCGCTGGTGGCCGTCCCGCCGCGGGTGGATACAGTGATCGTCGTGCGTCATACCGGGCAGCCTGATCTGCTTTGGCGCCCCGAGCGCGATCGTTGGGCGCATGAATTGTTGGCGCAAGCCGAACAAGATCTACTGCAAGCCGCGAACGTCGCGGGCCACTCGGTAGCCGATGTCTCCGCATTATTCGCGCTTGATGGCCCCGCTTTTTGCGCGGCCGTCTGGTCGATCTCTGCGCCTCGCCCTGTCGATGCGGAGTTCCCGCTATTTTTTATTTACACCTCGGGCTCCACCGGTAAGCCCAAAGGGGTCGTGCACGTCCACGGCGGCTATGTCAGTGGTGTCGCGCACAGCATGCGTATCGCATTTGATGCGCAACCACGGGATGTCATGTATGTGGTCGCCGACCCCGGTTGGATCACCGGCCAGAGTTATATGATTTGCGCTGCGCTGACGACACGCGTGACCACCGTTATTGCTGAGGGCGCCCCTGTTTTTCCGAGCTCGGGGCGCTTTGCGAGCATCATTGAGCGTTATCAAGTCAATATATTTAAAGCGGGCGTCACCTTTTTGAAGACGGTGATGAGTGATCCACAAAATATTGAGGACGTCCGGGCGTACTCGATGAACTCTTTACGGGTCGCCACTTTCTGTGCAGAGCCCACATCGCCCGCCGTTCAAGAATTCGGTATGAAGTGGGTTACGCCTTGGTATATCAATTCTTATTGGGC
>CAZSRB010000097.1:0-5224 GCA_964609065.1 uncultured Acidibacter sp. | reverse complement strand
GGGGAATTTGCCGCAAGCCTTGAGGCTTTGCGTAACACGGTATTTGCGAAAGTGCTTGATGCGCCGTTTCTCAACGACACGCGCACAGTGGATCACTTAAAGTCCATGAAACCCTAACGTGTTTGAGCGCGGTTGCATTCTCGGGCCTTCCTCAGTCGTACGTTGCGATGATGCACGTGTGGGCGGGCCCGTTGTTCGCTGGAACGCCGATAAAAATCGTTGGTACCTTTGGTACTACGCGCGTTCACAGCGGTTTGCAGCGGGGTTCGCGCCGGCTTTTGGTACAGGAGCGATCGCTCTCGCCGAATCGGAAGACGGTATCCACTTTAGACGAGTAGAGGGCAAAGGCCGCGAGGCAGCGATCTTTGAGCCGGCATCAGGGTCGACTGAATCCGAATCGGCAGCCTTTGATACCCGTCATGTGGGTACGGGCGATCTACTCCACTGGCGAGGCGCGTGGTGGATGGCCTATTTCGGGGGTAACGATGAGGTGCCCAAAGATTGTGTGCCGCTCTATGCCGAGCGTGGTTATTTATTACGAATTGGGCTTGCGGTCAGCGAGGATGGAGTGTCGTGGAGCCGCGTCGGTGCGGGTGCCATCGCAGGTCCTGAGGGAGATGAGGTCTATGCGGGATTCCCCGGGCTGGTAGATGACGGCGAGCGCTTAACGCTGCACTACACCGTGGTGGATGGACAGGGGCGTTACTACCGCACGCGCATGCTGAGCAGCGTGGATGGCAAAGAGTGGCGTCGTACTCCCGAGCCTTTCTTTGAAGGTGAGCCGCCTTTGCACGAGACAGGTGGGGTTATTACCCGCGATATCGTGCCGTCTCCGCTCCCGAAGGTCGGGCGTTGGTGGATGGTCTACACCGCCCGAGATGGTCGGCCCGAAACCGGCGAGCGTCGTAGCATTGGCGTTGCCGTGAGTGATGATTTGATTCGTTGGCGTCGTCTATGGCGAGAGCCTGTGTTCACTCCGGGCATCCGTGGTGCTTGGGATAGCGCGGGGGTAGCGAACCCGCGACTAGTGATCACGGAGCGCGAGTATCGACTTTATTACTACGGCTGGTCGAACGATAGTTGCCTTGAGCATCCTCGGCGTGGCATCGGTTTAGCGATCGCCTCACGCGATCACGGTCTCGAGGGGCTACGGATGTGGCAGCGCGTTGAGGCATCGCTGTGAGTGCTTGCACGTCAGAGCGTCGCAACATTGGCGCGATAGAGTGCATCGATTTGCCGCAAGAGGGGCAGATGGTCCGCGAGCGAGAGCGGAAAGTCGTTGCCCGCGAGCAACTGTGCGTTCGCCTCTCGCAGGATGCCAAGATGACCGGGCCCATAGATAAGCCCTGCTGGCACGGGGGGCGAAGGCTGAGGCGGTTCGATACCCTCCGCCCATTCAATCTCGGCGCCTCGCAGCCGCAATCGACCCTCTTTGGCTTCGATCTCCATCACGACGGGTCCAGCGCCGCGTTCGGCGGTCGCACTCAAGGTGAGGGTAGCGAGGACCGGGTGGCTCCCTTGCGTATGACGCGTGCAGAGGGCGAGTGCGTCATCCACGCCTGCGCGTTGGCCGGTCGAGTCAACGAGTTGCCCGTTGATATGTGCTGGCTCGCCAAAGAAATAACGCAACAGATCAAGGTAATGAATGCCGACTGTGCGCAGGAGACCGCCGCCAGACAGTTTCGCCTCGGTATTCCATCCCGACATTCGGCCAAGCGCACCGCGGATGCTGACGTTCACACACTGCAGTACGCCTTGTGCAATGTGTTGCTGCAACCAAATGCAATGTGGGTTCGCTCTTTGATTCAAGACTACGCCAAGCGGTGTGCGCTGACGTATCGCCGCGGCGACCAACGCTTCGGCGTCACTCGCGGAGCAGCCCGCCGGTTTTTCGCAGAGCACCGCAACGCCTGCCTCGAGCGCTTCGAGCGCGAGTTCGCGATGAGTGTGGTGCGGGGTCGCAATAATCACGGCATCAGGTTTTGCGACCGACAAAGCCTGCGACAGGTCGGGAAATACCGATATCCCGCGAGCTGTCTCATTAGCGAGACTGGGCGAGTCCGCAGGGTCACGAGTGACGATGCCACAGAGTTCGGCGTGATCAATGAGGTTAATCGCGGCGGCGTGACATCGACCTACGCGACCATATCCGACGATCAGCCAGCGCAAACGCCGAGAGGGCGACAACGTATTCTTTGGTCCTGTCATAGTCGACTCGAGCTCGATGAGCCATTATCCGCGCGATCTCGCGCGCGCCAAGCCTACCAGAGTCGAAGATTAAGCAGAGAGGAAGCTCCGGGGGGAGCGGGGGCAAATCGATGATTAAGCTGCAACAGATTTTGACTTTTGTCGCGGTCTATCAAGAGCGCTCATTCACGGCTGCTGCAGAGCGTATTCATGCGACGCAGTCGGGCGTGAGTATGCAAATCAAAGAACTGGAGGAGCGTGTCGGTGCGCGTTTATTTGAACGCTCACCGCGAGGTGTGGAAGCGACAGCCGCGGGCCGCAAACTCTACGCGCACGCCTTGGAAGTCGTGCGACAAGTCGATGGCTTGCGTGAGGAAATGCGACTGATCCGGGGCGAGTTCACGGGTCGCGTCAGTATGGGCGTGATGCCCACGTTCGCGCGTTCCAGTCTGGCCGAGGTGCTCGCAGAGTTTGCAGCCGAGTGGCCCTATGTCGATCTGCATGTGATTGAAGACTACAGTGTTGAACTCATCGAGATGGTCAGTCGAGAGCAATTGGATTTCGCCATCGTACCGCCGACCACAGATGCCGCCGGGATCCGAGCGACTTACATCGCGCGCGATCGGGAATTTTTGGTGACCTCTACCCAGACTGCAGCTCGGCATTTAGAGCCTGTCAGTTTGCGTGATCTCGATCCGGTGAAGCTCATTCGTCCGAGCGAGCGCAATGCGCGACGACGTAAGCTCGATCTGTATCTCGAAACCTTAGGCATTGAACCGGCGGCGACGCTCGATATGGATTCGGTGATGGCGACCATCCATTTGGTCGAGCAGAGCGATTGGTGCGCAATTTTGCCAGGGACCCTGTGTCAGGCGGATATCGATGGTCGGCTCCGCAAGCTGCACCCCTTGATCGGTCCCGAGTTGACTCATGACTATGTCCTCATCACACCCGCCACCGTGCAGATTTCACCCGCGGCGCGCGAGCTTGCAGATTCTTTGATCGCGGGTATTCGTAAAACCTGTGAGTCTTGGGAATCGCTTGCAAGTGTGCCTGAACCGCGTTCGACGCTGCGTCTGGCGAGCGCCCAGCGCGGCTAGCGTCTCGGTTAGCGTCTTGGCGCGGCTAGCGACGTAGCAGACGTGCTTTGTCGCGCGACCAGTCGCGATCTTTTTCTGTGGCACGTTTGTCGTGTTGTTTTTTACCTTTGGCCAGCCCAATTCTGAGCTTAGCCTTACCGCGTTGCCAATAGAGCTCTAACGGAACGATCGTGTAGCCCTTACGCTCGACCGCACCAACGAGATGCGCGATTTCGCTCCGGTTGAGTAAGAGTTTGCGCGTGCGGACGGGTTCAGCGTGCACATGCGAGGAAGTCGTGCTCAAAGGATTGATATGCGCGCCGAGCAAATAGACTTCACCCTCGCGCAGATAGACATAGGCTTCGGCGATATTCGCTTTCCCCGCTCGCAGCGATTTGACCTCCCAGCCTTGTAGTGAGAGGCCCGCCTCGTACCGCTCTTCAATGAAATAGTCGAAGCGGGCACGGCGATTTTCGGCTATGACGCGCGCCTCTGGCTTAGATTTGTCCGACTTGGATTTAGCGTTATTCATGAAGAGGACAGCGTTTGGGGTCGCCTGCAGTGGGGCTCGCTCGCATTCTAGCCTGAGCGTACCCCAGATGGTTGTCGCTCCTGCCGACTTGCCCGACAATGCGCCGATGCGCGAAGTGGTTCGGTCAGCACTGGTCTCGGTAGCGCCGGAGACCTTGTTTGGTTTGATTGCCGACGTAGAACGGTATCCTGAGTTTGTGCCAGGTTGTCGCTACGCGGCGATTGAGTCACAGCAAGGCGCAGAGGTGGTGGCGACGCTCGGAGTCGAGCGGGGCGCTTTGAATACGCGCTTTACCACACGTAATACCTTAGAGCCCCCGCACCGTTTACATATGCGGCTTGAGCGAGGGCCCTTTTCGTCTTTGGAGGGGGTGTGGTCGGTGCGTCCGGTGGGGGATATCGGTAGTGAGGTCACGCTAACTTTACGTTTTGAGTTCGCGAATCGACTCGCGGGCATGATGCTCGCGCCGATATTTGAAGAGACCGCGAAATCTTTGGTGGATGCCTTTGTGTTACGCGCCCGACAACTCGGTACGTAGCGGGGAGGTCTTTCATGAGTGAGCGCTTCACTGTGCAATTTGCGACAGCCTCGCCCGACTGGCAGATCAGTCTAGCGGTAGAGGTCGCAGGGGGAGCGACCGTCGGGGAAGTGCTTACTCGCGCGCGTGCGCAACTACAGGCGCGAGAGGATGCCATCTCACGACGCGTGTTAGCGGAAGCGCCCTGGATGCAGGGCAGTTGCGGAATATTCGGTGAAGTCTGCGCGCGTGAGCAGAGCGTGGCGGCTGGGGATCGGATTGAGCTTTACTTGCCGCTACAGGCGGACCCCAAACTGGAGCGTCGACGACGGGCGGAGGCTTCGCAAACGGCTAAAGCGCGTAATCCGCTGACTACACGCTCTCGTCGCTAACGTCGGTCGATACACCGTCGTTCTCGATACGAGCGACGGCGTCACCCTCAAAGAATATGGTGAGGCGTTGGCGTTCCATCCCGGCTCCGCGGCCAAGATCGAGTGTGTAGAGATAATCCCAACGGTCGCGATCAAAGGCGTCGGGCAACATGGGGGTGCCGAGCAAAAAGCGCACTTGAGAGCGAGTCATCCCCACTTTGACCTGTACGACTTGGCGGGCATCGAGGTAATTACCCTGCTGTACGGCCATGCGATAGACGCAGGCACTCAGTAGCGGGAGCAGGGCGCACAGCAGCACCACATGGCGAAAGCCTCGTCCGAGGGCGGTACGCGACACTGGAGCCTGACTGGGATGTTGGACCATAATGGGCATTCTACTCTATCGAGCGGGTGATCACGTGGAAGGCAAGGACCTACGCAAAGCCGGCCTGAAAGTCACACTGCCGCGAATCAAGATTCTGGATATTCTCGAAAGCAGCGGCAATCGACACCTTTCGGCTGAGGATATCTATCGCAG
>CAZSRB010000096.1:3505-5432 GCA_964609065.1 uncultured Acidibacter sp. | reverse complement strand
ACGGTCGCGACCCCCGTCTCATCCGCTTGCGCGGCGGCCGCAGCGGCCGCGGCCTCTGCCTGGGCTTGCGCCGCAGCGCGGGCAGCCGCCTCACGCGCAGCGGCCTCTGCCTCATCGGCTTGTCGATCGGTGGATGCGCACGCACTCAGCGTGAGCGCGAGCGCCAAAGTTGCCCATGTTCGCAGCCTGTTCATGACGGTATCTCCTGCCAAAGCTTGGCTATTATCTCACGCGCGCCGCAGCCGATCACTCCGCCGGCAGCGGCCCCCAAGTCGGTTCGCGTACCTCACCGCGCTCACTTTGCAATCGGGCGCGCGTTAATCCATCTACGCTGACCGTCGCCAACACGCTGCGCCCGGCTTCCCGCGTGGCATAAATCAACATAGATCCTGCTGGGGAAAAACTCGGCGACTCATCCTGCGAGCCCGTTGTCAGCACTTGAAGCGTACCGGACTCCACATCTTGCTTGGCGATCCGATAGGCCGCGCCCTCGCGCGTCACAAAGACGAGCGTTCGCCCATCGGGACTCACACGGGGTCGCGCGTTGTACGCGCCTTGAAAGCTTAGCCGTCGCGCTCTCGCCTGCGGTCTCGCCTCCATTTCATAGATCTGCGGCCCGCCCGCCCGATCAGAGGTAAAAAGGATACGACTCCCATCGGCTGACCAAACCGGCTCCGTATCGATCGCCGGATGATCCGTCAAACGCTCGAGCGCGCCGCTTTGCAAATCGAGCACGTGAATATCGAGGTTCCCGTCACGGGAGGACAGCGTCAACGCCAAACGCCGACCATCAGGAGAAAACGCGGGCGCGCCGTTGACGCCTGCACGGGCAGATACCCGGCGGCGCTCGGCCGTCCGTAAGGTCTGCACATACACCGCTGATCGCTGCGACTCAAATGACACATAGGCGAGGCTTTGACCATCCGGCGACCAAACAGGTGACATGAGCGGCTGCTTAGATTCGAGAATGATTCTGGGACTCTCGCCATCGGAATCCGCCACTACTAGACGGTAGCGACGCTGCGTCACCGGACCATCCACCGAGACATACGCGATACGCGTCGCAAACGCAGAGCGAATCCCAAGAATTTTCAGGTGCACCCGATCACTGATTCGATGTGCCGCCTGGCGCCAGATACTCGGGGTCGCATCGACGCGCTCCCGTAATAGCACCTGATTAGTTAATAAATTACGTAATTCAAATTGGACTGTCAAAGATTTCGCATCAGCGACCAATACTTGACCGGTCACCAAATAATCCGCTGCCGAACGCGACGTGGTGCGAAAACGCCCGCTTCCGCCCAGATCTGCCGCGATCACGCCAGCGGTATCACGGGGATCGCCGACAAACGGGGCAACCGCGACGGGAATCGGATCCGTGACACCCGAGGTGATATCGACACGTAATTGCGCGTGAGTGAACTGCGCCCCAAGCGCTGCACATAAACCCAACAGACTCAACAATATTAGGCGCCGGAAGGCGATGCGACGACTCAGTGACTCATTGATCACGGGGCTTGAACCTCAACTCCACAATACGCTCAAACAGGGCAGGATCCGGTGGCGGCGGTAAGGGCGATGCCCGAAAGGCCGCTGCCTCAATGGATTGTCTCACCACCGCGTCTGCATTGCATGCACGCACCTCGACACCCACCACCGCGCCCCCCGGTACCTGGGTCACTCGCACCAAACAATCAAGCCCCGCTTGCGTGGTCGGCGGTCGGATCCATGCGCGTTCAACTTTTGACTGAATGGCAGCGGCCCACTCGGCCGATTGCTGCAACCGACGCAGCGCCTGCTGGCGCTCCTCGCTCTCGCGCTGACGCGCCAACTCCTGCTCGCGTGCCGCCTTGATCTGCGCGTCAATCTCTGCGCGGCGCTTTTGTTCTGCGAGTCGCTTTTCTTCGGCGCGGCGTTTTTCCTCTGC
>CAZSRB010000096.1:1783-3405 GCA_964609065.1 uncultured Acidibacter sp. | reverse complement strand
CGCTCTGCTGCATCCTCCGTGGGTTGCGCTGGCGGCTCCTCGCTCGGCAGAGGCGTCGGCGCTGGAGCCGGCGTGGGTCGCGGGGCGGGCTCTGACATGACAACCGCCTCGATCGACACACTCGATACGGGCGCGATCACGGGACGATCCAAGAGAAATCCTGCGATCAGGATCGCAATCGCCAAACCCACATGAATAGCGATCGACAGTCCGTACGCTTGCCAGCGTTGCATGGCGCGACCGTCAGGGTTGGCGTGACTCGCGCACGCCCGGTTCAGTCAAAAATCCGACGCGTTTGGCACCCGCCGTTTGTAGCACCAGCATCGTCGCCACAATCTGTCCATAGGCGACCTGTTGATCAGCCTTAATGAATACATTGATATTCGGCGCAATCGACAGCTCCGCCGCGATCCGTTCGCTTAACTCAACGTCGTCGACCGGCGACTCAGGTGTCTCCCCGCGATTAAGATATCGAACACCGGCTCGATCAATCGATACCACTAATGGCTCTCGGTTCTGATCCTGCGCGAGATCAATCGCGGGCGCATCTGCATCCGGTAAATCTACGTTCACACCTTGCGTCAAAAGCGGCGCCGTGACCATGAAGATGATCAATAGCACCAACATGACGTCGATATAGGGCACCACGTTAATGTCGCCCATCGGCCGGCGACGTCGACGCGAAGCTTGACTCATCGCCTCAATCCTCAGTGCTCGCCGCGTGAGGCGTGACGCTGCAATATCGTCGAGAACTCTTCAATGAAAGCATCAAAGCGCATCTCGAGTCGCCACACCTGATCGGCGAATCGGTTGTAAGCAATCACCGCGGGGATCGCCGCAAAAAGACCGATCGCCGTGGCGATCAAGGCCTCGGCAATGCCAGGTGCCACAGTCTGCAGACTCGCCTGCTGCACACTACCGAGACCGATAAAGGCATGCATGATACCCCAGACGGTACCAAACAAACCGACATAGGGACTCGTTGAGCCCACCGTCGCCAAGGCCGACAGACTGTGCTCCATGTATTCCATTTCTTTGATCTGCTGGGCCTTCATCGCGCGACGAGCGCCCTCAAGTAGCGTGTCGGCCGGATTATTACCCTGTTGCTTCAAGCGTGCGAACTCGCGAAACCCAGCGCGGAAAATACTTTCGATACCGCGCGATGCCCCGCGCGAGTCGATACCACGATAGAGCGCGCCTAGATCGCCACTTGCCCAAAATTCACCCTCAAAACGCTCTAAGTCCGTTTTGATGGTTGCCAAGATACTGCGCTTACGAAAGATGACGCTCCACGAAAAAACCGACGCACCGACCAAGAGCAGCATCACCAACTGCACGATCAGCGTCGCCTCGAGAATCAATCGCAGGATTGACAAGTCATTCATGAAGATACTCCGCAATTCGCTTGGGACGCAGACTCTGCGCATCAACACACACGACCCGCACTTGTGCCTCGACTAGCAAGTCATCCCCGCGATGAATCGTTTGATCAAACCATGCGGTGGTACGACTATCGGGGCGGTATCGACAGCTCACTCGTAGCTCATCATCGAGCCGCGCTGGGCCGCGATAGTCAATCTCCACGCGTAACACCATAAAGAGCACCCCGGGGTCGATGGCCA
>CAZSRB010000096.1:0-1683 GCA_964609065.1 uncultured Acidibacter sp. | reverse complement strand
CGCATGATGTAGCCCTGCTGGATCAGATAAGGCTCGATCACATCTTCGAGGGTCCCGCGCTCCTCCCCCACAGCCGCTGCCAAGCTTTCGATACCGACGGGACCACCCTCAAATTTATCGATGATGGTCGTCAATAGTTTTCGATCCAAAGTATCAAATCCCTGCGGGTCGACATCCAGCAGATCGAGTGCAGCAATGGCGAGCGCCTCATCGATCTGGCCGTTACCGCGTACCTCGGCGTAATCGCGCGCACGCCGCAATAAACGATTCGCGATACGGGGGGTCCCCCGCGAGCGCTCGGCGATCCGTCGCGCCCCGAGCTCATCAATCGGCACGCCGAGGATTCCGGCAGAGCGTTGCACAATCAACGTTAAATCCGCGGCATCGTAAAACTCTAGGCGTTGCACGATCCCGAAGCGATCTCGTAGCGGCGAAGTTAATAAGCCTGCGCGTGTCGTTGCACCCACCAAAGTAAAGGGCGGTAAGGACAACTTGATCGAGCGCGCGGCGGGGCCCTCCCCGATCATGATATCGAGCTGATAGTCTTCCATCGCCGGGTAAAGCACTTCCTCGACCACTGGCGAGAGCCGATGAATCTCATCGACAAAGAGCACATCGCGCGGCTGTAAATTGGTGAGGATGGCAGCCAGATCCCCTGCCCGCTCAAGGACGGGCCCCGAGGTTTGACGTAAGTTCACACCCAGCTCGGCTGCCAAAATATTAGCTAAAGTCGTTTTACCTAAGCCCGGTGGGCCAAATATTAAAACGTGATCAAGCGCCTCAGCGCGCGCTCGCGCCGCACCGACAAAGATTTCCAGCTGTTCTTTGACGGGCCGTTGTCCTGTGTAGTCGGCGAGCCGTTTAGGACGAATCGCGCGTTCAATCGCCTCTTCCTCACCGCCTGCGGCACCGGTCACGATGCGCTCATTCATGTCGCCCCTCCTCGCTCACGAGCGACTCCTTGTAAAGCGCGGCGAATCCACTCTTCAGTGGACAAAGACTCTGACTCGCCACCGCTCGCGGCCTTGAGCATCCGAGTCACCTCAGCAGGCTTATAGCCGAGCGCGACGAGCGCAGCCTGCGCCTCGGTCTCGGGCGCAGCTGAACCCTGCCCACCCAGCGTGATGCCGAGCTCCGACGAGCTTTGCAAGCGATCACGCATTTCAATCACTAGGCGCTCAGCCGTTTTGCGACCAACCCCGGGGATACGGGTCAAGGCACTGACATCTTGCGCGGTCACGCAGGCCGTAAAACCCTCAGCGCTAATACCCGAGAGAATCCCCAAGGCGAGCTTCGGCCCGACACCCGATACTTTGAGTAAACCGCGAAACAGCTTGCGCTCACTCTCAGTTAAAAACCCGTATAGAACGTGCGCGTCTTCTCGCACCACGAGATGCGTCAGCAAGTAAACCTCATCACCGACTGCCGGCAAATCAAAGAACGTGGACATGGGCGCTTCGAGCTCGTAACCCACCCCAGCCACTTCCAGCAACAAGCCTGGCGGGGTTTTCGCGATGAGTCGTCCACGCAATGAGCCAATCATCCTGCAACCCCCGAGACGAGCCGTGCGAGCTTACGGTGCTGCGCATGACACACCGCCACCGCTAGCGCATCCGCCGCATCAGCCGATAAGCGACCCACGGGCTTCAGCAAGCTTTGCATCATATGCGCGACCTGTAATTT
>CAZSRB010000095.1:2059-5763 GCA_964609065.1 uncultured Acidibacter sp. | reverse complement strand
TCTACCAACTGAGCTATTCCCGCCCGGAACAGAGGTCGGAGATTGTAGGGCCCGCCGGCCGTAAGTCAAGGCGCACGCGTCAGTCGGCTTGGCGCCGCAGATCCGGCCAAGCGGCACGCAGATAACTCACCATCGAGGCCAAGGTGAGTACCGCCGCGATCAGGGTGAGAATCAAACCCAAGTTATAAGTGGGAATGAACCAGATGTCCCAACGGTAGAGCATCATGGAGAGACCGACGATTTGGAGTATCGTTTTCAATTTGCCAAGAAAGGACACGGCGACCTTTCTCCGCTGACCGATCTCCGCCATCCATTCGCGTAGCGCTGAAATCGCTATCTCGCGGCCGATAATGATGATCGCTGTCATCACCACCCAGGCCCGTGGATCTTTGCTGACCAGTAAGACGAGCGCGACTGCCACAATGAGTTTATCTGCGACTGGATCGAGAAACGCGCCGAGCCGTGATGTTTGATTGAGCTTGCGCGCGTAGTACCCATCCAGCAAATCGGTAATACCGGCCGCCGCAAACAGCAGTCCTGCCGCTGGATCCGACCACTTGTAGGGCATGTAAAACAAAACGACGACTAGCGGAATCGCGAGAATCCGCAGCCAAGTCAACACGTTGGGCACCGTCCACAACATTCACATACTCAACCGAGCCACGACAGGAGGTCGCGCCTACTCGCCCGGATGCAAGACATCATAAAGGTTTTGGGCAAGTGTCGGGCCAATCCCCGGCGCACACTCAAGATCCCCGCGTCCTGCGCGTAACACCCCCTGTAAGCCACCGAAGTGCTGCAATAAGGCACGCCGCTTAGCTGGACCGAGTCCGGGCACCGTTTCGAGAATTGATTCATTAAAACGCTTCGCTCGCCGTCGCCGATGACCCGTAATGGCAAAGCGATGCGCCTCGTCCCGAATACGTTGGATCAGCTTCAAGGCGGGTGACTCCGCCCCAGGAACGAGTGGTGCGGCGTTCGTCCGACCGATGTGGATTCTCTCTTGACCGGCTCGTCGATCTACGCCCTTTGAGACACCGATCAGCTGAATTTCTTTGAAGTCCAACTCATCTAGCTGCTCTATCACTGCTGCTAATTGAGTCGGCCCGCCATCGATGAGCAATAGATCAGGCGCCAGGACCTCTCCGTCTCGTATACGACGGTAACGTCGAGAAATAGCCGTACGCATCGCAGCCAAATCATCGCCACCCGTAATGCCATCAATATTGAATCGACGATATTCTTTTTTGAGGGGTCCATCGGCACCGAAGACCACGCATGACGCGACGGTCCCCTCGCCTTGCATGTGACTGATATCAAAGCACTCCATTCGCTGAGGTAATCGCGGCAGCCCCAGTAATATTTGCAGCGCCTCGTACATCTGCGCGTAATCGTCGCGTCGACGGATGCGCATGCGTAGCGCTGCGCGTGCATTTTCAGTCGCCATCTCCACCCACCGAGCGGTTAAACCGCGTCGCGCTCGACGAACACGCACCGTGTGACCAGCTAACTGAGTCAAGGCTTCAGCCAAAGAGGCCTCATCGGCGAGCGTGATAGGTGTATAGATCTCGGGCGCAGGCGGACGACTCGCGTAGTACTGCATCATAAATGACGAAAGAACCTCAGGCGGCTCTGCAATCCCCACCGTGGGAAAAAATCCAAATGTTCCAAGACTGCGCCCGCCGCGCACACTCATGACCGAGATCGCGCAGCCACTTTCCTCCGTCACAATCCCAAAGATATCTGCATCGCGCTCATCATCCGCGGCCACCACTTGCTGCGCTTGTAATTGCTGAATAGCGGCGATCTGATCGCGCAAGGCAGCGGCTTTTTCATACGCTAGCGCATCGGATGCCACCGTCATCCGCTCGGCTAACTCACGCACGACCTCGTCATTACGCCCTTCCAACACGCGTACCGCGGCATCGACATCACGCTTGTAATCCGCGGCACTAATCAAGCCCACGCAGGGAGCTGAACAGCGCTCAATTTGGTGCTGCAAACAGGGTCGGCTGCGATGGGCAAAATAACTGTCTTGGCAGTTTCTTAAGCGAAATACCTTCTGCAAGTAATGTAGCGTTTCACTGACCGCCCCGGCATTTGGGTAGGGGCCAAAAAACCGACCGGGTAGATTTCGGGCGCCGCGATAGACCGATAAACGCGCAAACTCATGCTCTGACGACAACCAAAGATAGGGAAAGCTCTTGTCATCGCGAAGTAAGACGTTGTACTTCGGATGTAAAGCCTTGATCAGGTTATGTTCCAGCAATAACGCCTCGGTCTCCGAGCGCGTCACCGTGACTTCCATCGAGGCGATTTGCGCCACCAAAGTTTGAACTTTTGGGTGTACGTTCGAGGGTAAAAAATAACTACCCACTCGATCCCGCAAACTCTTCGCTTTCCCTACGTAGAGCAAGCTGCCATCGGCCGCCCACATTCGATACACACCGGGACGACGCGGCAAGCTCGCGACAAACTCTCGGGAATCAAAATCGCTCATTCGGCTAGTGTTTTCGCACGCGCTAACACCTTTGTAAACATTTGCGCAGTCAAGCGTCGCGTCTGCGTGTTGTAACGACTGCAATGATACGAGTCGATGAGCCAACGCCCATCGGGTAAGGCGTGTTCAGCCGCATGCGCGAACCGATACTGACCCCGTGGCAATTGCAAGGCATCCAATGTCGCATCGTGCGCAATACGACCGAGCGCCACCATGACCCGAACGGTGGAGAGCTCCTGCAACTCCGCCTGCAAATAGGCATTACAGCTGCGAATCTCAGCGGGTAAGGGCTTGTTGGCCGGTGGGACGCATTTCACAGCGTTACTAATTCTGACCCCGCTAAGACGCAGGCCGTCATCGCAGTGGATCGATTCCGATGCGGACGACACGCCAAGCTCATGCAAGGTGGCGTATAACAAAATGCCTGCATGGTCGCCTGTGAACGGCCGACCCGTCCGATTAGCGCCGTGCATACCTGGCGCGAGTCCCACAATCAGCCAACTCGGTGCCTCATCTCCAAACGCAGGCACGGGTGCGGCATGATAGCCAGGATAGCGCTCACCCGACTCGACCCGAAACTTTTGAAGTCGCGGGCAGCGTTTACAATTTGCCGCCGGTTGCGTGGGCACTAATTAATCATCCATATGTCGAATGATCGCCTCACCAAAGCCCGAGCAACTCATTAGGGTTGCCCCGGGGATGAGCTGCTGCAAGGACTCTTCCACATTACGCCGCGCCGCAAGCTCACGCTTACTCGCCCGAATGGCTTCACGTAAGCGCGCCAGGTCATACGTTAATTCTTTGGCGGCGATGGTGTTCGCGACACCTTTGATAATGAGGTCAGCTGCTTCTGACCACTTCAAGTAGCGCAGCATCATCTCAGCAGAAAGAATAATCGAGCCTGGGTTAACGCGATCTTTGCCGGCAAACCCGGGCGCCGTCCCATGGGTTGCCTCAAATACTGCGAGCCCATGGCCAATATTGCCCCCCGGTGCAATACCGATACCGCCTACCTGTGCAGCGAGGGCATCCGAAATATAGTCACCGTTTAAATTCAGCGTCGCGATGACGTCGTATTCTTCGGGTCTCAGCAAGACCTGCTGCAGAAAATTATCGGCAATGACGTCTTTGACAATAATATCTTTGCCCGTCTGTGGATTTTTAAACTTCAACCAAGGCCCACCATCCACTTCACGCGCCCCGA
>CAZSRB010000095.1:0-1959 GCA_964609065.1 uncultured Acidibacter sp. | reverse complement strand
AGCTGGTAGCCCCAATTGCGAAACGCGCCTTCGGTGTATTTCATGATGTTGCCTTTATGCACCAACGTCACCGAGACACGATCATTATCGATAGCGTATTGAATCGCCATGCGAATCAATCGTTGACTGCCCTCCTTAGAGACGGGCTTGATACCAAGGCCAGAGCTTGCGGGAAAACGGATCCCGTGCGCGCCAAGTTCCGACTGCAAAAAGTGAATGAGACGCTGCACCTGCTCGGAGCCCGCGGGATACTCAATCCCAGCATAGATGTCCTCGGTGTTCTCGCGAAACACCACCATGTCCGTCAGCGATGCATCCTGCATTGGGGTGGCTACCCCGGGGAAATAGCGTATCGGTCGAACACAGGCGAAAAGATCGAGCGTCTGTCGCATCACGACGTTCAAAGAACGAATGCCGCCCCCAATGGGCGTGGCCAGCGGTCCTTTGATGGAGACCACATACTGGCGTAGTGCATGCAGGGACTCATCGGGAAACCAACTCCCCGTCCGCTGGTTCGCCTTCTCGCCTGCCAGCACTTCCAGCCATTCGATGCGGCGCTCTGATCCGTACGCCTTGGCGACGGCGGCATCGACCACCCGCCGCATTACAGGCGTGATGTCTACACCGATTCCATCGCCTTCGATGTATGGAATGATCGGCGCAGACGGCACATTCAAAGTGCCATCTGTGTTGACGGTAATCGGCTCGCCGTTAGGCGGAATCTGCAGGTATTCGTACTTCATCGGAATCCACGACCAGAAAAGGCCGCGGATTCTACCGCAGCGCGTCAGACGGACCTAGCATTCATCGGCGTGCGACCGCACGATGTCATTGCCTAAAGCCCGTTGCGCGTCGCCGATCAGCCCGAGGCGAACTGCGCCTCTTCCGTCGAGCCTTTCATCGCGGTGACAGACGACTGTCCGGCAGTCACGGTCTGGGTCACTTCGTCAAAGTAACCCGCACCCACTTCCCGCTGGTGTTTGGTTGCCGTGTAACCGTCCACTTCGGCGGCGAACTCCGCCTCTTGCAGCTCGACGTAGGCGCTCATCTGGCGATCTCGATAGCCTCGCGCCAAGGTAAACATGGAGTAGTTGAGCGCATGGAATCCCGCCAAGGTGATGAACTGGAATTTGTACCCCATGGCACCGAGCTCGCGCTGAAACTTAGCGATCGTCGCGTCGTCGAGCTTCTTTTTCCAGTTAAAGGACGGCGAGCAATTGTAAGCGAGTAACTTTCCCGGGAACTCACGGTGGATTGCCTCGGCAAAGGCTTTCGCCTCGTGTAAATCCGGAGTACCGGTTTCACACCAAAGAAGATCAGCATAAGGCGCATAGGATAAGCCACGTGCAATTGCCTGATCTAAACCGCAACGAACGCGAAAGAAACCTTCAGAGGTTCGATCGCTCGACTCGATGAAGGCACGGTCGCGCTCATCGACATCGCTCGTGAGGAGATTCGCACTCTCAGCGTCTGTCCGGGCAATCAAGATGGTGGGCACATCACAGACGTCCGCCGCCAACCGAGCCGCGACCAATTTGTTGATCGCCTCTTGGGTCGGCACTAAGACCTTACCGCCCATATGCCCGCATTTCTTAGCCGAAGACAATTGATCCTCGAAGTGGACGCCCGCTGCGCCCGCCTCAATCATCCCTTTCATCAGCTCAAAGGCATTGAGTACCCCACCAAACCCGGCCTCGGCATCTGCCACGATGGGCTGCAACCAGTCGATCGAATCATTGCCCTCAGCATGATGCAGCTGATCAGCACGCAGCAAGGTTCGATTGATCTTTTGTACGACTTGGGGGACCGAGTTAGCTGGGTATAACGATTGGTCCGGATACATCTCACCGGCGAGATTGGCATCGCCCGCCACTTGCCATCCCGAGAGATAAATCGCCTTTAACCCGGCTTTGATTTGCTGCATCGCCTGATTACCGGTCAGCGCTCCCAGCGCGTTTA
>CAZSRB010000094.1:0-5980 GCA_964609065.1 uncultured Acidibacter sp. | reverse complement strand
CGCCGATCCACATAAAGGGCACAACGAAAGGAATCAAACCCACCATGAAAGTGAGCGCAGCGAATAGCAATGGCGCGGGGAGCCCTGAGACCCAGTAACCGATACCCGCTAATGTCCCCTGCGCTAGCGCTGCGAGGACGATGCCATACACAACCCCTTTGACGGTGCTGCCGATTGCATCTACGTAATGCTTAACACGCTCATCACCAAAGAATTGTTGCAGCATGCGCGTAACCTGCGCCGCCACGCGTTCGCCATCCACAAACATAAAATAGAGTGAGACCATCGACAAACCCAGTTTGACGATATTGCGGCCTACACCGCCCATGATGTCGGTCATTTGCCCGGAGTATTGATTGAGTAATTCGCGAATCTCGGCATTGATTAAGTTCGGATCGCGCTCTAGTTCGGCGACAAAATCTACAATCTTTGGACCTAAGTAAGGGATCTGACCCACGAAATCGGGAAGTTGGAAGCGGGTTAATAGCGGGCCGATTTCACGGACCAAAGGCATCGCCTCTGCTCGTACCAAAAATACAAACCAAACAATCGGCAAGATAATGGCCGCGCTCAGTAAGAGCGTCATTACTAACGCGGCGACCGGTCGCCGCCCCTTCATGAGCACCACGAGCCGTTGATTCAACGGCCAACACACATAAGCCAAAATCGCTGCCCAAATGACAGGCACCACAAATGGCTTCAGGATCATTACAGCCAGCAATACCAAGGCCGCCAGTAACGCGGCGACGATTAACCGCTTGAGCCACTTTGCTTCTGCTAAATCTTCTAACAGCATCACTGTGACCCTACATCAAGCGCGATGGCTGTGAGCGCGAGAAGAGTGCAAACGGACAACGTTAATACGCGACGCAACTGCACATAGTCAGCAGGCAAAAATCCGGTGCAATATCGATGCTCGTACAACCAAAAAAACCCAAGCCCAGCGATGATAATGGAATACCCCTGAATGCCGCCAAGCCAAAGACCCAGCAAGGCGACTACCGACGGGGTGATAGCGGTTAGGACTGATTTGGGCTGCCAAGCGCACGCGCCGGCGACCGTAAGCCCCCAATGCACCGCGCCCACGAATGTCAAAATAATCGCCCCCCAGCCCAGCCCTAATTGTTCGGCATAGGCGCGAGTCTCAGCCGCAGACCAGCCTGCGACGCCTCCGGCGTTAGCACTAAGCGCTAACGCTAAGCTCGCCACAAAAGGCAATAGACCTAAATAGCCCGCGGCACGAGACTCTTGACTCATCAACGCTGATTTAACTCTCGTTCGAGTAGGTCTGCCAAGAGCCCCTGATAGTAGTCACCACCGAACTGGTTACGCGCCGCGGCGATGAATCCCTGCATCTCGGCTTTGTCTTTGCGTACGCCGCAATCATCAAATAAACCGGTAACGACATACTGTACAAAACCGAGCTGACCGGCGAGTCGACCCTCCAGCGCAGCTCGGCGAATCAGCTCAGCGCCTAGACACACATCTTTAGGCTGCTGGTTGATGCCATAGAGCGACATGTAACCCACCACAAATAAAGACTGTGGGTAACCGGCTTTGACGGCTGCTTGTCGATTGGCCAGACCCTCGGCGCCACGACCGCTATACCCCAGAGTACGCCCCAACAAATAGTTCAGGCGAGGGTTTGTTGGATCATTGGCCACGGCTTGCTTACAAGCCTCGATGGCGTTTGGTAAATCGATCTTGGAGCGCGACATCCCTGGCGCAACGCGATTCGGATCATCCGGATGCGAGGCCATTCGATCGCACTCGGTCACCTCACGTGAGTGAGAATTCGGATCATACCGAAAGCCCTCTTCCGGCAGCTCACCCGTCCAACCGCTCGCCCCACTCTGCGCGGCCGCGACGGCCGGTACTCCCAAAGCCAATACGCCCGCCGCGATCAGCGCACACATGGATTTACGAATCATGATCATCCCCCTCACTATGAAATCCGGTTACTTCGACTAGCCGAGTGTAGCGGAGCCTTAGACGCTTGCCACATCTGATCGCAGCTCTTGTCGCTCTATCCAGTCGGCCAGTCTCTGCGCTATCGCGATCGGCGCTTCGTGATGCAGCATGTGACCGAGACCGTCAAAGTCTGCCACCTCCGCATGACGAAAACATTGAATAAAGCGCTCTAAGTCACCATCTGCCTCGAGTCGTTGCCGATACTCTGACTCCGTACCAAGAGCGATCAATACGGGCGCTATGACGTTTCGCCAACACGCCTCCGCTTCCTCACGACGATAAAGCACTGGATTAATTAGCCGATGCCACGGATCAAAATGTAACGCGAAGCGGCCGTCCCTCGGATTCGCTCGCATCCAGGCGTTGGCCACGTAGTTCGCAATCGGCGCCGTCAGCCGTGGGTTACGTCGCAGCAAAGCGGTCGCCAAAGTCGATGTAGACTCGTGCTTAGATTGGCGAGGACCCGAGCGAAGCTGATCGAGCCAGTCGTGGTATCGCTGTGGGGCCAAATCAGAGGGGGCACGTCGTAATCCAAACCCCTCCAATGAAATCAACCACCGAATGCGCTCGGGTCGCACCCCCGCATACAAACCCGCAATATTACCGCCCATGCTATGACCGATGACGCGTACCGGCTGGTTCGGCGTCAGTTGCTGCAAAAGTGCATCGAGATCTGCTAGATAATCGACGAACCAGTAAGGGCCGTCTTGCCAATCACTGCCACCAAAACCACGCCAATCCAAAGCCACAAATTGCCACTCTCGCGGCATTGCATCAATCAAAAATTGAAAGGTATCTGAGCAGTCTTGGAAGCCGTGTAATAACAGCACCGTCGGCGCCGTCATTGGCGACGATGAATCGTGCCACCGAAGAAGACGATGCCTAACACCCCGTAACTCAAGGTGGAATTCGGTGGGCTGCCATTGGATTTGATACGGTTCGCTCATCGATCGAACAGCGGTTTTGCTACCTGAGCTTACGCGCTCAAAAATCGTTGATAGGCGGGGTTATCGGTCTCCTCAACCCACGGATATTGCAGCGCCGCCAAGTGTTGTAAGAAATCTGCGTGACTCTCTGTCGCGATCTGAATACCCGCCAAAACACGGCCTGCGTCTGAACCATGATTGCGATAGTGGAAAAGAGATATATTCCAGCGGCTGCCGATTGCTTGTAAAAACTTTAGCAGTGCTCCGGGTCGCTCGGGGAATTCAAAGCGAAACAATCGTTCGTCGACTAGCCCCGCTAAACGTCCGCCCACCATGTAGCGGACGTGTAACTTGGCGAGCTCATTGTCGGTGAGATCCGTGACCGCAAACCCTGCTTGTTCCAAGCCTTGCATGACCTCGTCACGCTCTGTCCCGCCTCGCCGCAACGCAAACCCTAAAAATACCTCTGCGAAATCGCCCGCGCCTAAACGATAGTTGAACTCTGTCACTTGCCGAGAGCCCAGCGCTTGGCAAAGCTGTAAAAAACTACCCGGTTTCTCAGGGATTTTGACGGCGAAAAGCGCTTCTCGTTGCCCACCCAAGTCCGCCCGCTCGGCAACGTGACGCAGGCGATCAAAATTCATATTTGCGCCGCAATTAATCGCGACGAGTCGCTGATCAGCAATATTCTCTCGCGCGATATATTTTTTGATGGCCGCGACAGCCATCGCACCCGAGGGCTCAACGATTGACCGAGTGTCTTCGAAAATATCTTGTATGCCAGCACAAATCTCGTCGGTGCTAACTAAGATCATCTCATCAACCCAATCACGGCATAAGGCGAATGTTTCGGCGCCGACTTTTTTGACCGCGACGCCGTCTGCAAAAATGCCAACTTTTTGCAAAGTGATACGTTCACCTCGACGTAGTGAGTCATGCATCGCAGTGGAGTCTTCGGCGTTCACACCAATGATCCGGACATGCGGATGGACATACTTGAGATAGGCGGCGATACCGGCAATCAAACCCCCACCCCCGACGGGCACGAACACTGCGTGCATATCTCCTCCCGTTTGACGGGATAGTTCCATTCCGATCGTGCCTTGTCCGGCGATCACATCGGGATCGTCGAACGGATGTACAAAAGTCAGGTCGCGCTTCTCTGCTAATTCTGTGGCGTGGGCAAATGCGGCATCGTAATCATCACCTTCCAAAAGCACCTGTCCGCCGAGTGCCGCTACGGCTTGAACTTTGATCTCGGGCGTGGTGACAGGCATGACAATCACCGCTGAGAGGCCCCGTGCTCGCGCCGCCAATGCGACGCCCTGAGCATGATTTCCCGCAGAGGCACAAATGACCCCGCGCGCAGCTTCCTGCTCGGATAATTGCGAAATCTTGTTGTACGCGCCGCGTAGCTTGAACGAAAAGACACTTTGCATATCTTCTCGCTTCAACCATATTGAATTATTGACTCGACTCGAAAGTCTCGGCGCGAGCTCAAGCGGCGACTCGATCGCCACGTCATACACACGCGCGCGTAAGATACGTTCGATGTACGGAGACAGCTCACGCACGCCCATCTTGTCACTCACGGGTCGGGCGTCGCCTTAACCATCTCGCGCCCGAAGACTCCAAATACGCGCTGGACGAATGCATCACGTTCGGCCTTGGATCGCTCCGCTTCTTCAGGGCTCGGGGTATACGCTTCGATCAGCTCAGGAGTCACCATCCCTTTCTCAGCCAGCAACCGCTCGACAATGCGCATGCGCTCTCGTTGCACCCAGAGCTCAGCGCCTAACTCGAGGGTGACTGCAATCAAGTTATCAATCACAGGGTTGTCAAAAAAGGCGGGCTGCGGCGCTGGCTGCGGGGCCTCTGTATGTGTCGTGGTGTCCGTCATGAGACAAAGCATAACTCAGGGGGTCAAGCGGATATACTGTGCGCTGCTTCACTGATCACTGCGCGACGATATCGACACCCCTACGCATGCAACACGTCTGGATTCTGACTCTCGCCCAGGCCTTTGCTGCATGTGGCACGATTATTCTGGTGTCGTTTGGTGGCATTGTCGGCACGCGCATCGCACCTGAACCCGCCCTCGCAACGCTGCCGCTATCCATGTCGATCCTGGGATTGGCTGCGACGTCCTTACCCGCATCACTTCTGATGCAACGCATTGGACGGAAACGCGCGTTCATCGCCAGTGCATTAATCGCTGCGATTGGCGCCTTACTGTGCGCTTACAGTATCGCGCATGGCTATTTCATAGGTTTGTGCTTTGCCGCGTTTTTCATTGGCGCCAACATGGCCTTTGTACACCAGTACCGCTTCGCAGCGATGGAGTTTGTGAGCGAAAGCGATACGGGTAAAGCAGTCTCGACCGTCATGATTGGGACGCTCGCCGCTGCCATTATTGGTCCGACATTAGGTCAACGCGCGAGCCACCTAGGTGATTGGCAAGAATTCACAGGCTCCTTTGTCATCCTTTCGGGAATCTGTATCGCAGCGGCAGCGGTACTGTCACGACTACCGACAGACGCCCCCAGTCAGATGCCCCCAACCACGACTGACGCGAAGTCAAGTACCCTCGCTTCAATAGCGGCGACCGATCAGGGGCGCAGCCTACGTGAGATTTTACGAGATGGGCGCTATCGACTCGCCGTTCTCGGCGGACTTGCATCCTATGCTGTGATGAGTTTCATCATGACCGCTACGCCCCTTAGCATGCATGTGCATGATGGTTTTAGTAGTGCACAAACGACGACTGTGATTACCGCTCACTTACTCGGTATGTATCTGCCCTCCCTAGTCAGTCCCTTGATCGTACGAATGCTCGGTATTCGCAATATGATGTTGCTCGGTATCGCTGCTAACGTCGCTTGCGTCGCCATCTGCGCTTGGGTGGGCCATGATTTCATGCATTATTTTTGGGCGCTGGTATTACTCGGAGTGGGCTGGAATCTAATGTTCGTGGCAGCGACCACTCAACTGGGTAGTACCTATCGCCCAGAGGAACGATTTCGAGCACAGGGGTTCAATGATTTTGCGGTGTTTGGCTGCCAAGCTGCAGCCTCGCTACTAGC
>CAZSRB010000093.1:0-6095 GCA_964609065.1 uncultured Acidibacter sp. | reverse complement strand
GCCCATCACTGCGGGATAATTTAGAGATGGCTGCTTACGATTTCATTGATCATACCTACGATGTCGTGGTGGTGGGCGCCGGCGGCGCCGGTTTACGCTCCACGCTGGGTCTAGCCGAGGCGGGGCTCTCAACGGCCTGTATCTCGAAGGTCTTTCCGACGCGTAGTCACACCGTCGCGGCGCAGGGCGGTATTTCGGCGGCGCTTGGCAACATGGGTGATGACAACTGGCGTTATCACTTCTACGACACCATCAAAGGCTCTGATTGGCTCGGTGATCAAGACGCCATTGAATTTATGTGTAAGGAAGCGCCTGCCGCTGTGATCGAGCTCGAGCACTACGGCGTGCCTTTTTCGCGTACGGCAGACGGACGGATTTATCAGCGCCCCTTCGGTGGGATGACCACGGAGTACGGCAAAGGGATCGCCCAGCGTACCTGTGCAGCCGCCGATCGTACGGGGCACGCGATGCTGCATACGCTTTATCAGCAATCCGTGAAAAATCAGGCTGAGTTTTTTATCGAATACTTTGCCATCGATCTCATCATGGAAAACGGCGAGTGCCGTGGCGTGGTGGCGCTCAATCTCGCTGACGGGACGCTGCATCGCTTTCGCGCCCACTTGGTGATCCTGGCCACCGGTGGCTATGGCCGAGCCTATTTCTCATGTACCTCCGCGCATACCTGTACGGGCGATGGCGGCGGTATGGTGCTGCGGGCGGGCTTGCCGCTGCAGGATATGGAGTTTGTTCAATTCCATCCGACGGGTATTTATGGTGCGGGCTGCCTCATTACCGAGGGGTCTCGCGGCGAGGGGGGATACCTCACGAATTCGCAGGGTGAGCGCTTCATGGAACGCTATGCGCCCAATGCGAAAGATCTCGCATCGCGCGATGTGGTATCGCGCTCGATGACGATCGAAATCCGTGAGGGTCGTGGAGTCGGCAAGGAAGCCGACCATATCCACTTGCATCTCGAACACCTCGGCCCGGAGGTGATTCGTCAGCGGCTGCCGGGTATCGCCGAAACGGCCCGCATTTTTGCCGGCGTAGATGTCACCAAAGAGCCGATTCCCGTGTTACCGACCGTGCACTACAACATGGGCGGTATCCCCTGTAATTACCATGGCGAGGTCGTCACGCTCAAAGATGGCAACGCCGACTCGGTCGTCCCAGGGCTGATGGCCGTCGGTGAAGCGGCCTGTGTCTCGGTGCACGGCGCGAATCGTTTGGGCTCAAATTCTTTGTTGGATCTCGTAGTCTTTGGTCGTGAAGCAGGCCGTCACGCCGCCTCTTTGGTTAAGCCGGGCAGCACGCATCGCGCGCTACCGAAGGATGCCGGCGATTTGGCGATCTCAAGGCTTGATCGGTTGCGTCATGCGAAGGGTCCGCGCTCAACCGCGGAAATTCGTCTCGAAATGCAAAAAGTCATGCAGAGCGATGCGGCGGTGTTCCGTACGGGCGAGTCGCTGCTGGAAGGCTGTGAGAAGCTCGAGAAAACCTATGCGTCGTTTGCGGATGTATCGACCCGCGATCGGGGGCTCATCTGGAACACCGATTTGGTGGAGACCATGGAGCTTGAGAATCTGTTGGGGCAGGCCGTCGCCACCGTGCGCTCGGCGGAAAATCGCAAGGAAAGCCGTGGGGCTCATGCACGCGAGGATTATGCCGAGCGTGATGACGTCAACTGGATGAAACACAGCTTGTGCTGGGTGGATGAGCAGGGCAAAACCCGTATCGACTATCGACCCGTGCATTTGAATACTTTGACTGCCGAGGTGGAGCCCATTCCGCCGAAGGCGCGAACTTACTGATCTGTAGGATGGGATGTCATGGCTGAGCTGCGACTGCCGGCGAACTCGCGTATCAATAAGCACGGTCAGGTGCATAAGGCACCGGCCGGCGCAACCCGGGTACGGACCTTCAAGATTTATCGCTACGATCCCGATGGGGGTGAGAACCCGCGTATCGATACCTATGAAATCGATATGGATAGCTGCGGGCCGATGGTGCTCGATGCCCTCATCAAGATCAAAAACGAGGTCGATCCCTCGCTAACCTTCCGTCGTTCCTGTCGTGAGGGGATCTGCGGCAGTTGTGCCATGAATATCGATGGCACCAATACTTTGGCGTGTACCAAAAGCTGTGACGACGTCAAAGATGACGTCAAGATTTATCCCTTGCCGCACATGCCGGTGGTTAAAGATCTGGTGACGGATCTGACACAGTTTTACGCGCAGTACTCGTCTATCAAACCGTGGTTGCAGTCGAATACCCCGGCGCCGCCCGATCGCGAGCGATTGCAGTCACCTGAAGATCAGGAAAAGATCGATCGACCGTCAGCGTGCATTCTTTGTGCGTGCTGCTCGACGTCCTGCCCGAGTTATTGGTGGAATAGCGATCGATACTTGGGTCCAGCCGCATTGCTGGCAGCGTATCGCTGGATCATCGATAGTCGTGATGATGCGACGGGTGAGCGGCTGGATGCGCTCGAGGATCCCTTCCGTCTCTATCGTTGCCATACGATCATGAACTGTACGGAAGCCTGCCCCAAAGATCTCAATCCGGCCAAAGCCATCGCCGATATCAAGAAAATGATGGCTGAGCGCGAGCATCTTTGATCGAGCCAACGACCCTGAACCGGCTGCGGTGGCGTTGTCGCCGCGGTATGAAGGAGCTCGATGTGCTCCTAGAGCGTTGGCTCGCGCGCGATGCGCCTTCAGCCTCGGCGGAGGATCTAGCTCGCTTTGAGCAGTTGCTCACACTGCAAGACCCCGAGCTTGCTCGATACTTGCTGAAGGGTGAGACATTTCCGGATGAGAAGCTCGCGCAGCTGATTGGGCGCTTGCGCGAGGCGTGAGCGCCTGTGTTTACTCTGCGGACAGCCACTTGCGAACTTTTGAGTCGCCAGGTGGTCAGAGTCCACGGAGGTCAGAGTCGGGCAATGCAACAGGGATCACACACGACATGACCTCGGAGCAGAGCGATCTTGCCTTAGTGCAGCTCGCGCAACGTGGCGACCCCGCCGCTTTCGACGCCTTGGTGCGTCGCTATCAGCACAAGGTCGTCAAGCTCGTATTGCGGTATGTGCGTGATCCGGCTGAGGCGGAAGACATTGCGCAAGAAGCGTTCATCAAGGCCTATCGCGCCTTGCCTCGTTTTCGCGGGGATAGCGCCTTTTACACCTGGCTTTATCGGATCGCGATTAACACCGCGAAGAACGTGCTGGCGGCCCGCGGCCGTAGCCCAGTCAGCTATGACATCGACAAAGATTCCGATGAAGCGTCGCCGATGGAGTCGTACATGAAAGATACGGCGACTCCGGAGGCCTTGGCGATGACGGACGAAATCCGCTCCACCGTCAATCAGGCAATCGACCAACTCCCTGAGGATTTGCGCACGGCCATCGTATTGCGTGAACTCGAGGGGCTGTCTTACGACGAAATCGCGCAGGCCATGTCCTGCCCCGTCGGCACAGTACGATCAAGAATTTTTCGAGCTCGCGAGGCGATTGATGCCCGCCTGCGCGAGGTGTTTGAAGGCGGTTTAGGCCGCGGAGAGGTGATTGGATGACGGGCCACGAAAGAGAGAGTCAGTTGTCGGCCATGTTTGATGGCGAGCTACCAGCCGAAGAGTGCGAGCTATTGGCGCGACGTTTGTCGCGCGATGAGCAAATGCGTCGCAGCTATGCTCATTACGCGCTGATCGGTAGCGTGATCCGTAACGAACCTTTGGCCTCGGGCGCGTTCGCTGACAAGGTGCATGGGGCGTTGCGCGCAGGCAGTGTGACTGCGGTGGCATCGTCATCGCGTACCGCGCAAGGAGAAACCCAGGCAACCGAGGCACTGGCGGGCATGTCGGCTGAGGGGGCAGCGGGGGTCGCTCGCGCACGTAACCGATGGGCGTGGCCGCTTGGCGCAGTGGGCCTCGCAGCGAGCGTCGCGGTGGTCGCGTTATTGAGTCTAGACCCCGCCACGATTCAGTCGCCGGCGTCACCGTCGATGGTGGCCGATCAGGCGACCGAGATGGCCGTGGTGGAGGAGGTGGTGACCGCGCGCGAATCGCAGTCGATGGTGGCCGAGGTGATCATCCCAGATCGACCGACCTCCCTAGAGCCTGAGAGTTACGTGACGCCGCCGGTCGAAGGTTTAGTGCCGGAGCGAAAGCTGGCACCGACCATTCAGTTAGCCAATTATGTGGTGGCCCATGGCACCGTATCGGCACCCATGATGCGTCATAGCGCGCTTTCCGCTTTCATCACCGACCAAGAGGGTGTGATGGCCCCCGGTGCGGCGCCGACCAATGCCAGCCGGCCGTCAGGTGCAAGCGAGGTCGCCCCTCAATGAGATGGGGGCCTTCGGCAGGGCGTCGGTGGGCGTGGCTATTGTCACTCTGCGCGCTATCGCCTGCGTGGGCGGATACCGCTCAAGATTGGCTCGAGCGCATGAATGTCGCGCTGGCTGAAAAAAGCTATGACGGTACGTTCTTTCATATGCGTGATGGGCGCAGCGAATCGCTGCGAATTGTCCATCGGGTGCGCGATGGAGATGTGTGTGAACGCTTGATGTCGCTCGATGGGACGGGCCGTGAGTTCATTCGTCGTGGTGAGGAATTACGGTATTACTTGCCTGAAAAAGGCTTGGTCTTAGTGGAGCGACGTGAGCGCGAAACGGGTCTTTTACCGAGCTTTCCGAGTCTGAAGGCAGCGAGTACCGAGCTCTATGATTTCGGTGAAGTCAGACGTGTACGTCTGATGGGTCGCGACACGCGTCTCGTCACGGTTAAACCGCGCGATGAGCTTCGTTACGGGTATCGGGTGTGGATTGATGCCCGTACGCATATGCCGCTCAAAAGCGAACTGCATGATGCACGCGGGACGGTGCTCGAGCAGTTGATGTTCGCAAATCTGGCTGTATTCAAAGAAATCCCTGATCACCTCTTCGAGCCGCCGGCCTCGGCCAAAGGCCTGACCACCTTGCACGGTGCAGGGCGCGTTGCTGAGGGTAGGACCGTGATCCAACGTTGGCGTGTGCGTACGCTTCCCAGGGGCTTTCGGATGATCCATCAGTTTGAGCAGGCGTTACCGGGCGCTGAGGAGCCCGTCGCCCATTTGGTGTTCTCGGATGGCGTGGCCTCGGTGTCGGTGTTTATTGGTGAGCGCTTACCCGCGCCCAGCGCTAAAGAGATCGCCCTAGAACGCCGCTTGGGCGCCTCGACAACCTATTCCACGGAAGTCGCGGGCCATCAGATCGTGGTCGTTGGCGAGGTCCCGCCGAACACCGCGCGCTTCATCGCCTCGCAACTGCAGGCGGCGCGCGAGTGAGCCAAACGTGGCTCCTCTTGGGTCGCGAGGACTGCGGCTTATGTGAGGAGATGCTCGAGGCGCTCGAAGCCCTCTCCGAGGAGCTTGCCCTACCGGCGATTGAACGGGCGGATGTCGACGCCGACCCCGAGTGGCAGCGCCGCTATGGATTGAAGATCCCGGTCTTGCTTTGGGACGGTGAGCCGATCGCCACCACCCGGCTCGATCCCGAGGAGATTCGCCGACTATTGCGCAAACGCCGTTAGGGCGCTCGCGAGCGGTATAATTGGCCGTTTGGTGGCGCCCCACGGGTGGGGCTTTCAGGGGCCCATGCAGCACATTCGCAATTTCTCAATCATTGCTCACGTCGATCACGGCAAGTCCACCTTGGCCGATCGACTCATACAGCTTTGCGGCGGTCTACAGGCGCGGGAGATGCAAAGCCAAGTGCTTGACTCCATGGCGCTTGAGCGCGAACGCGGCATTACCATCAAAGCGCAAAGCGTGACCTTGAGCTATCAGGCGCAGGATGGGCAACGCTACCAATTTAATATCATTGATACGCCAGGGCATGTGGACTTCTCCTACGAAGTCTCCCGTTCTTTGGCGGCCTGCGATGGCGCACTTTTGGTGGTTGACGCTTCGCAGGGGGTGGAGGCGCAAAGTGTCGCCAATTGCTATACCGCCATTGAGCAGGGGCTCGAAGTCTTACCGGTCATCAATAAAATCGACCTGCCTTCGGCTGACCCGGACAAGGTCATCCGCGAAATCGAAGAAATCATCGGTATCGAGGCGC
>CAZSRB010000092.1:0-6096 GCA_964609065.1 uncultured Acidibacter sp. | reverse complement strand
ACTTTGTATCCCGTCGCTTGGCCTGGCCATACGACGTAGCGCTCAATTTCGCGAGTCACCTCCGCTTCTGTCATCCCGGTCTTCTCGATCATATAGGTAATGGCTTCTTCGCGGGACCAACGCTTTGCGTGCAAACCCGTGTCGACAACCAGTCGCACCGCGCGGAACATTTCCGCTTGAAGACGACCAAGATCACTGAGCGGATCCTCATCGTAGATACCCATGTCAATTTTAGCGACACGTTCCGCGTACAGAGCCCAGCCCTCTGCGTAGGCATTGAAGGGTAGAATCTTACGTAGCAGGGGGACCCCCTCAATAAGTTGTGCAGCACTTAACTGAAAATGATGTCCAGGCGATCCCTCGTGAACCATCAGCGTCGCGAGTGTCCAGCGAGGATTGTCAGCTGTATTTTTTTGATTGATATAAAACCGGCCTGGTCTTGTGCCGTCTAAAGCGGGCGGATTGTAGTAGCCGCCTGGCGCAGAATCTTGAGAAAATGGAGGGACTCGAACAATCTCCAGCGGCTGGGGAGGGATGGTCGAAAAATAATCGGGTGCCCTAGCCATAATCCGGCTATCTATTTCTTTGAGAAAATCGATCATTTGCCGTCGGCCTTCATCAGTATTTTCAAAGATCTGTGCTGGGTCCGCATTGAGCGCAGCAATACGCTCAGCGAGACTCCCATTTCGAAAGCCCTGTGAATCAAGGATGGCTAACATCTCTGCTTCTAGGCGGGCTACTTCGGAGAGCCCGAGCGCGTGAATTTCGTCTGCGCTCATATCGGTCGTTGTATTAGAGCGTAGCGCGACCGTGTATATGGCCTCTCCCTGAGGCAGCCGCCAAATGCCCGCATCGTGTGTGGCATTTACTCGCATGTCTTCAAATAACGCGATCATCGCCTCATAACCCGGGATGATCTCGGTACGAACAAGCTCTTTAGCTTGCTGCAAATATTTCGTACGTTGATCTGCCTGCAGATCATCGATGGAGTCCATTTTGGGGCCGAGTGTCGTGACCAGCGGGTTTTTAGATGGCTCGTCTGCGATGAATCGCCGCATGCCTAATAAAGACTGATCAATGACGAAATCGGGTGGAGTGACACCGTTCGCTCGGTCATCCTCAACGCGCTCACGGACCTCACGAAGTACACGACCGAATTCACGTAAGCGTGATAGATAGCGCTCGACGCTTCGTTCGTTCTTGATGACATGCGAATCGGTCAGAAATTGAGGGGTATTGACTGTGACGCCAGAAATTTGATTGACGCGATAACTACTATATTCAAACTCTGCTTGACGAATGAGGTCGTCAAAGAACCACGCGGTAATCTTCCACGTGAGCAGTTCTTGTCCTGAGAGCCCATCTGGCCCATAGCTATCGAGTCCCGCGCGTGCCTTCTTCAATTTCTCGAGGCTGCGTTTCTCGGCGGCTTTGGTTTGGTCATCAAGCTTGCCGCTATGAAAATCTAAGGGTGTGTTGTCGATGAGACCCAGCGACGTCAGGATCTGTGGCGAATCGAGCGCGAGTTGGACGGTGATTTTGTTTACGTAGTTGTTTAGCCCGACGGGTAAAAACCAGAACCACATGGAGGCTGCAATCGCCCCTACCGCGATCAGTCCGAACCCCCAAGCGAATATTCGCGCCAGCCACTTTTTCATTTTTTCCTCATTTTTCAATGTGTTCCGCATAAGTAGTGTACGCCCAAACACCCATTGACGTTATCAATCGCACCTATAGAGAGCATCAATTTCATTAAGTTAGGCGAAGCCTCCATCCTTGCTTGCACTGGGTGCCATGGGCAGCCGTCCGCTTTATAGGGAGCCTCGTTCTTTTATGCGAAATAAATCCATTAGTTTGATTGTGGCTGCGGCTGTCGCGGTCGCTGCAATGTCGGCCACTACGCCCGTTTCCGCCGCCGGAAAAACCATGGGTAACGACTTTTGGTGGCCCGAGCAGCTCGATCTGCGCCCGTTGCGCCAACATTCGGTCAAGTCAAATCCGTACGGCCATGATTTTGATTACGCGGCTGAGTTCGCGAAGCTCGACCTTGATGCCGTCAAGGCAGACATCACGGCGCTGATGACGAAGTCGCAGGATTGGTGGCCCGCTGACTACGGTCACTACGGCCCATTCTTTATTCGCATGGCCTGGCATAGCGCTGGAACTTACCGTCTTGGTGATGGGCGTGGCGGGTCGGATGGCGGTCAGATCCGCTTTGAGCCGCTGAACAGCTGGCCCGACAACGTCAATTTGGACAAGGCGCGTCGTCTGTTGTGGCCGGTCAAACAAAAGTATGGTCGCAGCATTTCATGGGCTGATCTCATGGTGTTGACCGGCAACGTAGCGCTAGAGTCGATGGGCTTCAAAACCTTTGGCTTTGCCGGTGGTCGCGAAGACGATTGGGAAGCCGATTTGGTGTATTGGGGTCCGGAGCAAAAGTTCCTGGCTGACGAGCGCTATAGTGGCGACCGTGATCTGCAAAACCCGCTGGCTGCCGTACAGATGGGTTTGATCTACGTTAATCCGGAAGGCCCTAACGGTAAGCCAGATCCTTTGGCTGCCGCTCGTGACATCCGCGAGACTTTTGGCCGGATGGCAATGAATGATGAAGAGACCGTGGCTTTGATTGCAGGCGGTCATACTTTTGGTAAAGCGCACGGTGCCTTTGATCCGTCGAAGTGTGTCGATGTGGAGCCTGCCGCTGCGGGTGTTGAAGAGCAGGGCTTCGGTTGGAAAAACAAGTGCGGTTCAGGTAAGGCCGGTGACACGGTGACGAGCGGTCTTGAAGGCGCTTGGTCCGCGAATCCTATTGCCTGGACGACACAATATCTCGATAACCTCTTTACTTTTGACTGGGAGCAGACCAAGAGCCCAGCCGGTGCGATCCAATGGGTCCCGACGGACAAGAGCGCTTGGAACCTAGTGCCTGATGCGCATGACCCCACGAAGCGTCATCCGCCCATCATGTTCACGACCGATTTGTCGATGAAGTTTGATCCGGAGTATCGGAAAATCTCTGAGCGTTTCCGTGCAAACCCTGAGGAATACGCGGACGCCTTTGCTCGCGCATGGTTCAAGCTGACTCATCGCGACCTCGGGCCTCGCTCGCGTTATCTTGGGTCGCAAGTGCCAGGCGAGATTTTGAGCTGGCAGGATCCGATTCCAGCGGTTGATCACAAGTTGGTCGACGACAACGATATCGCGCAGTTGAAGGCAAAAATCTTAGCCTCTGGTTTGTCGACATCGGAGCTGGTTCGTACAGCGTGGGCGTCCGCGGCCAGCTTCCGTGGAACGGATATGCGCGGTGGCGCCAATGGCGCGCGCGTGCGACTTGCTCCGCAGAAAGACTGGACTGCAAACAACCCCAAAGAGTTAGCTAAAGTGTTGGCTCAACTCGAGAAGATTCAAAAAGAATTCAATAGCGCTCAAAAGAGTGGCAAACAGATTTCTATGGCGGATCTAATCGTATTGGGTGGCGCTGCAGGGATCGAGCAGGCGGCTAAGCAGGCGGGTCATTCGGTTACGGTGCCGTTCAAGCCCGGTCGTGCCGATGCGTCGCAAGCTCAGACCGAAGTTGCTTCATTCGCGCCGCTTGAGCCGGCGGCAGATGGCTTCCGTAATTATTTTGATGCCTCAAAGAGCCTGCTCTCTCCGACGGAGATGCTGGTCGAACGAGCCAATCTGTTGCAGCTGTCGGTGCCAGAAATGACGGTGCTGGTAGGCGGTATGCGTGTGCTCGGCGCGAATGTGGGTGGAGCATCGCATGGTGTGTTTACGGATCGCCCCGGTACGCTCAGCAATGACTTTTTCGTCAATCTGACGGGCATGTCGACGCAATGGCGTAAGTCAGCCAAGGATGAGGGGATCTACGAAGGCGTAGATCGCTCATCGGGTAAGGTCAAATGGACGGCGACGCCCGTTGATCTGATCTTTGGCTCGCACTCGGAGTTGCGTGCGGTCTCTGAGGTGTATGCTGCCAATGATGGCGCTGGCCAGTTTGTCAGTGACTTTGTGGCGGCGTGGACGAAAGTGATGAACAACGATCGCTACTGATCGTACGATTCCTGTCACAACCGAAAGAATGGCGGCGCTATGCGCCGCCATTCTTTTTTTGGACCTAAACTTTTCGAGTTAGGGTGATTAGAGAGGCGCGGGTTGTTGGTGTCGGGCGTAAAGCTCGAGACTCGAGTGACTGGGGCCGTAATCTTCGGTCGGTGCAGTCAACATATGTGGGCAATGTTTTTGTGCGTAAGCCAGAACATGCCCGGGCAGATGATTGATGTCGGGTACGGTGGTCATCGTACTGACATACATGCAGTGTCCCGGCGTCGTTCCCATTAACATCCAGGGCAGCCACGGTGAGATACGCTGCCACGTTCCGTAATAGGGCACCGCCGTCAGCGCAGGATTCTCCAAATCACTGCGTTTGACGAAGTAACGCATCATTTCTGACACCTGCGCTGTCGGCCCAGCGGATTCGCGTGGCCACTTATCAGGCTGCAGGGGATTTGGATAATTCAGATGCATGTCCGTGCTCAGCACGAGCGTCTCGTCATCGAGCTGCTGCCACGGGAAGATCAACGGGATTTTTTTCAAAGTGCTGGGATCGCCGCCGAAATCCTCTGGAGCAAGGATCAAAGTGTCGCTAATGGTGTAGTTGAATGGATCGTTGACCGCGTGAACGACACGCACATTTTCATCGGTAAAGGGATTGTGCCATTCATCAATGATTTCAGCGGGTTGCCCTAAGCGATCTAAAGCGGTGTAGAAGATGACTTCTTTGTTGACGCGGCGGATATTTCCGTCGGTCCAAGGAAGAAGCCGAGTGCAAAGAAAAGTCTGAAATCCGAGGAAGGGTTTAATGGCTTGCCCGGGGCGTACCGCCATAATGGTCCCGCTACAGTGGCAGATCCGCTCCTTCTCGCTGTCCATATCGGCTTGCATACGAGCCCATGCATCGCGATTCCATCGCGGACTCGAAAAATTGATCTCCGTGACGTACGGAATAACAGCCATAACCCCCTCCAACCGTTTGCTTGTTGATATCGCGGTGGATTAAACGCGCATTAGGGGGTGAGCGCCCTTACTTCACTGCGCTCTGTTCGCTCCTTGATCATCCCCTTGACCAGCCGGGGTACCGAGTATCTTGTTCAGCTCGATAAAGTTTCCATCCGCATCCCATACGGCGCTGAACAGCACTGGGATGATGCTGTTGTTTGCCCCGGGATATTCAATGCGCTGAGGACTCTCCGCGACTCGTACGTGGGGGGTCTGTTCGATTCGTTTGAATCGCTCTTCTAGATCTTGGAGGTTGAATACCAAAATAGGTTGCCCGGGCTGTGCTTTTCGGAACTCTGGTAGCGCTGGCGTATAGTCCAAATTCAATCTTTGCATTAAGCCTAAGACACCAATGAAGTCATCATTGGCCCTGAGCAAGACTAAGCGGGTTGTTCCGCCTATGACCTGATCGTAGATGACATTCAAGCCAAGTCCATCTCGATAGAGTGGCAGGGATTTATCAATATCTCTGACAACCAGCGTGGTACGCCGAAGATCCACGGGAATACGTTCTTCATCGGGCACCGGCGCAGCCGTCACCGAACCGACTGTCCACGCCAACCACAATACGAGCCAACCCAATTTCATTTTGATCTCCTAGCCGAGGGTATTAGCCCAGCGTACAAACAGGAAAATACCAAGCATCACAAATGTGAGCGCAATTTTGATCGCACCACCTATTAGGAGACCGAGCGTCGCGCCCAGCCCTGCCTGACTCGCTTCGCCCAGTGAGCGTCGGCCCCACAGTTCGCCGATCACCGCTCCCAAAAAGGGACCCAGAACGAGACCGACCAGGCCCCAAAAAAAACCTGCGATAAGCCCAATCGCTGCCCCCACGGCCGCGCGGGGTGTGGCCCCAAAGCGCTTGGCGCCAAACGCCGTCGCCGCAAAGTCGATGAAATAGGCGATTAGCGTCAAAACGCCCAGCGCGGCCAGAGTCCATAGCCCGACATATTGAAAGTCTTCTGCCCATGCCGCGAGTATGAGACCCGCATAGACAATGGGCGTACCGGGTAACATCGGTAAGATTAATCCCGC
>CAZSRB010000091.1:0-6149 GCA_964609065.1 uncultured Acidibacter sp. | reverse complement strand
GCGCAATGCCTTCCTGATTGGAAAGCCCGAATTCCTGCAAAAAAGCATCGAGATAAGGGCGGTCCGCATGCTGAGCACGCGCCGCCGTGACCAATTGGCGGGTCAGTGCGTCCGCGGCTATACGCGTGGTGACCGAAGGAGCATGTCCTAGCAGCGCACGAACATCTTCGTGCTCTGGATTCGAGTGGACATTGAGGGCCCAAAACATGCGCAATTTTATCGACAACTCGGGCGAATCGAGTAGACTTTGAAGTGTTTGTTGTTGCACAGGTGAGACATGGAATCCCTCGGACCGCCCCAAGCCCCTCCCGCACCGACGATTAGCCGCAAGGCGCTGCTACTCGCGTTTGAAAAGGCGGGCTTCGTCCAGCCCGTGCTGGCTTTTGTGTTGGATCTCGCTATTTTTGTCGGCGGGGTCGCTTTGGTGTTGATCGATGCAGGGCTCGTCTGGAAAATTCTGGGGTCATTGCTGGCGACAGCGGGGATCGTGCGCCTCTTTTTGATCGGGCATGACGCCTGTCATGGCGCGTTCTTCAAGAGCCGCCTGCTAAACGATATCGTGGGGCGGATTGCCTTTTTGCCCTCTATGACGGCTTTTAGCCTGTGGGATGTTGGGCATAACGTCGCGCACCATGGGTTCAATAATCTAAAGGGTCGTGATCAGGTCTGGGCGCCATTCTCCAAAGAAGAGTTCGACGCGCTGCCGCGTTATCGAAAAGTCTTAGAGCGTATCTATCGCAGTGGGGCAGGCTGGGGGCTCTATTACTTCCTGGAGCTATGGTGGAAAAAGCTCTACTTCGCCACCAAACGACAAATCGGTGCCAGCCGAGCGAAATATCATTGGGACAGCGCCTTGGTGACGGTGGCGATGGTGACTTGGATCGCGGTGGTGGTCGGCGTGGCGCTGCAGACGGATCAGAATGTGTGGCTCCTGCTCGCTCTGGGTGTGGTGCTGCCGTTTGCCTTGTGGAACGTGGTGATGGGTTTTGTCGTCTTTGTCCACCACACCCATCCATCAATTGCGTGGTTTCAACAGCGACATGAATGGCAGCGATATCGGGCCTATCTCACGGCGACGGTTCATGTGAAGTTGCCGTTCGGTATCGATCGCTTACTGCACAACATCATGGAGCACAACGCGCATCACCTCAATCCGCGTATTCCTATGTACCAGCTGCGACGCGCTCAACAACTGTTGAACGAGCGTTTTGAGAATCAATTCCAAAGCTATCGTATGAACTGGAAAACCTATCGGGAATGCGTGCGCTCCTGCAAGCTCTATGATTTCGCGAACCACGCGTGGCTTGATTTTAAAGGTCAGGTAACGTCTCGGGTCCCGTTGTTGGATACCGCGCCGGCTTCCGGCTGACATCGACTCGATCACCCACGCGGATTTCTTTGCCGAAGCCACGATCGACCCGCAGGTTTTGACCAAAGGTTACCCCGCGCAGTGCGGGGTCGTAGCGCAAACGGCGTAATGCCTCGAGCGGACTCAGGCTACGCGCCCCCGTTGCCTGATCAATGCTGGTCATGACGCAGCGCGTGCAGGCTTTCATGGGTCGAAGCATGATGTCAGAGCCGATCGTGAGGTATTGAAGGTGATCTTCCTGCCACGCGGGCATTCCACTCACCACGATGTTCGGTCGAAATCGATTCATCGGTAGGGACTGAGGTAACTCGGCGTTTAGCGCGGCCAGCGACTCTTGGGTGCACAGTAGTAGCGGATAGCCGTCGGGGAAGGTCTCTTTGCTCGCCCGCATCAAGCGCGCAGGCTCCCCGACAATCATTGACACGAACGCTGCGGCTCTGTCGCCGGTGTCATAGGCCAGCATATCCCGCTTCCAGACCCGCACTTTTTGCAAAGGCTGCTCGTGCTCACTTTCCCAAGCAGGCAGCTCTAACGGTAGCAGGAGGTCTCCAGCCTGAGGATCGCGCAGCAAGAGTCCCTGCGATGTGAGCTCAGTCTGCAGACGAGCGAGTTGCGGATGACCTCGCTGAGTTAGAAAGTGACCTTGCGGATTGACGATGAGCCAACTGCGATCGTGGAGTAGGCCTTGCGGAGTGACGAGGCTTTGCGGGACATCGATGACTGCCGCGGATTTGACCGGATAAAGATGCAGCGATTCGATTCGGATCATAGCTCCGCATGCTACCGGATCAGCGCCCGAGCGGTAGATTTAAGCTCACTGCAGTATCCCCTTAATACGAGTGCAAAGAAATTCTGCGAGCCTGACCCAATGCGACTCGCCCTCGTTACCGATGCGTGGGAGCCCCAAGTCAACGGGGTGGTGTCGACTTTGCGTCAAACATTGGTGACGCTCGATTCTCTGGGGGTAGAGTGCCTACGAGTCTCTCCAGAGGGGTTTCGTAGCGTTCCGTGTCCCACCTATCCTGAGATTCGTCTCGCCTGGGCGGCGGGGCCGACGGTCGCCGCCCGCCTTGATCGCTTTGATCCGGATGCGATTCATATTGCCACGGAGGGCCCCTTAGGCCTCGCTGCTCGAGCTTGGTGCTTACTTCGAAAGCGATCTTTTACAACGTCTTACCATACTCAGTTTCCGGAGTATGTCCGCGCGCGGTTTCCGATTCCGCTCACCGTCAGTTACGCCTATCTGCGCTGGTTTCATGAACCGGCGGCGCGTACCTTGGTCTCAACGCCCACCATGCGTGAGCAGCTGGCTCGCCGCGGATTTCGCCGGCTGGCCACGTGGGGGCGGGGTGTGGACACCGAGTTGTTCCAGCCGCGGGGGCGTGCTACCTCGAGCGGATTACCGCGTTTTGTTTATCTTGGCCGCGTTGCTGTCGAAAAAAATATTGAAGCCTTTCTTAAGCTTGATCTCCCAGGCGATAAGTGGGTCATTGGCGATGGGCCTGAGCGTGTGTCGCTTGCGGAGCGATACCCTGCAGTCAAATTCTTTGGCATGTTGCGGGGAGAGCGACTCGCGCAGACTCTCGCTTTGGGGGATGTCCTGGTCTTTCCGAGTCGTACCGACACGTTTGGTTTAGTCATGCTCGAAGCGATGGCCTGCGGGCTACCCATTGCAGCCTATCCGGTGACGGGGCCGATCGATGTTGTCGACGTCGGGGTGACGGGTATTTTGGATCTGGATTTAAGACGCGCCGCGCTCGCTGCGCTCACGCTCGATCGCACAGCCTGTCGTCGACAGGCCGAAGCGAGGTCATGGTTGAACGCGACACGGCAATTTTTGAATGCGCTTGAGATTCGCGGTGTGGCGAAACGTAATGTATTACTCAATGAGATATTTCAGCGACCTAACTTGAGTACGCCTCGAGTGCGATAACGCCACGATGGGCATGATCGCCCCACGGATCGGTTAATCTTCCGCCCTCTGTGTAAGCGGGAAGTCATGACCGATTGGACACAATTAAATTTCGAGTCGAGCTTCGTTGATCGTCTGACCGGCGATCATGAGGGTCCGAACCGACCTCGGCAGGTGCCTGATGTGATGTTTAGTCGGGTGCAGCCCACACCCGTGCGCGCTCCGAGGCTGCTGGCTTGGTCGGATGCGCTCGCCGCGCAGCTCAATCTTGCTCGGCCGACTGCCGATAGCGAGTCAGCCATCCAAGTCTTGGCGGGTAATGCATTGGCACCCGGGATGAAGCCCTATGCCGCGCGTTATGGCGGTCATCAATTTGGGCATTGGGCCGGACAGTTGGGTGACGGTCGCGCCATTGGTTTAGGTGAACTGCGTTCAGCCTCTGGCGAGCGTTGGGAATTACAGCTTAAGGGGGCAGGGCCGACGCCTTATTCCCGTTTTGCCGATGGTCGTGCCGTACTGCGCTCTAGCCTCAGAGAGTTCGTGTGCAGTGAGGCGATGCACGCACTCGGGGTACCCACGACGCGAGCGCTCAGTCTGGTCGCGACCGGCGAAGAGGTGATTCGGGATATGTTTTATGACGGACATCCCGAAGCGGAACCTGGGGCAATCGTCTGCCGTGTCGCACCGAGCTTCATTCGCTTCGGTAACTTTGAAATCCACGCGGCTCTCGGTGAGCCGGAGCGCCTACGCGAACTCGTCCACTACGTAATCGAGCAGTACTGCCCCGAGCACCTTACCCACGATCCATCACAGGGCGCGGATGGATTGCCAATCATGTATGCCAATTGGTTCAAAGAAATCTGTTCACGTACGGCGCACATGATCGCCCATTGGATGCGTGTCGGGTTCGTGCATGGCGTGATGAACACGGACAACATGTCGATTCTGGGTTTGACGATCGACTACGGTCCTTATGGTTGGCTTGAGGGTTACGACCCCCAATGGACGCCTAATACGACCGATGCGCAAGGGCGACGCTACGCCTTTGGTAATCAACCGCAGATGGGTCTGTGGAATCTGGCAAGGTTGGCGAACGCGCTACAATCTTTGGTGCCAGACGAGTCGATGCTACAGGCGGGTTTAGAGGAGTATCGCTCTGTCTTTCGTCTAGAGTATCGACGACTGTTAGCGCAGAAATTAGGGCTTATACAGCTCGAGGGCGAGTCAGATGATGCCTGGTTAGCCGATTTATTTGAGCTTCTTGCGGCGACAGAAACCGACTACACGCTTTTTTTCAGGCAGTTGGCTTACGCAGACAAAGACCCCGAGCCTTTGCGTGAGGCCCTTTACCGTGAAGAGGATTTGGACGGTGAGTTGCTCACCCGTTGGCAAGCCTGGTTGGCGGCGCGTCTGGAGCGCTGTGAGCGTCAGACCCCGGACGTCGCGGAGCGTGTGGCGATGATGAATCGGGTCAACCCAATTTATGTGCCGCGAAATTATTTGGCGCAAGAGGTCATCGAATCGGCAACGCGCGGCGACATAGAGCCGCTCACGCGATGGCTGCAGGTGTTGTCGCAACCCTATGAAATTCAAGCAGGATGTGAGGCTTATGCGGCAAAGCGCCCTGAGTGGGCGCGTCACAAGCCGGGCTGCTCAGCTTTATCCTGCAGTTCTTGAAGCGGCGACAGTCCGCTTGACCCTGTGGCGCAAGCTCAGGTAACGTCGATTTTGGTTCGAAAGGTGCCTCGACGGATGGTCCGCATTCGCGAGGTGAAACGGGAAGTCGGTTCAAAGCCGACACTGCCCCCGCAACGGTAAGCGAGGCAGGTCACCCCACATTAGGCCACTGCAACCAGCGAGAAGGGTTGCGGGAAGGCGGGGGGATCGGTGTCAAAGAAGACACACCTTGCAAGTCCGGAGACCGGCCTTTCGGGATTTACCACAACACGTACGGGTGGTGCGTGCACGGGAGTCGGTCATGTCAATTCGTTGGGTTTATGTCACCTCAGTCTTAGTGGGCTTGGGCGGTTTGGCGCGTGCTGAAGAAGTCGTCATCACCGCCTCGAGAGTCGCGGAATCTTTGGATGAAACCTTGGCCTCGGTGACCATTATTGATCGTGCGCAGATTGAAGCCTTACAGGCTCGCAGCATCGATGAGTTACTGCAGGGGGTTGAGGGCGTGAGTTTCGCGCGCAACGGCGGGATCGGGCAGATCACCGCGATGTATCTACGCGGCGGCGAATCCGACCATGTCCTGTGGTTGATTGATGGGGTACGTATCGGTTCAGTCTCGGCGGGGCTGCCGGCGCTCCAGGACCTGCCCGTCGATCTGATCGAGCGCATCGAAATTGTCCGAGGACCGCGCTCGAGCTTATATGGCGCCGATGCAATGGGTGGCGTCGTGCAAATCTTTACACGCCGATCTGCCGCCGCGGAGCCGAGCTTTCGGGTGGGCGCCGGGTCCAATGGCACGCGGCAAGCCTCAACCGGTATTCGCTTTGGCGATGACAGGCTGTGGTGGGACCTGCAAGCGGCGCATCTTCAGACCGACGGTACGAACGCCTGCCTGGGAGCGCCATTCCCGCCCGGTGGGGGGTGTTTTACCTCGGAACCGGATCGTGACCCCTATGAAAATACGAGTCTGAACCTGCGCGCGGGCTATCGCGTGGGGGACCATGAGATCGAAGGTTTTGTGCAGCGGGCAGAGGCGGATGTTGCCTTTGATAGCTCGTTCTACAACCAGTCCGACCTTGTTAATCAGGTTGCAGGTCTCAAATGGTCATCGCAATGGTCTGAGGCCTGGCGCAGTCAGTGGCAGTTGGGTCAATCGCGGGATGAGTCGCGTAGCACACGTGTCGGACTCAATGC
>CAZSRB010000090.1:4158-6168 GCA_964609065.1 uncultured Acidibacter sp. | reverse complement strand
GCCGAAGTGCTGGAAGAGAGCCTCTATCTGTCACCGGCGGATCTGGAGGTGGAATCGGGCGATGAGCTCTCGTTTCGCCGTAATGGCGTGCAGGATGCCGTCATGCGTCGACTGCGGCGCGGGCATTATCGAGTCGAATCCGAACTCGATCTTCACGGCCTGATTCTGGCCGAGGCCAAGCAAGCCCTACGCGATTTTCTCGCGCGGGCCCTCGCCACTCAGTGTCGCTGCGTGCGCATTATTCATGGCAAAGGCCGCGGATCCGGTGCACGCGGTCCTGTGCTCAAACAAGCTGTGAACGTGATTTTGCGGCGAACCGAATCGGTCGTCGCATTTTGTTCCGCGCGACAAGTCGACGGCGGAACTGGAGCGATTTACGTCCTGCTCTACCGTTGGGAGGGCTAGCGTACTAAGGCGCGTAGGCGTGCGATGGACTCATCGTTCACCCACCCTTCGGCGAGTAACTCCTCAAGCGATTCGCCGGGTTCGCGATACCACTGCATGAGCTCGCGTCGCACGAGCGCTCGCGTGCGCAAATACGTCTTGGGCGGAAGCTGTAATAACTCCTCGGCACGCTCGAGCGCACGCGCTCGCAAGGCGTCGGATGCGCAGAGCTCATCGACTAAGCCTGCGTCCAAGGCCTCGGCGGGCGTCAACATCACTCCGCGCGAGAGCAAATCTGAGGCGCGACGAAAGCCCAGTAGTCGCTCAAAGATTTTCCAGATCGTCAGCCCAGGATAAAGGCCGACCTGAACTTCATTCAGTCCTATCCGAAAATCGCCCTCAGCCATTAATCTTTGATCACAGAGCAAGCTCAACACCGTTCCGCCCGCAGGACAGTGTCCCGTGATCGCAGCGATGATGGGTTTTTCGGCTAGTGCTAGAGATTTTTGCAGCGCAAAAAAACCTTTGACGATCTGCTGTGCGGCGGCTGCATCTCGCGTCATCTCCCGCACATCGAGCCCCGCTGAAAAGACGCCCGGTGAACCGGTGAGAATCACCACTCGCACCGATTCATCTTGCATCGCCTGACCGAGCGCAGTATCGAGGTTTTGGATGAGCTCCGCGTTCAGCGCATTCACAGGCGGACGCTGCATACGCAAAATGCGGATCTCCCCTTGATCTTCATGCTCCAAGTGCATCAATAGCCACCTCTCGATCGATATCGCTTGATCGTAACCCGTCCAGAATAAACAAACGCTTCGCGGTACAAATAAAAATTACTGGAACATAAAAGAGATGAGGCTCAATCCCCACCATGAGTCACGAGCAGGGCGATACCCCCTACGATTACCCAGAAGGCTTTAACGGTACGAACGGTGAACGTATTTAGCTGGAAACGAGCTTCAAGCTGATCGGAACACATACAACGCTCTCTAAATTTTTCGAGCGATGTATAAAGAGACGATGGCGTCTAGGACTCCAAAAGAGAGACTATCGCTCTAGATCAACGTTGATGCCTTTCCCATCTAGCAAACTAAAAACACGCGCCTTCGCCGCAGCCGGACTACTGTCCAGTCCGACCGCCACTGCCAACTCAGCAAGCATGTTCAATTCTGTGCCCGTCAGTACACCATCCTGTAACGTCGCAGCCATCGCCACGTCGAAAGCCTGAGATCCACTACTCACCGTGGCCGATCCGACAGCCGACCCCGATCGTGCCGAAGAAGAGGACATCCCACTTGCAGACTTTTTCGGTGTTCGGCGTGCGTACTCGGCCATAATTTGAGGCTCTAGCGACGCCGCAAACTGCATATCTGGCGAGTCGGAACTACCTCGAATTTGCAGTTCATCGGGAGATAGGCCCTTCGAGATCGCCATCAGGGCAACCTGTCGCGCAGTGTAAGGACCGGAATCGATCCCCTCGTTGATGATGACGAAAGTTTGCATACCGGAAGACAACACGGGAGCCGAACCGCCCCCCGATCGGCGGTAAGTGGGACGCTGTTGCGTGCTTCCAGTCAGGTTTGCACCCAAACCGCCACTCAATAACATTGGCCCGTCCCCCTT
>CAZSRB010000090.1:0-4058 GCA_964609065.1 uncultured Acidibacter sp. | reverse complement strand
TTCCGATCGGTGTACTGCCCCAGCATTTCTACCGGTAGCCGAACCATCGTCTCGTTGAGCGCAACGAAGAAGACTTCACTAATGAAGTGGTTTGCGCCAGTTAACCTATCAACGAGCAAATGACCCAAAAATGGAATGTTAGCGGTATCCAGTTGCACGGACCCCGCATCAAGCCGACCGACAAAACGGCCCTCACGAAAAAACAAGGCGCACTCATCAGTCCTGACCGTGATCTTCGTGCCTCGGGGAATGGATCGATCTGGATGTAGATAGACAATATCGCCGACGGCCGTGTCAGGCCGAGCGATGTAGAAAGACTGCGTTTCCCGCGTGAACCAATTTCGCGCCATCTCTTTATTATCCTACCTTGGGAGTTGGTCCTTCACCGGATCTTGATAGTCCCTTGCATCAGACGGGCGAGGTAGTGGCGCAACGTTGTGTGATACCAAGAGCGGCAAAAATACGGTGCCCAATACGCCAAGAATCATCAGCCCCCAAGCCAGTGCGGGAATATCCTTCGCCGAGCCTAATTGGCCATCACTAAAAAGTAGCACTAGAAAAGCAACGATAAATGTCACCGCGAAGGAAATGATGTTCACGGACATTGAATACATGCCGTAAGTAAATGAATCCCCCCGGAACAGGGCAAAAATAGCATCGTTCCAAATCACCACTAACAAGTGCGCGATCACAATTGCAAATAAAATCGCATTACCTGAAATGACGAGAGAGGGAGCGCCCAGCAAAAGCCAGATCACCCCGGGCAATAGCAACGTATTCAATACTCGAGCCAAGCTCATGCAACGCATACCTCAGCGAGCAGCCAGCTCTCCTCATCCGTCAGACCCATTGTGGCGTCTGAGAGGTGTCGAGAGCGTTGATCTGGATGATAGTGTTCGAACTCGAATCCACACTTTAGCATGCGCGATAAACTCGCTATCGAGTCCTGAATTGCCGAGAGATTACTGATACGTCCGCCAATTGAGAACACCCACTTTTCTGTAGTTTCGCCCTCTGGCTCGGCAAGAGCAGGGTTGGTTCGCGTTGCCGTCTTCACCCAGTCCGCCGACGGATAGATCTTTGCATACTTAGCATTGTCGCTCTGAGAGAGTGAAGCATCATGCATCAACCCTGCTGTCGCTCGAATAACAGGATAAAAACACAGCTCGCACTCCTCCAGCGAACCATCAGCCAGCTCTCGCGGTAAAAATATCGGTTTCGTTAGGCTTTCACCTAAGGCGTTCAAGATCATGCAACGCCCCTCAAAACTGACATCGCGCCCGGCGTAGCCTCCAATGGTGCTACCCACGATTTTTAAGGTCTCACTCGCCACACATGTACCGAGAACTACTGAATTCTCAAGCGAGCAGTTAACAGCACGAACACTGCCAAAGACAATCGTGTCGCGTAAGGACACGTTTTGATTGACTGCGATATCCCCTTTGATGATTACTTTTGCGTTTCTTATACCCTTCAGGCTCGGCTGATCTGTTACGGCTTCCGGCACAACAACATTTAGCGCTCCGTTGACCGTAACACCCGCCAGTAGCTTTATACGCGACCTCAACGGTGATAACCGCGTATCTCCTCGAGACACCACCGGTCCGTCTACTCTCACACCACCACGCAACTCCAAAGAGCGACCATACAAAGAGCCCTCAATATGGATCTCTTTTTTCTCTGCATTGATCAAGACGGGAAACGGTAGCTCTCGCTCGCTGGTCGGAAACACACTGCCCTGCACCGAGGAGTCAACTATGATTTTATTGCCTTCCTGACGAACCATCTCGACCCTCCACAATCTTCAAGCTGCCCGATCCCAAAAAATCATCCAATAGATCCACCGCCTCTTTCGAAAGCAGACCGCGCCCGGCCAATGCGGCTGCCGCACGCTTGAGCTCCAGAACCTCAGAATCGGTCGCGCTACGGGATGACTGCCCGTACAAGGTGTCACCCACTCTCTCAACTACGCTTTCAGTTGAAAACACGTCTAAGCCTGCCGTGGGCAACTGGAGCTTAATCGGCTCATCTCCAGCGACCAGCAGAGCCGTATGGCCTGAGACCACGCTGAGCGCGGACTCAGACGCAACCGCGATACCTTCCACAGACAATTTTCTCGTCTGTTCAAGTTCAATGTCCAAAGAAAACTCATTAAGCGTGGCGTCCAAGCGATCAAGCGAACCCGTGACTTCGTCCAGCCGACTACCTTTGAGAATCTCAAGCGTTTCATCCAGGTTACGTGATCGAGCCTCAAGTCGCTTCAGATCCACTTCGATGGGTAAACTGTGTGTGACTTCTTGCGGAAAGCTCGCCGCCTGAACTGCCGGAGCTATATCCTCATCACGAATCTCTAAGATATGACTGCCGATGGTTTTAACTTTTGAGTCGAAGTCACCAATGATTTTATTGAAATTTAAGTTATACAATTCTCTATTGATGTTCACATTTAGTAATGCCCTATCAAATCGAGAACGTATATCTCCAATGAAGGTGGTCAACTTACCTTTGACTGCGTTAGCTGAAGCAATCTTCTTCCCTAACTCCATCTGCAGCGTAGATTCGGTCTGTCTCTCAATACGCTGAATCGTCGTCTCAAATTCATGCTCGATCGTTTGCTTGGTTCTTTCGAGCATCATCGTCGTAGCTGCGACGCCTGCGACTACAGCTATCTTCTGCTGATCAATTGAGTCTGTGATCTCGTTAGTCTGCTGACGGATCGCGTGAACGATCATTTCACCAACCCTTTCCATTTCCTTCTCCAATTTAGCGATCTCAGCATCGACGTAACGCTGAAGTTGGTTTATCTGGCCGTCAATATGCCGCTCTAAACGAGACTCAAGTCGCGTGACTTGATTATCAACATAGCTTTGACTGACCCCAGCCTGTTCCGGCATGACCCTAGCCCTCGCTCTCAATCAAGCGCGGGTTGACCAGTGACCTGCTGGTTAATAGAGCCGATGGCTCCTTGATTAAATCGATAGGATCAACAACAGCACCACGCAGCTCAGCCTGTCCCTGCGGTATTGCCGTCAGCATTGTTTCCATTCGGTCCATTGCTGAGCTATCGATGTCGAATTTTGTCAGCTCCCTAAGTCTGTCGTCAGACAGAGTTGCCATCGCCTGATCTGACAGCAAACCGAGCTGCGACATACCATCTCTAAAACCAATCAGCTCATCACCGATTGATTTCACATCTGCCTCAAGGGTGTAGACGTGCTCTCGGACTGTGCGCATGTCGGCTCGGAATTGATTTCCGATCTCAATCAATTTCTCAGACTCTTTTTCACTCATCCTGATCATTGATTCATTCGTACGGAAAACTTCCGACTTTCTAAAATCCGACTTCTCGGTCCACAAATGATCCCAAAGAGGCATCATGACGTCGGTATACGCCTTGACCATACTCCCGAATCTCATAACGTCTGGGGTACTGTAAACGTATGGGGTCGTTGGCGAAGACCAGGCCCCCGATATGGGATCAAAAAATAACTGCGCTTCTGCCGAGAAATTAAGGATCGGATATGAAGAGCCAGTCATAACCTTTTGCAAGGTATTACGTAACTGAAGTCGATAGTCGCGTAGCTGATTCGCCAAATGGGTGGGTATGCCGCTGATCGACCCTTCGGCCTCGGCATCATTAATACCCGAGTTATGCAAGAAATCCTGTAGCTGCTGATGCGCCTCAGACAGCTCTTCAATCAAGGACGGAGTTGAATCGAGACGTCTTTGAATAACGGGATCTGAGGATAGTCGATGCATGAGTTCGTCTAATGGAACCTCATGCGCGTTATCCAAATCGACACCCACTAGCTCCTGCACGTAGGCGGGCGACAAGATGGAGCGCGGGCAATAAAACCGCCGATTGCACCAATTCGCTCGATTCAAAACCTCAAATAGATTTTCGTGAACCGTATTTAATGAGCTCGTCCTCGCCACCGAGTAGAGCCCACAAGCCTCTTCCAAACGATTAAATACGTCACGAAGCTCCGCAAAAACGACTACAGCTTGCTCGCGGTTGCGGTTCGCCTCATCAACAAATTCTTGTACTCGTCCGATTT
>CAZSRB010000089.1:0-6292 GCA_964609065.1 uncultured Acidibacter sp. | reverse complement strand
CGACTAGGCCAGCGTATGAAACACGCGCTGTACGTCGTCATCCTGCTCAAGCTTATCCACGAGGGTGAGCACTTCCTGAGCCTGATCTTCGGGTAGTTCGATCGGCGTAAGACACACATATTCATGCTCGGCGGACAGCGGAGAAAGGCCGCGCTGCTCGAGTGCTTCTTGCAAGGTACCGAAATCTTCGAACGCGCAGCGGATCACGAGCTGAGCTTCACCTTTCTCGCCGGTGCTCTCGCCCATCTCATCAAGGCCGTGATCGATGAGATAAAGCTCAAGGTCATCTTGATCAATCCCCGTGGGGTCGAGCCGGAACACGCCCATCTTGCGAAAGTTGTAGGCGACACTGCCGCTCGTGCCGAGGTTGCCGCCATGTTTACCCATGAGATTCCGTACGGTCGCCACCGTGCGGGTCGGATTGTCGGTCGCGGTTTCGACGAGCAGCGCAATACCGTGCGGCGCATAGCCCTCGTAAATCACTTCCTCGTAGTTGGTGGCATCTCGCCCCGAGGCGCGTTTGATCGCAGCCTCCACCTTATCTTTGGGCATGTTCACCGCGCGCGCATTTTGCAGAATGCGTCGCAACGAGGGGTTCGACTGGGGGTCTGCGCCGCCCGATTTGACGGCCATGTTGATGTCTTTAGCGATCCGCGCGAACTGCTTGGCCATGCGGTTCCAGCGCGCGAACATGGTGTGCTTACGAACTTCGAATATACGACCCATCGATAACTCCCGTTAGGCGGTCGACATGTTACTCGTGAGCCCGCTGCGACACCATCGGGGGGCGACAGAACAGGCTCAGTGCGTCGTATGATCAAGCCTGTCGTTTGCAAAGGTATGAGCTATGACACGCTTGCCCGACCTCTATCGACCCAATCACGATGAACTGGCGCGCCAGCGATTTGTGGGCCTGATGAAGTTTTTCGCTAACGGCGCGCTGGAGCAGCATCTCGCCGAGCGTTACGAGACCGTGCTGAAACCCCGCTTCGAGGCGGCGGCGGGGCATGCGCCGCGTGATCGCGCCGAGGCGCGGGACTTGTTTGAAGCGGATGGACTCTTTCAGCACTGGGGCAGCATGGTCTACGCCTCGCAGAGCTTTATGTGGCAAAGCGTCGGCGATACCTGTCGGCGGATCGGCCCTAAGTTCGAATCGCGTGTAGCGTGGCTCGCTGAGCGCGCCGCGCGCGGGGAAGGCTCAGGCGGCACGCTGACGCTGAACCCGCGGTTGGTGATCCCTGAGCCCATCGCGAGCACGGATATACATCGACAGCCGGGCGGCTATTTTCATGAGGACTACCCCGGAGATGTGCATGCGGCGCTTATTTATTTCGGCACGCTCGAGCTCTATCGCACCGCCAAGGGGTTAACGGCGAACGCCCCCGTGGGTGAGCCGGGGATTGGTCGCTTTATTGGCAGTGTCGCAAAGCGTCGTTACCCCGATCTCAAGCCGCGACGGATTCTTGATCTAGGTTGTGGTCCAGGGTCTGAGACCCTAGGGCTCAAAGAATTATTTCCAGAAGCGGAAATCCATGGGCTGGATCTCTCTGCGCCGTTCATGCGCTTCGCGCACGCTTGGGCGGAAGAGCAGGGGGTGGAGGCGCATTTTCGGCAAGCGGATGCGCGTGAGACGGGTTACCCAGATGGATATTTTGATCTCATCGTCTCGCACATCGTCTTTCACGAGACCTGGCACGAGATTGCGCCAGCGATCTTTGCCGAGGCCCGACGTATCTTGGCGCCGGGTGGCGTCTTTTTGAACGCGGATGTCCCCTACCAGCCAACGCGTATGCCTATCCCGAAGCAAGTGACCAACGACTGGCAGGTTCGCAACAATGGCGAGCCCTTCTGGACGGGCTTTGCCGATACCGATGTACGTGAGCGCTTGCGTCAAGCGGGGTTCGCCGACGCTGAGATCGTTGCCGACTACGAGCCGCTAGGCGCAGGCTTTTATTATTTCTTTGGGGGTCAGCGCGCGATCGAAGCACAGAGGCGTGCAGCATGAGCGACTCGAGTGATACCCGCGCAACGCGACCGATCACCGCGCCCGCGTCCCAGCCCGATCAGCCGCTGGCGGCTGCGGATGTCTCGCAGCTCGCCGCCGTGACCATGCGTCTGGCGATGGAGCTTTGCACGCTACGCGAGCGGGTGCACAGCCAAGAGGCGCTCCTTCAAAAACACGGTCTGCTACCCCCCGAAGCGGTGGATCATTATGTCGCGAGCGGTCCTGAGGTCAAAGATCGAGCGGATTACGCCCGTGCGCTGATCGAAGCTTTATCGCGCGATCTTAGCGGTCGGTCATCCACGTAATTGGAGCGGCGGGCCCACGATGGGCGACCAGCGCTTTTTGCTGTAGATACCGCGCAATGCCTGAACGCCCAAGACGCGATCGACCGAGGCCCGAGAGTTTCCAGCCCTCCCACTCAAAATCCATGACCTGACTGGAGAGCGAGATTTCATTGAGGCTGATGAATCCAGCCTCTAAGCGCTCGCCGATCGCGAGTGCCGCTTCCTCGCTGCCCGCCAGCACATTTGCCGAGAGTCCGTAGTCCGTGCCATTGGCGATGTCGATGGCCTCATCGAGGCTATCAAAGGCCATGAGCGGGATGACCGGTCCAAAAGTTTCTTCTTGCATTAAGCGCATGGTGGGGGTGACGCCGGTCACTAAGGTCGGCTCGCACCAAACGCCCCCCGCATGGCGCAGCTGCCCACCAAATTCGATCTTGGCCCCGTGGGCCACGGCATCACTCAATTGAGCGGCGACGATCTCGGCTTGACGGGCCATGATGAAAGGGCCGATGTGACCGGCAGGATCATCGCAGGTCAGGCGTACGGCAGGTAGCCGATCCAATAATTTTTGACGGAGTGCATCAAAAATAGAACGATGGACTAACACCCGCTCAAGGGACTGGCAAGCTTGTCCCGTGGCGAGCACCGAGGCCCGAAGTACGGCATCCGCGGCGCGATCAAGATCGGCATCCTCGGTGATGATCACGGCGTCTTTGCCTCCGAGCTCTAAAAATGCGGGGATAAAGCGCCGCGCCGCATGCTCGGCGACTTTGCGACCAGTGGCCACGCTACCGGTCAGGACGACGGCATCGACGTGATCCACGACCGCTGAACCCGTTGCGCCATCACCGAGCACGACGCCGACCACGCCCGCAAGTTCAGGTACCGACGCAAAGAGCTTTTGCAGCGGCTCGGCATAGCGTGGCGTCACCTCGCTCGGCTTTAAAAGAATCGCACAACCTGCTAATAGCGCAGGAATCGCATCAATCATTGACAGCACCACGGGGAAGTTCCAGGGCGCGATGATGCCCACGAGCGGATAAGGGGCCCACTGCTGTCGACCGACGATTTGCGGCTGTGAGGCAGCGTGCCAGTCGGTGTCGTTCATCAGTGGCCCGAGCCACTGCTCAGCATGCTGGAGGTTGAGCGCGATCATGCCCTGAACCGCACCGAGTTCGACCTCTGCAATGCGCATGCGGCCGGTATCGACTTGTAAAGCCTCACGCAGTGAGTCGGGGTGCTCAATAAATTGAGCGGCGAGCTGTCGTAAGGCGGCAGCGCGCCCGGCGACCCCGAGCGCTTGCCAAGCGGGCTGCTGCGCTCGCAGTCGTGCGCAGACCGCCGCGACATCCTCGGCACCGGCGCAGGCAAACGTGAAATCTTCCGCACCCGTCAGGGGATTTCGGGCACGTATTTCGCGAGGACTCGTCATAAGGCATCTCCTTGGACCGACCGGCACCGTTTTAGTCGGGGCACCTGGGTACGGGTGTGAACGCTAACACAGACGCTTCATCCGGCAGTTCAATGTGATCGGGTAGCTTAATGTGGCAGCTCAGCGAGGGCTGCCAACATCAATGCGCGCGCTCCCGCCAGGCGGCCACTCAGGCGTGCGGGCTCGCCGGGCGCGGGGCTAAGATCAGAGTCATGGACTTTCAACTCAAGCAACGTGGTCGGGCCTCCATGCACTTTTTGTCGGATCTGGCGGTGGCCAGCGCTCGACTCAAGGCCCAGGTGGATGCGGATGTGCTCGCTAAAGGTCTCGATGAGGCGCATTTGGCGGCCGATCTGGATCAGCGTCTTCTACAGGTCGATGCGGCACTCGCGGAGTCACCGTCGGCGGCTGCGCTTGCGATCTTGAGCGAGCATAGCGGCGTCAACCATGGTCGCGTTGCGGCGGCCGCTTTTGACGAGGTGCGCGCAGAACTTGAGCCGCGTCTGCAAGCGCTCATGCAGGGTCCGACGACCATTGAGCCCATGCCAAGTGGTAGCCGCCCGGATTACGCGGATGCCGCGTGGATTCATCGCACCACTGGCGGGTGGGATGGTCATGACTATCAGGGGTTCATCCACGGTGAGCTGATTCATCGCGAATATGTTGCGCGTACTTACCCCGGCGATATCTTTGCTCAACGTCGAATGATTTTGAGTGTGCTACCCCGCAAAGATTATCAGCGCGTCTTTGAGATTGGGACCTCAAGCGGACACTATACGCTACAGATTGCCGCCGAGTTTCCTGAGGCCGAAATATGGGGCTGCGATGTCTCGCCGCGGATGTTGGAGCAGGCGCAGCGTGCGGCGAACGAGCGCGGGCTGAAATGGCGACTGTTCGTGGGCGCGGGCGAAGATACGGGTTTGCCGGATGCGAGCGTGGACTTGGTGACCTCGTACATCGTGCTACACGAGATTCCCGCTGAAGCGATCCATGCGCAGTTGCGCGAGGCTTTTAGGTTATTACGCCCAGGTGGAGATGTGCTCTTTAGCGATGTCACACGTTATGGTGTACTCAATAAGGCGAGCGTGCGCTGGGCCGACTATCAGGCCGTGCATGGCGGCGAGCCTTTCTGGCGCGAGTCGGCGAGTCTTGATTTGGCCGCGGCGGCGGAGGCAGCCGGCTTCACACAAGTCCGTTCCGAAGGGTTTAAGGGCGCGATTTATCCGTGGTATGTGTACGGACGCAAACCGGAATAAGTCCCACGCGACCCCGGTCAAATGATCTAAGTGATCAAATTATTTTAGAGAGAGTCCATCGATGGCTGCACCCTTGGAATTGACGCCGATTGATTCGGCCGTGCGTGCCGAGCGCAGCACACAACTCGCACTCATGCTGGCGCGTGAATTATGGGTGGTCAAAGATCGCTTGATGACCCTAGAGGCAGTGCTCGGTGCCAAGGGCGAGTCGGTATCGGCACTGGTCGATGCCTATCAGCCTGATGAGAGTCTGCAGCAGGCGTTGCAGGCCGAGCGTCAGCGATTCATTGGCGAAATTATGGCTTCGCTCGAAGCGCCGGGCGATCGGCGCTAGTTGGCGCTAATCAGATCATCGCTCAGGGTCGCAGACGCTGAGCTTTCTTTGGTGATCGCCTCTTCAGTGCTCTTATTGAGCACTACGATACTGATTCGACGGTTCATCGGGTTACGGGGATTGGCAGAGTCCAATAGCACATACGATGACATGCCAATGACGCGAGCCACTTTGCCGCGTTCTAAGCCGCCCCGTAGCAAAGTGCGCCGCGCCGCGTTGGCTCGGTCAGCTGATAATTCCCAATTGTCGTAATTCGGGCGCCCGGCGATGAAGGGCGCGGTATCGGTGTGACCGGTGATCGTGATGCGATTGGGGACGGTATTTAAGAATTTACCCACCTCGGTCAAAATGTCTCGCGCATACGGCATCAACTCCGTTCCGCTCAGGGCGAACATGGGTCGATTTTGAGCATCAACGATCTGAATGCGTAGACCCTCGGTTGTCACATCGATGAGGAGCTGGTCTTTGTAGGGCTCTAGCGCTTTCACTTTGGTGATTTGCGCTTCGAGCTCGCGGCGTAATCGCTCGGCCTGTTGCCGCTCAAATTCTTTGACTTCCTCTAATGTGGGCGGCTCATCGAGTCCACCGCCCAGATCAATCGGGCTACTGCTGGCGCCGCCCGGACCATCGATACCCGGCGCCACCGTCTGTACGATACCGGGCTCTGCGCTCGGGTCTTTGAAGTAACTAAAAATAGCGGCCTTTTGTGAGTCATTAGCCGCTGCCACCAGCCACATGACGAGAAAAAACGCCATCAATGCGGTGACAAAATCGGCATAGGCCACCTTCCAAGTGCCACCGTGATGCGCTTCTTCCATCATTTTTTTGCGCCGGATAATGACCGGTCGCAGCGCATCACCGTCCTTGCCTGCCGAGTTGCCCATGACTCAATTACGCCTTGGCTTTATTTTTGAGTAAGCCCTCAAGATCCGCAAAGGTCGGACGCACATCGCTGAAGAGCAACTTACGGGCAAATTCCAC
>CAZSRB010000088.1:0-6574 GCA_964609065.1 uncultured Acidibacter sp. | reverse complement strand
TTGGAGGCCAGCATCGCTTGCGCACTACCATTAATACCGACAAAGCCCTCTTCACGCGTCGTCTCGATGACCTCCACGGCGGGCTCGGCCTCGGTAATCACCAAACTTGAAGCGAGTAAAAACTCAAGCTCCCGCGTTCCTGCCGGTAAGGTCACTCGCACCGACGCGTTGAGGGCGCGCTGCTCAGGATCGATTTGGGCATCAATTAAATAATATGGATGCGTGGGTCTCTCGGAAGCGCCATCGCTCGCAAAGGCTATCGGGACACAAAGTAGCGCGATAGCAAAATAGATCGCTGCAATTATTTGCTGCGGCGAAAATTCAATGTCAAAGAAATTAATCTGCCGTCGCGCTCTAATCCTAATATTGCTGCATCGCCCCATTGGTAATCCCCCAGTTTGCGTTGCAAACTTGCCCCATTTTTGAGGGACTGTCGATCCAAAGTACGTAAGATGTCCCCTACGCGAACCCCGGCTGCTGCAGCAGGTGAACCCTCTTCCACGTGAATCACTTGTGTCGGCTCGCGTCCGATACGCCCCATCAAGGAGACACCACTCACTGGCAAACTCGGCTGCGGGGTGTTGGGAACACCCCAAATATAGTTCGCATAAGCCGCTGAAATCTTCGAGGCGTCGGCAGCGCAAATCCCCTCAACTGCTGTGGGAATCAGCGAGGATGTCTTGACAGCAGAATTGCCCGCCAATTGTCTCGCTGCGCCCAAATCATAGGCGACATGCCCAGCGCCAATCAGCACAACCAAAATATCTCCCGTGCCCGCAAAACCCTCGGCTAATTTCGCAGCCTGCCAGCCCATTGAGGCATCCCAGGCAAGTTGCGCAAGATAAATGCCCTCTTGTTGCGCTGCATCGGGCAGTCGATGCAAGGGGTCATCGGCGGAAAAGTACGCTTGTACGAGCTGCCGATGTTCCAGGTTTTGACTATCGATGCTTGGCGCGAATCCCGCGCGCAGATCTGAATCGAGCCCGTCAAAACCTCGAGAGCGACGGATCTCACGTACCGCCTCACGCGGCGCATTCAAACCATGCATGGGTAAGCGATTCTGACGCGCAAACTGAAAAATTTGTCGGTAGTGCGCCCATTGGTGTGACCACACTTCATACCAACGCGACTCATCGAGAAACGTCTGCTCGTCTAACTCGCCTGCCACCCATCGATCAAGCGCAGCGGATGGCCCCCACGGAAACATTTCAAGGCCGATGTGCACACGCCGTCCCGCGGCATGTAAAGCGCGAATCGCTTGCCACTGCACCCGGTGAAATTCGTCGTTGGTGTGCTCCTCGCCAATGAAAAGCACTTGTACGGACTGAAGCCGCTCAGCCCACGCCTGGGCAGAGAGAAGCTCCCCAGTCGACGTATCAGTGATGCCATCAAGGCTCGGTGTGAGGCGATGCTCACGTCGGAGCGAATCGCCGATAGAGAGGCACTCGGGTCGAGTACCGTCGAACTCCGCTGTAACCGACTCGCCGGCCTGCCCACTCGCGATGAATGCGGTGAGCAGGCCGAAAAGCCAGATCGATTTCTTCGTCACGGACACAAAAGCGTGTCGTGATATCCGAATCAGAAGTTATATCGCAACGTCAGACCGTAAGTCGTACGACGCGGGTGGGACACACTCCAGCGGAAGGGGAAGAAGGTACCGCCGCTATTGACGCCATCTGGCGTCGTGTTGCTGAAGTACACATCACGGAAGCCGCCCGTCGGTGCATCCTCATCCGTCAAATTACGGCCCCAGAGCTCAATCGACCAAGTCTCTGCCCGCCAGCCGAGGCTCGCGTTGATATTGGTCGCCTTGGGCACGATCGTCTGGTTGGAGGCATCCGCGAATTGCTTGCCACGATGCGTCACGTCTCCGCGCAGGAAAAACTCCAGATCATTCGCCATGAAGCGAGTCACCTGAAACCCAGCGTTCGCCTGGACTTTTGACGTGCGCAGGATCTGGTTGCCCGTTACGTCACCATCCGGCGCGTAAGAGGGGAAATCCACGAAACTGTCGACTTTGGCGTTGTCGTACTTCGGATCCGAGTAAGACACGCCGAAGTTCAGATCAAGCCCCGCCATGGGTCGTGCGGTCAAAGAAAACTCGACACCCTTGATCGAGGCTTCACCCGCGTTCACGTTCACGCCGGTTGGCGTGATGATGTCCTGTCCATTGATGCTTGAGACCACCTGCGGAATGACGATATCACTCCAATCGAGTTGGTAGATATCGAGTTCCAACGCGACGCGGCGATCCATCAACTCCGCTTTTACGCCGAGCTCGTAGCTCTTCAAAGTTTCAGAATCAAACGCGCCTGGCAAGGTGACGTTAACGCCGGGGTTACTGACCAACTGCACGTTGGTCGGATCGAAGTCACCCGACTTTTCAGAATGCGCGATGCCGCCAAAGAAAGTGACGTTATCGCTCGGCTTGTAGCGCAATGTCGTACGCCAGCTGAGTAGATCCCAAGTGTTTTTACCATTCACACCGGTATCCGTATCTTCAAACTGACGCTCTTCTTCGGTGTAACGCGCATCGATCGACGCCGTGAAAGTATCGCTCAAGTCGTACTCAAAGATACCGAAGATGGCGGGCGCCGAGCCCTTCTGCACGAACACTTCGCGGAATACGGCACCACCGAGCGGATCCGTGAAATACGGCAAGAAGGCCGCATTACCCGCGCCGGCGGCAAAGTCCGTATAGCCCACACCTAAATTGGTGCACGCCAGACAGAAAGAGAAGAAATCGGCAGGTAGTGCCTGCGTCGCGATGACGCCGCTATCACCGTCTGTGGACTCGTTACTGTAGTAGTACGCACCGAACGAGTAGCGTGCGCGTTGCTCGCGGTCACTCTCGAAACGGATTTCTTGGCTGACTTCTTCAGTTCGTGCCTCAGGGCCGATCTGTAATAGACCCGTAGTGAATTGCTTCGGTGTGCGCGACAAGGTGAACGGGAGGAAAGGCACACGGAAGGTCGGGCTAGGCTGATAGGTATAAATCAGCGTCTCGCCCGTATTACGACTGCCATCCACCAAAAAGTTCTGCGTCACACGCGAATAGCCTGTGGTCGCGACTAAGGTGCTGTTGTTCGCCAAATCCCAAGTCAGCTTTAAGTTGCTGCGTGTGACCTTACGATTTTCACCCGTGGCGCCTGGCACCGCGGATAGCTCGCTCTTATCGATCGCAGGTAGCTCGCCGCAATAGTTAAGCAAGCGACTGGAACGCGGTGACGCGACTCCTAAGTTTTGATCGCGTACCCGACGATCTTCGCAGTTGGCCGCCACTGCGTTAGTGGCGGAGTTTGCGATGTTATCGTCAGAGAGGTAGATCCCCAGCTCCGCCTCAAAAGTATCGCTCGGCTGCCAATAGAGGGCACCTGACATCGTCTTGTAGGTATAGCCGCCAATATCAACCTTGCCGCCTGGGCCGCTGTAAGCGTTGTTGTAGGAGCCGTCCCACTCATCATGCAGCAGCGATAGGCGGCCGCTGAGACCGTTATCACCAATCGGACCGCTCATCGTCAATGCACCGAGCAGCTTGCCGTCATTCCCAACTGTGGCGGTCGCACGGCCTTTGAACGTGTCGGTCGGTCGACGCGAGACATAGTTAATAGCGCCGCTGAATGCGTTACGCCCATAAAGCGCCGCTTGAGGGCCTTTCACCACCTCAATCCGCTCAAGATCCAGCTGACTGAAGTTGATCCCTTCGCGACCGGCGACATAAACACCGTCAAGGAAAATAGCGGTATTCAGCTCACCAAAAATATCGATCGGCGCGACGCCACGAATCACGGGCGCCGGCAAGAACTCACCCAACACGTTGGAAAACGTCAGACCGGGCGTGAAAGCCGCGACGTCATCCAAATTCGTGATGCCTCGTGCCTCGATGGTTTCGGCCGTGAATGCCGTGACGGCCAGCGGCACGTCGATTAACTGTTCTGCGGTCTTACGGGCCGTGACCACGACCTCTTCGAGACCGACAAAAGTTTCATCGGAAGCGGACTGCGCCCAAACCCCTTGGGTCGCGACCGCTGCCAATATCAAAGAAACTGCAGCCCGAACCGGCCGCTTCGCCTTGTAATCGTCCATTTCGTATGCCCTCCGAAAGCCCGCTATTGTGTTTTAGCGGTTGCTATGCGAAAGGTTACGCCTGCGTTCTAAGAAACGGAAGCATCCTGTTGTTATTCACATATAACAATCGGGCTCACAATATTTATCGGGGGTGACGGATGAAACACAGAATTTCCGCGGGAAAAGGCTTTTTTCTTGGTCTAGGGGCTTGTGGGGTGTTAGCGGCCTGCGGTGGACAGACGGACGACCGCACAGCGGTTGCAGCGCCCGAACCCGTGGTGTTCCCGGAGGGCGTAGAACTCTCCACGCGCGAAAACGAACTCGCTTCCTACCAAATTCCGAACATGGGGGAGGCGGCCGAAGCCTATTACGGCCCCGATAGCACGCATTTAATCGCCCAAGTGCAATCGCCCCTTGCGGTGACAAGTCCGCGCGGGTTGTCTGGCTTCCTGACCCAGACCTTTACCGATGCGGGAACGGACATTGTGCAGATCAATTCCAAAGGCTGGGACGCCTGCTCCTATTACTTCCCCGATGGCGAGCGGATTGTCTGGACGTCAATCAAGGACAACATGAATATGCCCATCGGCAATTGGTCCGATTGGCGAAACTACCCGCAAGGCGCGGAGCTTTATATTTCGGATCGCGCGGGGCAATCGGTTCAACGACTCACCAATAACACCTACTACGAAGCCGAAGTCTCCGTCTCACCCGATGGCGAGTGGATCGTGTTCGGACGACAAATTGACGGCAACATGGATCTTTGGGTAATGCGCTCCGATGGCACCGAGGAGCGCCAAATCACCTTCACCGAAGATGACCAAGAGGGAGCGCCCTTTTTCTTTGGCGATAGCCGAACCATCATGTACCGCGCTTGGAAGGCCAGCGAGTACGATCAGAGCCCCACGCCGATGACGGTCTATACCATCCATCGAGATGGCAGTAATCAGCAGCAACATACCTTCACTAACGATATGAATTGGGCGCCATACCCTGCGCCAAATGGACAAAACTATGTCTTTGTTCGCGCCGAAACCCCTCGTAATTGGGAGATTTATCTGGGCTATCTTGACGGTAATACACCCCCTAAGCGACTCACCTTTGACGAAGGCTTTGACGGCTTTCCAGCCCTCTCGCCAGACGGTCGAAAAATGGTCTGGACTTCATCGCGTAGCGCAAGTGGCGGCGGTTTCATGAGCGGCTTGCGATTACACGTCATGGACGTGAGCTCCTTAAACCTCGGTCCTGAATTTGCCAATTTCTCTGAGGAAGAATAAACATGGCCAAAAACAATTCTACTTTAGACCGTAGATCGTTGCTGACTGGCGCGGCGGCGGTGAGCCTGGCAGCCGTCGCCAGCAGCCAAGCGGACGCAGCGCAACATTCGACGAAGTCGACCGACGCCGCACACGGGCACGCGGGCGCCCACGGGTCACATGGGGTCTCTGTCGCGCGTAACGGTATCTATGAAACGGTACCGCTCAAGCAAGATACCATTAACGTCGCAGCCATTCAGTCACAGCTCTGGTCGATTGATTTACGCGACAAAGCAAAAACCCTCAAGCGTAATATGGATCGCGTGTTGCGGCTCATTGATCTTGCGCAAAACTCGCCCGAAGAATGGGGCGGCGAACGTCGCTGGGGATCTAAAGTTGACCTCATTTGTATGCATGAATTTCCGATCCAGGGGTTTCAACCGTGGAATCGCAAAGAATTACAGCAAATCGCGTTTGAGTTACCGGGACCAGAGACTGAAGCGATTGGCGAGCGCGCTAAACGCTATGGTTGCTACATTGCGTTTGGTTGTTACGCCAAAGAAAAAGACTGGCCAGATCACATCATCAATATGTCCGTGCTCATGGGCCCTGATGGACAAATCGTCAGCAAACAATGGAAAGCACGCAATATTTTAGGATTGTTTGGCGATCAAGCTCTGATTGGTACGACCGTCTATGATGTTCTTGATCGTTACGTCGAGATGTACGGCTGGGATGCCACACTACCAATTGCACGCACGGATATCGGCAACATCGCGATAACTGCGGTCGGCATTGAGCCGATGCTCTACAGCTGCCTTGCACTGAAGGGTGCGGAATTACTGATTTTGTCCGTGACGGGGGGTAGCAACGCCTCGTCTGCCATGGCCACCGCCCGCACTAACCGTATCTACACCGTAGGCGTCGGCAATGCGGTCTCGCCAAATAACTTAGGCTTCCCTGAGGCGTCGGGTGCCCGTGATGAAGGCACGGTGATCGTTGATCCCTCTGGTAAGCCACTGCGCTCAACCGATAATCACCACGAGGATATCGTCACGGCGCGCATACCCATAGCGAACTTCCGTCAAACACGACGCTTTCCGGAAGTCCCGATGGCCTTGATGATGCCCGTCTTTGCCGCTTATGAGCCGGTGTTCAAACCCAACGCTTTTATGGGCAAGTTACCGGCTACTTATAAAGAAGCGGGTGATCTTGTCCGTAGTCGCATGGGTACAAAGAAATAAGCTTTA
>CAZSRB010000087.1:0-6687 GCA_964609065.1 uncultured Acidibacter sp. | reverse complement strand
TTGTTAAATCAAATTGATTGGGCGTGGAGAGTTGCAACTGAGTATTTCCGGCAACTCTAACGGAGAGATCATTACCAACAGAGACACGTACAAAGGTTGCTGTATCGGTTTCGATACTTTCGCCTTCTCTAAGTTCTTCACCCTGAGTCAGTGGTCGACGTGCGCCCCACCAAGCTTGAATACCCGATGACTTAATGAACCCACCTGAGCCCCGGACATCGGCCACCTGAGCAACAACCGGTTTGGTGAACATCAGGGGCGATAGGACGCTGATGGCAAGCACGAGACTGGCTGCGATCGCCATCGACCACCCGCGTCGGTTCGATGGGGAGGCTAGTCGAGTCTGAGGTTGCTTAGCAGTCCGATCATCGGGCTGATCACCGGCTTGAAGCGCGGCTTGCCATTCTTCATGCACAGCCTTGAAGGCTGCCTCGCGACGCGCTGCAGAGGGTTTGCCTATGGGTGCTGCCGCCCGAATCCAGCGGGCTAAGTTTTGATCGTCCGGATCGTTGTTCATATAGATAGACCCTATCCTCAAGCGCCTTCCTGGCGTCCCTCAATCCGAATCCAATAAGCGTTCATCCAGTCCCCGCGCAGCCAAGGCACTGCGGAGCGCCTGACGCGCTCGCTGGAGACTCGATTGCGCCGCTTCTGCCGTAACATGCAGCCGTTCGGCGATTTGCTGCGTGGATAATTCTTCCAAGTATTTCCATTCCAGGATTTCGCCATAGCGCCCGGGCAGTCCATCGAGTAGCTCTCGTAATAATTGCCCAAGATCGGCGCGCGCCACGCGGGCATCGGGTTCCGCTGAAGCATCACTTTGCAGGGCTGCGACCTCGCGCTGTGCTGAGGCTTCCGAATCGAGACTGACATGGCGAGCGGCGTCCCTGTGCCGAGCTTCGAGGAGATCGGCGAGCTCATTACGACAGATTTGAGCGAGCCAGCTAAAGAGTGATGCTTCGCCACGGAACGTATCGAGCCGTCGGACGGCACGACATAACGCGCGTTGACTGGCTTCTTCAGCCAGATCGCTTTGTCCGCGGGTGCGGGCCATACCGAATCGATAGAGTCGCTCAAAGTACTCATCGAAAAACTCCCTGAAAGCCTGCTCGTCGCCCGCAAGCAATCGAGAGACGAGCTTTGCATCGTCTGTCGCCATGTGCGGGCAAGAGGGTAGACGGCCGGTGCCAAGCAAATCAATCGCCACATCTGCAAATCGGCATCGGACACCTTAAGTCGGGGTCCCTCTGGAAAATTTTCGGGCTGCGCGATGGATTGTGCGCTCTGTATCCGTCTAACCGGCAAATCGCACGGAGCACATATGGTGTTGCAGTTGACGGAATACGGTTTGAGCAGCGCGGGTCGCCACCGATTGGAGGCGTTTATCCGCAGTCGATTTCTAGACGTGCACGGCGCACAGATCGAGCAGTTCATGCCGCAACTGGTCGGCTTAGAAGATGAGCAGGGCGTACCGAGGGGCGCGCTTGGCTATCGGGGAGCTGCCACGGAACCACTATATCTCGAGCAGTATCTTGACCGCCCGATCGAGCAAGCCATCGGACGCACTGGGGTTTCGAGACAACAAATTGTGGAGGTCGGCAATCTCGCGGGCGCGGGATGTCGCGCCACACTTTATCTGGCCCGGCGGTTGCCTGGGTTATTGCTCGATCGCGGTTTCGAGTGGATCACGTTCACGGCTACACGCCCCGTCCGCAACATGTTGCAGCAGTTAGGTGCTCCCTTGCTGGACTTGGGGCCGGCGCAGCGCGACTGCTTGGACGCCGAGACGCAGCAGCAGTGGGGCGACTATTACCGCCAGGCACCTCGAGTCATGGCCGGGTGGTTACCCGCTGCACCGGAGCTCTTTCGATGATCGAGATGACGCTCAGCGACGGCCATCGAATCCTGAACCCTAAGGAGCTAACGGCTCAAGTGGTGGGCGAACAGGACTGGCTGCAAACGCATGCTGCCGCCGAGACACGTTATGCGTTACTGGCGGACAACGGCATAGCTTGGGCGGTGGCCGATTTAGCTTTGACTGACTGGGCACGATTGAACGTGCCGATACCGCAATACTTCACCGCTGAGCAGGTTCGTCATGTGTTGGACGATGCCGGTATCGATGTCTTGTTAACCGATGATCCAGCGCGCATGGCGCGCGAACACGCCGATTGGCGTAGCCGTGCACGATCGCCGATCTCAGGTCTTTACGCCTTTGAACGTTTGACCACTTTGTCGGCACGCCCCGAGTTGCCAGTGGGTACTTGCAAGATTACCTATACCTCCGGCAGTACGGGACAGGCTAAGGGGGTTTGTCTCGATCTCAAAAGCCTACAACAGGTTGCCCAATCGGTGGCGGAGGTGGTTCGTCCACTCGATGCCACCCGTCATCTTTGTTTACTGCCATTGGCCACTTTGCTCGATAACGTCGCAACGACGGGTGTTGCCCGGTTACTCGGCGCCACCAGCGTCGTACCTTCGCTCGCAGAAACAGGGATCCGATACGGAAAGGTCGAGGTCCCTTTGCTACTGGAATGTATCCAGCGATATCAGCCTCACAGCCTCGTTTTAGTCCCTGAGCTATTACGGATTTTATTGGCTGCGATCGGCAAGGGATGGGCAGCGCCACGTAGCTTACGTTTCATCGCCATTGGCGGTGCCAGCGTATCGCCCCAACTATTGCAGCAGGCAGAGCTTGTGGGTCTGCCAGTCTTTGAGGGATACGGTCTAAGTGAGTGTGCATCGGTTGTCAGCTTGAACCGGCCCGGCGCCAAAAAATTAGGCTCTGCGGGTCGACCTCTCCCTCATGTAAAGGTTCGTGTTGATGATTGCGGAGAGATTCACGTAGCAGGCTCAACGATGTTGGGGTATCTAGGCTCCAAATCTACGCCCGAAGAAATTGCAACAGGCGACCGCGGCTACTTTGATGACCAAGGCTATCTACATGTCACCGGTCGCCTAAAAAATATTTTGATTACGAGTTTTGGCCGCAATATTTCCCCCGAATGGATTGAGCGTGAGCTGCTCTCCTGTCCAGAAATTGCGCAAGCCGTTGTGGTGGGCGATGGACGAGCATTTCTATCGGCCTTGCTACAGCCAACGTCACCCGCCGTATCACCCGCTGCGATGACTGCCGCGATCGCCCGAGTGAATGCTGGCTTACCTGACTACGCAAAAATCGGTGCATGGCGACAGCCTGAAGAGCCGTTTTCAGTGGCGAACGGCTTGTTAACGGCCAATGGTCGGCCACGCCGCCCGCAGATCGCCAAAGCCCATGCCGAACTCATTACCAGCCTCTATGTGGATTCAATCAAGGAAGTGTCATGACGCCGTATGAAGCCTTAATCGCTAACACAGCAAAAGCGCGTGACGGGTTGTTGACAGCGCCGGTCATTCAAAGGGCTCTCGTGGGTGATGTGACCCCTGAGCTTTATGTCGCGTATTTGACCCAGGCTTATCACCATGTCCGACATACGGTGCCTTTGATGATGGCGGTCGGCAGCCGTTTGGGTACGGACTATGACTGGTTACGCAAAGAAATCGTCCACTACACCGAAGAAGAGATCGGCCACGAGGTCTGGATCCTTAATGATATTGAGGCTGCGGGTGGTGACCGAGAGCAGGTCGCCGCCTCTGAGCCTAGCATTGAGACCGAGGCGATGGTGGCGTACGCCTACGATATTGCACATCGACGTAATCCGGTCGGATTCTTTGGCATGGTCTTCGTACTAGAAGGGACCAGTATCGCCTTGGCATTGAACGCGGCTCAGGCTATTCAATCATCTTTACAGCTACCGGATCGAGCCTTTAGCTATCTGCGCAGTCACGGCAAGCTGGATCAGGAGCACGTACATCATCTGGCGGGGATCGTAAATCGTTTGGATTCACCGGCAGATGCTCGATCGATTACGCGCTGCGCCGAAGCGATGTTCTGGCTCTACGGTAATATTTTCCGCAGCCTTGATACGGTGCGAGCATGACGCCTGTCAGTACAGTACTTGTGACGGGTGCAACAGGCGGTATTGGCGCCGCAGTCGTAGGCGCGCTTTTAGAGGCGGGCCATGCAGTGTTGGCGACGGGCCGCGATGCCGCCGCACTTGAAAAGCTTCGTCAAAGATACCCGTCAGATCAGGCGCGCTTAAGCACATTTCCAGCAGACCTCGCCAATGCAGACGATTTGCAGGCGGTGGTGGCACACGCGCGCGACTGGTGCGGCGGAGTTGATGTCTTGATCAACAACGCGGGGTGCAGCTTGTTCGGTCAGCTGGAATCACAGTCACCTGAGGCGGTGAGTCGTGTTGTCGAACTCAACCTGATCGTTCCGATGGTGCTGACGCAAGCCTTATTACCGACCTTACGACGTCACTTTCGTGCCCACATTATCAATGTGGGATCGGTCTTTGGTGCGATTGGGTATGCCGGAAACGTGGCGTATTGCGCGAGCAAATTCGGACTACGTGGGATGACCGAAGCATTACGTCGTGAATTAGCCGATACGAATATACAAGTACATCTGGTTGCGCCTCGAGCGACACGCACAACGATGAACGAAGGCGCCGTTGACGCGCTAAATCTTGAGCTCGGTAACCAGATTGACTCACCCGAGCAGGTGGCAGAGATCATTCTGCGTCGATTAGAGACAGGCTCTGGCAACCGAGTCATCGGCTTTCCTGAGCGTTTCTTTGCGCGGCTCAATGCCGTTTTTCCCTCCATTGTTGACCGAGCGCTGCATAAGCAGCTGCCCGTTATTCAACGACATGCCAAGAGTAGGAGTCACTCATGAAAATCCGCCAATCATTGATACGCGCGATGGCGTTGGGCTGTTTTATGGCTGCAACCGCCACTCAGTTGGTTTACGCGGATCCCGCAGCGATCGTGGATGGGCAGCGCGACCTGCTGTCTGACGTACAAGCGCAGTGGGCTAAGATCAATTACGAACTCGACGAGGGTCAACGAGCCGTCGCATTTGCGGATTTATCGAAGACGACAGAAAGCTGGACCGTACAACAACCTAAAAATGCCGCTGCTTTTATTTGGCATGGCATTGTGCTCTCCAGTCAGGCGGGCGCTCAGGGAGGGCTCGGTGCGCTCTCTCTTGCGAAAGCTGCGCGTGATTCGCTTGAGAAGTCTTTAAAGCTGGATCCAAAAGCGCTCCAAGGTTCAGCCCACACCAGTCTTGCGACGTTGTACTCCAAGGTGCCGGGCTTCCCGATCGGCTTTGGAAGCGATAAAAAAGCCCGTCAACACTTCGAACAGGCGCTCGCTCTTAATCCAAACGGCATCGATCCGAATTTTTTCTACGCTGAGTTTTTGGCGGAGGAAGGCGAGCGCGAGCAAGCAATTGAGCATCTACAGCGCGCGCTAGCTGCGCCAGCTAGATCTGGGCGAGAGCTCGCGGACAATGGACGTCGCACGGAGATACAGAATTTACTAACGACATTACGCGCTAAAAGCTGAACGCGCGCGTGCGGCGGGGCGCACGTATGCATCAAATAAATACATCAAAGCTCTGGCTCTGGAATAGTCTGCCGCCACTGGCGATCTTGCTTCTATTGGGGTGGATCGCTTGGGCCAATGCGGACACGCAGATCGCCCAACAATTCTTTTACAACGTGACGACACAGAAGTGGCTTGCTACCGATGCACTGTGGGCAAACGAGATTCTGCACCGCGGCGGGCGCAATGTCATGCGTCTGATCGGTGTATTAGCGATTCTTGCCTGGCTGGCAAGCTATCGCTTTAGTGCGCTAACCCGCCATCGCCGGGCACTCGGTTACCTCGCGTTATGTTTGGCGCTGATTCCACTTGTAGTTGGCGGCTTGAAGCAAATCACAAACGTGGATTGCCCATGGGATTTAGAGGGCTTCGGTGGCGATCGTCCCCTCGTGCACTATTTTGAAAGCCGGCCATCCGATCTGCCTAAAGCTGCATGCTTTCCAGGCGCGCATTCTTCCTCAGCTTTCGCGCTATTTGCGCTGGCGTTTCTTGCACGTCGTAGATCGTTCGGTCTAGCGGTCGGGGTGGCGATAGCCGTGACGGTTATAGGCGGTATGTTTTCTTTTGCTCAGCAAGCTCGCGGTGCGCACTTCTTATCTCATGATCTTTGGTCCATGTTATTGGCGTGGTCGTTATGTGGGCTCATCAGTTATTTGGCGTTCGACAGGGGACAATCATCGTGACGCACCCCATCTTTTTCACTCTGGGCCGACTATTGCCCAGATGGACGATTTTATTTTCGTGTGCGTTATTTACTACGCCCACTTTCTCGCAAACCGCCAAAGGTGATTCCGATCAGCCGGTATTACCCAGCTTCTCTGCGCGCGCAGAGCGAGAAATAGATATCCGTCCTGAAGGTGTGCCTACTGACGACATCCTGAAAGAAAAAGGCGCTGTTATCGGGCGGGTCATAATCAATCCACAGACAATCTTTGACACAAGTATTCTTGCTGAGAATACCCGGCTTTTTCGTTTGGCAAATCGATTACATTATGGAACTCGCGTCGCTACCGTTGAGGATAAATTACTATTTGAGACAGGAGAGACGTTTGACCCAAAGATTATTGCCGAGAGCGAAAGACTACTAAGAGACACGCGCTATCTCTACGATGCGCAGATTCGACCTGTCGCGTACGACAATAATGTCGTTGATCTGGAGGTTCAGACACGTGATGTTTGGACGCTTAACCC
>CAZSRB010000086.1:0-6827 GCA_964609065.1 uncultured Acidibacter sp. | reverse complement strand
AAGTGGTACGTGATCTAAACGATATCGCGAAGCTAACCCCCGGATTTACCTTTGAACAGGGCGCTACCACGGGCGACTTCAAGCCCAATATTCGTGGCTTAACCGCAGTACGCGGACGCCCCAACGTTGCGATTCTCATCGATGGTGTTGACCAAACCACCGAATCTATTGGTGTGCCAGGGGGTGGGTTACTCGCTGGCCTAAGATTTTCGGACATCTGCCAAATTGAAGTGGTGAAGGGCCCACAAAGCGTGCTCTACGGTCGTAGTGCATTCGGTGGTGCAGTGAGCTACACCACGTGCCGACCGGACCCCAATCAAACTGAAGGCGAAGTCCAAATTGGCGTGGGTGACTTCGGCACCTATGAGGCGGGCTTTGTTGCGAATATGCCGCTGAGTGACGTAAGCGCTGTGCGCGTCACCGCCAGCACGGTGAACTTTGATGGTGACTGGAAGAACCCAGTCACCGGTGGAAAGCTCAATGCTCGTGAAACGACGTCGTTTTCCGCTGCATTTAAATATGCGCCGAGCGATTCCTTTAGCGCCTTTGTACGCGTACAGCACTCTAAAGACGATGCTAGCCAACCTGCACGTATATCGGTCGCGCCCGTTGATGTACTGACCGGCGAATTACTATCCGAAAATAATGGCGTTTACGCCCCGTACTACACCTTTAATGCAAGGACCGGCGCGACGGCGCTGACCTCCTTGTTCCCAGGTGGGCCTCTGCTCGGCTATTTCACCCAATCGGGTGATATGACGACCTCCGCAGCGGCGGTTAATCGCCAAATTCATCTCTCTGCCGATCCACGTACCGGCAGCGATTTCGCCGGTTCGTCAGTCAAAAATACTCGTGCGTTACTGGAACTTGTTTGGGAACGAGACTGGGGTTCTATTAAATCTTTGTCGGCCATCCTTAAGTCTGAGCAAACGACTAGCGAGGACTTTGACTACACAGATGATCGGGTCAGCAGCGCAGGGCTTGCGATTTATGCACCGCTCGCGTTCCCCTCACCGGGTAATCCGTTCCCCATGCTGGGCTATACCCCAGCGAATCCACCGCCCACCTTCGCGCTTTCTTCCTTGCGTGAAACAGACGGCGATGTCGATCAATTCAGCCAAGAGTTCATTTTCCGCTCAGATTTTTCAGGTCCGTTACAGCTACAGGCGGATTTGCTGTACTGGCGTGAAAAGACCGAGGTTGTCGATCGATCTCAGTTTTGGTGTAAGGAAGGCAGCTCGGCGTTCTTTTGCGGCGTGATTGGCGCATTCTTACCTGGCGGCTCAGGTAATCCGTTTGCGCCCCCGTTGACTACGCCGGTCGCCAAAGAAAATGTTCCAGGCCCTGCTTTGATTGTTCGTGATCAGGAGAGCTTCTCTCTTGGCGTCGGCGTCGAGTATGCGGTCACCGAATCTTTAAATATTAGTGTCGGTGGACGATATTTCGATGAGACCTATAAATACGAGGGATATCCGTACGATCAATTCCCGGTCAGAACCTTTGGCGGCTCCATACCGAACGTCCCGACGCCAACGGCTAACGTCAAGTCGTCTAAATTTGTGCCGCAAGTCACGCTCGACTGGAAATATGCTGAAGACGCCTTGTTATTCGCGAGCGCGGCAAAGGGCTTCAAGCCTGGCGGTGTCGACACGACGGGCAACACAGGCTTCGTCGATGAAGTCAGTCGTCAGTTCGAGCCGGAGAACCTATTGGCGATGGAACTCGGTTCCAAGAATGAATTCATGGATCGTCGTCTGCGTTTAAATGGGGCGCTGTTCTACAACAACTACACCGATCAACAAGTTCCGGTGAACGTGCAGGTAGGCACCCTTCCGCAAACCGGCACCATTAACATCGGTGAGTCCGAAACCTATGGCGTCGAATTGTCGGTAGACTTCCGAGCGACTGAAAATATTGATCTGGGCCTACGCTACACCTATACCAACGCAGAATTCACTGACTACGAAGTGCCGGCGGGTCCGTTATCGTTTGCACCGAGCACCACAGGTGGCTCTGGCGTCATCACCGATCCTGCAGGGACAGTGGTTCGTCCCGGTTCGATCTCTGACCGTTCGGAGTCGTTGCTCGCAGGCTTCGTGCCTGAGAACAACAGTCTCGCAGCAGGTAATCCCAACAATCTGGGCGTTATCTTTGGGGCGACAGGCTATCGAGTCCCACGAGTCCCTGAGAATCAGCTGACCGCCATCATTCGCTATGGATTCAACGTGGGCTCGGGCCGCGCGTACATTGGTGCCGATGCTCAGTACCAATCAAAGCGGTTCTTGACTCAATACAATCTATATTGGCTACCTGATTTTACCCGTGTGAATCTACAAGCCGGCTTTGATGTCGGTGCATGGTCGATTCAGGGATATGTCAATAACCTCTTTGATGATGACACCATCACCAACGGTGGTACGAGTTCTCTGTTTGGGTTCTTTGACCTGCGCAATAACCAGCTGCCTCGACAGGGCGTGTTGATCGCTCCCGATAAGCGCTTAATCGGTATCCGCGCAACGTACCGCTTCGGTAACTGATCCTTAGGGTCAACCGTCGGTTCCGGCCTCAGGCCGGAACCGACGAGCTACCGAAACCAAGCTCGCAATAAATACCGCTGACATCAGCGTGTTGAAGATCGGATATTCGACTGGGTAGAGCCAGTACTCACGATAGGCACCAAAGTGCGCTGGCATTTCTGCCGATCCCCAAAGCACGATTCCCGCTCCGACGCCGTAACGTAATGCTGGAGCCAAACGCACCTGAAGCGTGCAGCGATATACGAGATAAGCCGCCCAAATAGACCAGGCGACATACGTACCCATGACAATCCAAAGGCCTGTGCCCTGAGTGCCGAAGTAAATGGCGTACAGCCAAAAGAGATAACAGAACCAGGTCACAAAGATCACTTCCATAGCCGTGATTCGAGCAAAGCTACGCTTGTTGTCTGGCGTCGGCATCCCGGGCGACAAACGCAAGTTACGATGAAAAAAGCGCATGAAATTGCATTTGCTTTGTAAGTTAAACATCCCGTACAGCAAAAATATGCCGGCCATGATGGTGACGGTCGCTTGCAGCATATTGGCTTGCGGAGCGGCGGCATAGCCGTCAACTTCTACCGGGAAGGGCGGCACCGAATACAAGACAGAAAAATATTTAAATGCGTATTCAAACCATCCGATCCAAATGAACCACCCACCGAGCAAACCAAACCATGTAGCTTTGAGTTCGTTTTTGTTGAGCCCTACGCCGACTAAGATAAAGCCCACGATGCCAAGGAGCACTGCAGCCACATAGACACCGTCTTTAAAGGTATTTTCCATCACCTTGTAGACCGTGTGACCTAATGGCTGTGTCAGAAATCCAATGGACAGCCCAAAGAGGCCTAGCAAAGGCTTCTTGTATAAACGCTCCATAGTTACTCCCCCCAACAAAACAACAGCACCTTAGTACGGTTCTTAGATTATGGTTTCGGTGATATCACACACCAAACTGCAAGCGCCCCTGTTCGCGTGTTTGCCACCAAGTTAGAAGACTGAGCAGGCACAACAGACCGCTAACGCAACCCATGACGATATACGGCGCGGACGGGCGCCAAATATCAAATAATGTTCCGCCTACACTAGCCGCCAAAAATATTCCGAGTGACCCGCATAGCGTGAAGACACCGATGACAGCACCCCGACCACGCTCGGGTGCGACCTGCCCCACTAATGCCTGCGAGGCCAAAATCCCGCTCATCTCTCCAACACCTAAGAAGACCGCAGCGACGTACATGGCGGGAGTAAAGGGATTGTCGACAAGACCAAACCAAATATAACTAAAAGACGCCAAGGCAGAGGCGACGGCCATGAACAACACTCGATTGACTCGATCGATGAACGTAATCACCGTAACGGCCCAGAAAGTAGCCGTTATTTGAATCGCCACAAAGATGCCGCCGCCTTTGGCAATGGCTTCGGCGGAAGTTAAGCCCTGATCCTTACCTGCCTGCACCATCCAAAGAAAAAAGAATGCGCTGATAATCGAGAGCGACGCTCGAGACACTGCCGCGGAGGCATAGGCGAGTCTTACGCGAATATCTGCTGCAGCCGCTAGGCCAACCCGTAATGTCGCCAGCAGGGGCTCTCGCTCAGTCAGCTGACTTGGCGCCTGTTTGGCGAGCCCCCGAAGCACGATGACCATTGGAATGAGACAGAGTGCAGCCACCGTCCAATAGGCCGCTCGGCCCGCCTCAATGGCATCCATGCCCTGGCCGAGGTAAATGCGCGGTAGCTGTGCCGCAAGACCCACGAGCGATGCAACGCCGAGGCCATTCAGAAAAAAGCAGATACCCACTAACTTGCCGCGCGAGGTCTCTTGCGGATAGTCGGCGATGACCGCCGATAGCATGGCGGCAATCAACGATGCGCCGCAGGCCGTGATAAAGACCATCGCATACAAGGTCCAATTGAACTGTGCGAAGGGGAATAAGAGGTATCCCACTGCCAATATGGCAAAGCCCATACCGTAAATGAGGCGTCTGCCAAGTCGATCAGACGCCGCCCCCACGAGACCCGACAACAACAAGGCCGGGATTTCGCTCAGCACATCCATGGTGCCACTTACCCGACCCTGAATATCGTCGGGAATGCCCAACATCTCGTTGAACAAATACGGGCGTAAATTACCAACCAAGGTCAGCAGCCCGATCGAGAAGAACGCGGTACCGAGCAGCGCGTAAAAGTTTGATCGTCGAATGCCGGGGGACAGCTCCCAGATCCCGACACGTACCCCTTCCGGCATCACCACCCCCCCGAGAAGCGAGCGCCATTCATGACATACAGGCCTGTCGATTGAACAGCTTCGGCGGCTTTGTTGAGCACGTGTTGGTCGTCAAAACGGCTGAGCTTGTTGATACACTTTTGGCATGACGCCCACTCAAGCCCAGCTTCTCAGTCTCGCCAGCGTTCTCGGGCTTTTTGGTTTTTTGGAATGGCGGCTCGGTCGATTTGCGCCGCCACAGGCTACCCGAGAAGACCATCGTCTGGATGCAGCGGTCATTGTGATGTTTTTGAGCGTCACCGGGGCCGTCGCGCTCATTGCAAATCTGCTGGCCTCCACCTGGGCACCAGAATGGCGGGGTGCTCTCGGGCACTGGCCTTGGTGGGCGATGCTGCTCGCACTGATCGTCGGTGATGATCTAACGCAGTACGGATGGCACCGTCTGTCGCATAGCAGCGTGCTATGGCCACTCCATCGGGCACATCACTCAGCCCCTTATATGAGCGTGCGCGTGGTCTATCGTAATAACGCTCTGTATTACGCGTTGATGCCGGGGCTTTGGATCATGGGATTTTTGGTGTATCTCGGTTTTGGTTGGGTCACCGTCGGTTACACCTTAGTCAAAATTACCGTGATTGTCGGCGCTCACAGCGCGTGGCGTTGGGACGAAGCGCTCTATCGCAAGCCGGCGTTACGCCCTCTCATGTGGGTATTGGAGCGGTTGATATCCACGCCAGCCACTCATCATGCACACCACGCGCTAACTGAGTCCGATGGGGTCGGTCATTATTCCGGAAACTTTGGTAACTTGTTTTTTCTTTGGGATGTCATTTTTGGAACGGCGGTCATCACACGACGATATCCGCCGGCAGTAGGCCTGCAGGATGACCTCGATCACGGCCCCGAGCGATGGCAGGCACAACTTTTTTATCCGTTCGTTCGCTCCTCGCGTGAAGAAACCGTCCTCGGCCGCCTTCCGGGACTTCCGCCTGCAACAACAAAAAATATCGACGGGGCGGCCTAGCCGCCCCGTTTTTTTATTTGTGAAGTCGCGGATTTAGACTCAATCCGAAAGACTCACTCGTCTTTGTATTGTTCGTCGAGAATGCCTTTTTTCTTTAAGGTTTTTAACAGCTTCTCGACTCGAACGAATGCAACTAATCCAAATACAAATCCGAGTATGCCTAACGCTTCCACCCGTCTCTCCGTCTAAATCACCCGCTGGTGTTACTCGACCGTAACACTTTTCGCCAGATTGCGGGGCTGATCGACATCGGTGCCTTTCAGGATGGCGACGTGATAGGACAATAACTGGAGTGGAATAGTGTAGATCGCAGGCGCCTGCACATAGCTCACATGACGCGGCATGGTGATCACGGTGACGCCATCTGAAGGCTCAATGCCAGACTCGGGGTCAGCAAACACGATGAGCTCGCCCCCACGCGCGCGCACTTCCATCAAATTAGACTTTAGTTTTTCGAGTAAATCTGTGTTTGGTGCAACAGCGATGACGGGCATTTGCGCATCCACGAGGGCGAGCGGTCCGTGCTTGAGCTCGCCTGCTGCGTAGGCTTCTGCGTGTATATAAGATATTTCTTTGAGCTTGAGCGCGCCTTCCATGGCGATCGGATGCATTGTGCCTCGGCCGAGAAATAGGGCGTGGTGTTTATCGGCAAAGCGCTTGGCGAGCTCGCGGATCTCGGTATCAAGCGTCAGAGTTTTTTCCATCAGTCCCGGCAGCTCGACCAAACGATCAACAAGTGTTCGCTCGCGCTCGGGGCCCGCGCCATGGTGCTTCGCGAGCGCCACGACGAGCATCGCTAAAGCGGTGAGCTGCGTGGTGAACGCCTTAGTGGATGCGACCCCAATTTCGGGCCCTGCGCGGGTCAACATGACAAGCTCGCTTTCTCTGACGAGCGAACTCTCAGGCACATTACAAATCGAGAGGCTTGATAAGTATCCAGCTTGTTTTGCTAGACGTAACGCTGCGAGCGTATCGGCCGTTTCTCCCGATTGAGAAATCGTCACAAACAGCGAATTTTTTGGAACGACCGGATCGCGATAAC
>CAZSRB010000085.1:0-6871 GCA_964609065.1 uncultured Acidibacter sp. | reverse complement strand
AGATCAAGCGTCGCGCCGGCCTTGAGCAAGGTATTGGCCGCATCATCACTCATGCGAAGCAGTGACTGTAACTCGCTCTGCGGACTGGGACCTGCGCGTAGCGTCTGCAAGACTTGGCTACGCACTAACGCCAGCAGAGTTTGGCTATAGATAAACCCTGCGACTAGATCAAAGATTTCACGCGCTTCACGCCGCGATCTCGCCCGAGTCAGGGGAAATTTAGAGGCCCAATACTGAAACTTTGGATCCTGAAGTTTTCGATTACGCCAGTCCGCCCAACGCTCTCGCCACTTGTGGGTCATGCTGCGCGATGCAGCAGATGCGCCGGTAATAGCCGCTGAGACTCCAGTTCGATTAAATCACGCAAGAATTCTGCGCCGCGACACGGTGGAATCGAATCAATGGCTTGTTGGATCAAAGACTGGAAGCGCTGAACCGAGCCCGCGACACCGAGCTCAACGAGCGCAGTGGGCCGACCCAATAACTCGTCACGACCCGCAGGCTTACCGAGCTCACTCGTCTCGGCGAAAGCATCACGCACATCGTCAGCGACTTGATAGGCTTCACCCAAGGACTCGCCGAGCGCACGCCACGGCGCTGCGTCAACACCGGCGCTTAAGGCTCCGCCGACGGTCGCAGCGACAAATAGCGCACCCGTTTTTTGCCGTCGATACTCTTCAAGCGGGGTACCCGACTCACATTCCCACGCCTGTCCGGCTACCAATCCAGACGGCGCACCGGCCGCTCGACCCAAGGCCAACACCAAGGCGGGAAAGTTGTGCGGTTGATCCGCGAACACCCGCGCCACATTTTGGAAAGCGAGCACGATCAGCGCATCGCCGACCAAAAGGGCAATGCGTTCGTCAAAGGCTTTGTGCACACTCGGGCGATGCCGACGTAGATCTGCGTTATCAAAACACGGTAAATCATCGTGCACCAGCGAAGCGCAGTGCAGTAACTCAACCGCCGCGGCGGTTGCGGCGACACGTGGCGAATCGACGATCCCTGAACAGGCTGCCACCGCCAACGTGAGGCGCGGGCGAATCCGGGCGCCAGCAGGAAATACCGCATAGCGGATCGCTGCGGCTAACTTAGGTGGGCAGCCGAGTGCGTCGCAGGATTGAACCGCGGTCTCCAGAGCCTGCTCGATAACGGAGGTACTATCCATGCCTGCCCCTGCTCGGCAATTTGCGCGGCACCGTCGGCTGGCTTGTGTCAGTCTACGTTGTCACACGGTAATGTCATGCAATATAGACAGCCTCAAATAGTGAGTCAAACTCAGTTGGCCAGCACACCCGTGACGGGCTCGAGTAGTCAGTCGAGGATTGTCAGTGCGGACGGCCCGAATTTTGCCGTACCCATCGCCGACAACGGCTATGCCTGGTGGTACATCGATGCCAGTAGCGACTGCGGCCAATTCGGGCTCACGCTGATCATCATGTTGGGCTGCGTGTTTTCACCGTGGTACCGCCGCGCACGTAAGCAAGCTGCGACAGATCCGTTGAATCATGCGGCCTATAACCTCGCGCTCTATGCACCTCACAAACGCTGGTGGGCGATGACTGAGCGTGATCGCTCAGCCGTCGCGCGTGAGCCTCACCACTTAACAATCGGTCCGAGCCGAGCGCGTTGGGAGGCGGGAACGCTACATATTGAAATTAAAGAAATGACAGCACCCTGGCGGCAACCTGTCAGCGGCCAGATCAGACTGACACCACCCCCCCTACGGACACAGACCTGGCAGATCGATGCTCAAGGCGCACATCGCTGGACCCCGATTGCACCTCGGGCCCAGATTGAAGTGGTCTTTGAGCAGCCGTGCTTGAACTGGCAAGGCCAGGCTTATTTCGACGGTAACGAGGGGGACGCGCCTCTGGAGCAGGATTTTCGAAGTTGGGAATGGGCGCGTGGTCATGACGGCGATGACAGCGTGATTTTCTATGACACGCAATGGCGCCATGGCGGCGGTCGCGCGCTCGCGCTGAGGATACCGACCGAGGGGGCAACGCAGACCCTCGACACGCCACCTCTACAAACCCTGCGCAGCACCCCTTGGGGCATCGCACGTCATGCGCATTGCGATCAAAACCAAACGGCGAAGGTGCTCAGAACCTTAGAGGACGGGCCGTTCTACGCGCGATCGCTAGTAAGCACCTGCATCAACGGTGAGCCCTTACAGGCCTGGCATGAGAGCGTCTCTCTCAGGCGTTTCCAGTCACGCTGGGTACAAACTTTGCTGCCGGTGCGCTTACCTCGAGTGAGGAGTCGCTAGCGCGCTCACGCTGTTCACGCTCTAGGCGCTCAAAGATTCCGAGCACCCAGATGACATCGCGCGAGAAAGCAGATTCCCCAGCCAGCGGATCTGGCACCCACCCGCGCTCCCGATCAAATTTCGCGACCGCTGTCAGCAGATATTCAGCTGCCGGCTCGACGGGCCACTGCTCCGTGGAGGGTTTTCCGCGTACTGTCTCCGACAACGCTTGGGCGATCAGTAGCGTTTTACGACGAGCCGAGACGACGGCACGCTGACTCACCGAATCGCCTGCGCGTCGCGATACCTCGCGACCAATCTCCGCATACATTAAACGCGCGGCATGAATCGCAGGCCGACAATCTGCGGGTAACTCGGAGATTCCCGATACAGCGCGCACGTAGAGGCTTTCAGCCTCCTGCAATAAACGATCTACCACTTGACCGACTGCGGGTTCAAATCGTGGATTCGCTAGCCACTGCTCGGCGTCGACGCCTGCTTCGATGAGCCACCGTCGCGGCAAATAGACGCGCCCTAAACGCGCATCCTCGCCAACATCACGCGCAATATTGGAGAGCTGCATCGCGATGCCTAATTCCGCAGCTCGCGCTAAAGCCCCAGCGGCGCGCACCCCCATCAGCAAGCTCATCATGACACCGACCGTACCGGCCACCCGGACTGCGTATTCTTTGAGCTCCCCGAGATCGGCATAGCACCGCCCTTCGGCATCCCATGCAAAGCCCTCGAGTAATGCCGCCGGCAATTCGTAAGGAATAGCGTGCTCGACCACCACATCCGCAAGGGCTCGGTCAGCCGCATTATCGATTGGTGCGCCTTGATAGGCCTGTTGTAAACGCACAGTCAGCTCCCGCAATGCCACGCGCGGGGCCGATGACTGATCGATCGCGTCATCCGCCTCGCGACAAAACGCGTACAGTGCTAACGCACTCTTGCGTACTCGAGGAGGCAGTAAAAAAGACGCTGCATGAAAGGTCTTAGAGCCCACTCGGATGGCTGCTCGACATGCCGCATGATCACTTTCCGAGGCCCACATCGCCCTGACTCTACGCTAGCTTTCCCGAAGACGGCAAGCGGGGCGGCCACATGAGATCAAGCATGGCGACCTCACCAAAGGAGCAGCGATGGCGAATCGCCTGCTCAATAATCGGCCACGACGTCCACGGCATGCTCAGCGCAGGCCAAGGATCATCGAAGCGCCAACTCACATCGCGTGCCGTCCATAACGCAGCGAGATTTTTTTGGAATGGACCCCTTGTGAGCAGCGATTTTTGGGTCTCTGTCAAACAGGGGTAAAACTGTTGTAAGAGCCGCTCGGATCGATAGCCCAGGCTGACAGCGGAGTGCAAGTCAGCGGAGTGCGAGTCAGCGGAACGAGAGTCAGCGAGCACAAAGCTCGCAAGCTCGCTCGGCTCTACAAAATGTAAGCCGCTGGTCGCACGCGGGTTGCACTCGATGCCGAACACCTTTCCAGCGTCAGACTCAATAAAGTCAAAAGAAATAAACCCGTCAAAGTGGGTGTAGGCAACGATTTTTGTGATCCACTCGATGATTGCGGGCGATACATCGACGCGCTCAAAAGCGACCGCGACGGTCCCTTGCATCACCGCACCTTGATACAAGACGGTACCTAACACTTGACCTTGCCGCGCGAGACTAAAACTACTCAGGACACGACCCGGCACATATCGCTGCAGGATGCTCGGCTCCTGCACTTGGGGTGTGACCGCGCCCTGCGCCAGGATACGAACTCCGCGACCGGAACAGGAGATCGTCGGCTTGATCACGCATGGGCCGGTCGATAAGAGATTCTTTGCCTCATCAGAACCCACAAGCGCAGTCTCAGGGGCTTCGACGCCAGCTTCGATACAACGCCCAATGAATTCGTTTTTATCATGCAGACTCTGTAGGACCTCGATCGGCATCGCATGCAGGCGAACACCGGAGGGCAAACGCCCGCGTAACAACGAGACATATAAGATTTCTTCAGAGATCGGCACCACATCATCGACGGATTCGCGCTCAATAATGTGTTGTAGCGCAGCCAAGTACCCTTCTAGATCCTCCACCGGCGCGGGTACGGTAAAGGATGCCGCCACCGCACGTGAAGCGCCTGTTAAATGACGCGAGAAGGGCTCGGCGACCAGCACCCGGCAGCCCGCCGCGTGCAAAGCCCGCGCGAGATCCAAGGCCTTCGGTAGTCGACCGAGCGTCAATAAAATCGTCCGATTCCAGGATTGGGGCCGGCTTGCCATACTCCTCCTGACGCTCAGGAGACGGAGTCTCGGCGATGCACCCGACACATCAACTGTGTCGCTGGCCGAGTCGTCAGTCGTGCAACTGGGCGCACATTTTTTGCATCCAATAACTGAAAATCGTAGCGGCGACACAAACGCGCGAGAATGAGACTGGCCTCTAACTGCGCGAAGCCTGCACCCACACACACCCGCGGTCCAAGTCCAAACGGTAAATAGGCGCCCGGGATCAACTCATGCTCTCGCTCCACACTAAAGCGATCCGGATCAAAGACATTTGGCCGTTGCCAATAGCGCTGATGACGATGGATGGTCCAGGGCGCAATCATCAGCATGGCGCCGCGCTTGACTCGATGACGACCAATTTGCGCCGCCTCAGCCGCTACCCTCGGTATGAAAGTAATCGGTGGATAGAGTCGCAAGGTTTCTTTGAATACGTTGCGCACAAATGTCATTTTGCGCACTTGCTCAAGCTCGATGGGTCCATCACCGGCGATGGCGTACACCTCTTCGCGCAGGCGCTGCATGACCTGTGGTTGCTCTGCGAGCATCATGAAAGCCCAGATCAGCGCGCTGGCGGTCGTTTCATGACCTGCGAGAAACATCACGCCCAGCTGATCGAGTAGTTCCTTGCGGGTAAAGCCCTCGCCGGTCTCAAGGTCACGAGCGCTCATGACGGCTGCTGCAATATCGTCATAGTGATTGACGCCCGCCTCGAGGTGGGTATCGACCAGCTCACCCAAGTGATGTCGGATACGTGCACAGGCTTGCAGCACCTGCTCATGCTGCGGAATATCGGCAAACGGCGGATCAAAGATCAGACGTTTAAGCTCTACCTGAGCACAGGTTCGCTCAAATACCGTGAAAGCTTCGAACACATCCACTGCGGTCCGCGACTTCAGAGAGGTCGAGAAGACAGTGCGACAAATGATATCCGCCGTCAGATGACTCATCGCCAGATCCAGCGAGAACGCCTCACCATCGTGAGCGCACCGATCCAGATGCTGCTCATAATCATCGACGGCTGCCGACATCGACACAAACGCCTTATTGAGACGCATGTGTGAGAAGGCAGGATCAATCATCTTGCGCTGTCGTCGCCAGACGGACCCACTCGAGACAAATATCGAATTGCCCACCAAGGGCTCTAAAGCCCCCACCATCAAATCATTCTTTGGGTAGATATCCGTTGGATCAGTGAGCACATCTCGCAGCAGATGCGGTGCATTGATGATCAAAATAGATCGACGGGAGTAACCTAGCCAGCCGGTCTCGACACGATACGCTTTGGCAGGCAGCAGACTCAGCAAATCGCCGTCGCCGCGCCAAATCACTCGCAACAATGACACGAGTGCAGCAAGTGGCTGCGGCCTCGGTGGCTCGTACATGGGCGTTTGCATGTTACGAGCTACCCTAGCAGTGACATCGCCCGCCGTGAAGACGTCACGATGCGTCACGACCGCTAATGCCTTTACAAGCGTGCGTAGCTGGGCGCAGCATGATCACCGCCACTTGTCATCGGGAGTTACGGAATGCCCGCTGAGCCTTTGACGCCCACGCTGATTGCCACGCTATTTTCAGGCTTTATTGTCCTGCATATCGCGTTTGGTAGCATGGGCTTAGTGGCTTTTTGGGTTCCTGTGATTGGTCGTAAAGGGGCGAGCGCCCACCGCCAATGGGGTCGGTTATTTACTTGGACGATGCTCATCACCGGCTTTGCAGCCATCGCAGTGAGCACGCTCACCCTGATTGACCCCGTGAGCACCCACCCCCATCTGGAAAACCCAGCGTGGATCCGGGGTGTATTTGGCTGGATGATGCAAGGGCTTGCACTCTTAACGGTCAATCTCGCGTGGTACGGGTGGCTCTGCGTACAACACAAAACCGACCGGCAAGCGTTCTTTGAGTGGCGCAATGTCAGCCTGCAAGTCGCTCTGACTGTGGTTTCGCTACATTGCGCGTGGCAAGCGTGGTTGATACGTGAACCGATCATGCTGGGCATGCCCGCAATTGGTCTTGCGACCGTCGCGACTAATCTTTGGTTCATGCTAAATCGACGTCCAGCACCCATGGATTGGCTCAAAGAACACATCAAGGCGTTAGTGGGCGCTGGGATCTCTGTTTACACAGCGTTCTTTGCCTTTGGCGCCGTTCGCACCCTGCCACAACTTGCCCTACATCCCGGCCTATGGGCGATTCCGCTTGCGGTGGGTCTCAGCCTCATCATTTACCATCGCCATGTCGTAGGACGATACGCCCGCTAACATGACAGACCGTTGGCAACCATGACACGTCGTGTCGCCGTGATCGGCGCAGGCATGGGCGGCCTCGCTGCAGCGATTGATTT
>CAZSRB010000084.1:0-7068 GCA_964609065.1 uncultured Acidibacter sp. | reverse complement strand
CCTCGTTGAGGTCGAGAAGCAAGCCGCGCAAACAGCGGCGGGCAAGAATGGTCAGGTAGATGTCCGTATCGGCCAAGCCTTCCTCAGCTACGGTCAGCCTGGCAAGGCGATTGAAGCGATTGAACGAGGTCTCGCCAAGGGCAATGTGCGTAACGTGCCCGACGCTCAACTCTCCTTGGGGATCGCGCAATTACGATCCGGCAATAAAGCCGCTGCCGTTGAGGCGTTTGATGCCGTTAAGGGTAATGCGACTCTTGAGCTGCTCGCGCGTCTCTGGAAGATCGCTGCGCGCTAATTCGCGCTTCTCCTCTTAAGACTCAACTGCGGCGATGACCTCCTCCTCGGTGGCGGGCATATCGCCGCGGGTGAGCTCTTCGAGCTCGCGATGGATCGCGCGCATCATCCGATCGACGTAGGCCGCCCGGCGAGCAGCGCGCTCGGTGGCCGCGCGGTCATCGGGTTTCCAGGTTTCGATATCTTTGAGTGCTAGCACTCGGCGCTTTGCGAGCAGCCTCTCGACGGTATCCAGGCGATCGCGGGTCACTGACAATTCTTCCATCAGTGTCAGCGTCATCCACAGTAATTTATCGGTTGCTGGATCAGCGAAGTACTGGGGCTTTTTGCCTTTTGCGATGCGAGGTAGACGGGTGGATGCATTGGCCGCAGCGCCTTTACCAGCCTTCTCGCTCTTCTTTGACCGAGCTTTAGTACTTCCCTTGCTAGTACTGCCCTTGCTGGAGCGCTTGGCATCTTTGCTCGGGCGCGTAGCGCTCGCTGTCCGGGTTCGAGCCATGATCAATTCTCCTTACGATGACTTGTTGCGACCGCGTGAACCTGCGCGCTTAGCGCCGTCTGATTTTGATCGCGACCCGCGAGTCAATTTTGACTGTGACAAGTTGGTGCCTGCCAATATTTTCCAAAAGAAGTGCTCTGCGTAGTTCATCTGCGAGACGTTCAGTTTCGGCGCGAATTCGCTGACCGTGACCTCGTTCGACTTAAAGCCCGCTTTACGTGATTCAGCGGCGAGATCTAGATCGGTCATGTAACGAGAGAACGTTTCGTTGTTGTTATAGCTCTCCCAGTTATGCATGAATTTTTCCATGGCGGTACGACCCCGTGGAATTTCCAAATGCAGCATCAAGCCACCCGGTCGCAATAAGCGGCGACACTCGGCGAGAATACGTACCAGTGCAGACTTTGAGGTTTCGTGTAATACGATGTGGCTCAACACGAGATCAAAACTACCGTTCTCAAAATCCGTCGCTTCCGCGTTCTGTTGGCTAAAGTGAACTGTCGCGCCCAATGCTTGGGCACGACCGTGCGCATAGCGCAAAACGGGTGCGCCCACATCGATCCCATGGACCTCAGCGTCGGGAAACGCCTTCGCCCAGACGACCGTGCTGTTGCCGATGGCGCAGCCCATATCAAGAATTCTTTTAGGCTTGAATGTCGGGTGATACTCACGCAGGTATGCAAGCAGCGTATCGCCCATCAGATTATTTTGGGGACCCAGTGCACCTCCCATATAGAGGTTGATCCCTTTGTCATATACCGCGCCGGCAGCGACATCGTCGCTCGTAAAATCGCTGTGATAACCACCGGGTTGTAAATGGATATCTGCTGCGGTGTGATAGCGGGGAACCACCAAGTCAGGATTCAAGCGCAAACTGCCCGCGGACTTTCCTCGCTTGGGTGCGCGCTTGGCGCGTTCAATGAGCGAGGGTAGCTCTCGTTCGACAGGATCGATCACCGCTTCCCACAGCAGCTCCTGACTTCGCCGCTGCATCGCACTCCAAAATTGATAAAACGAGTCCTGCGTCATCAGTGCGCGAACTTCATGCTCATCAGCAGGGACGCGGCCCTTCTCACGCGTAAATTTGGGCTCCACCCGTTTGCTATAAACCTGATAAGTGCCGGGCATGAGTTGGCCGGAGAGGTGTCCGCGAAAGGCGGCGACAAAATCTTGCCGAGCTTGCTCGTCGTGAGCCGTCTCAGGAAGCATCGAATGGTTTTGAAAGGGGCTCATCATGGCGCTCCACACAGTCAGGAAAGACACATCGAGGTTGACCCCTTACCACAACCCGATCGAGGTCGATAAGGGCGACACCCGCACCATCGTAACGAGTGCTGAAAAGGCAGCAATGCAGGCGCGCGCGGGTGTCCGAATGGTGGTTGAAATCGAGCGACTTTAGGCATCCTGAGTCGAATCGGAGATGGCCCCTGGACCGCTGGCTATGTGATGTTCGCGGAAATCTTTAAAAGGTTTCAGCAAGCGCTCCGCCAATTCGGTTTGTCGAGTCATTCGTCGCGCAGCCTGCGCGGGATCGGACGCTACCGATTGAATCTCATCAGCCGTCACGCCAACTCTTTCGATGAGAAGACGCTCAAGTGTATCAATGCGCTCAAACGCGACCGCAAGTTCAGTCGCAAGCGTGACATAAGCCGCGTGCAACTGATCAACGCCCTGATCATCAAAGATTTGCGGACGATGACCCTTGGGTAGCCGGGGAGGTTCGATGCGGGTGGAGTGGGTTGGATCGGTCATCTTTGTAATCGTCCTCGTCGTCGCTCCAGCCTCAGCTGCGCTCAATTAACTCAATCCATTCGCCAGCGCTGCCGAGGCAAACGCCGACCCGACGTCCGTTATACGGCTCTCCGTCGACCACCGTGGGTGGTGCGAGCCATTGGAGGTCTTCGGACTCGGGTAAGCGATCGACTTCAAAGCTGATCATGGAGATCGCAGGGGGTAATTCGCCCTCCAGCGCAGTGCGGGGTAGGGTTCCTGCTGGCATGTGATCCGCTTCAATGAACGACTGGCCCTTTAGTGCGAGTGCTGCAAGCTCGTGGGGCGTATCCGAGGGCAGTCCGTGCGCGTTCGAGATCACGCTAATGACGCCGGGTACCACCGGAGCCTTCGGAACAGAAAAATGCCGATGATAAAAATCATTGATCTGTGCGCAGGACTCGCCGCCCAAAATGACGATAAACACGCGATCGACGTAATGCTTCGGATCTGGGGTGTCAAACTCGGGTAGTTTTTCTTTGAAGGATGTCAGGTAGATGGATTCACCGGCTGGTCCGAGTGCCTGCATGGCGCGGATTTTGTCGGAAAAGGATAAATCGGCGGGTGGCCCAATGATTTTGAATGGCGAGTGCTCGAGCTTCGCCGCGATACCGTCGGTGTCTTGCACCATAAACTCGGCGGCATTCCAGCCCATGTGTTTGAAAGCGACATAGCCCGTTGGCGCCTTACTCTCCACAAATCGGATGGCGGTAATGCCTTCGCCACCCGGCAACATCAACGCGTAACGGCGACCGCTCATATTTGGGAGTCCCCAGATTTGAGCGTGAGCCGGCGTGAGCTTGCCGTGCTCCACAAGCTGATAGCCTAAAAACAAATGGTAGGTGTCGATCATCGTCTGCACATCCGCGCAGGCGATGGTGACGCAACGAATCGGTCCAATCGTCGAAGTGTTATGACTCACGCACGCCCCCTAAGTAACCCAAAACGGTAGCTAGTGACATGACCTCGGCATATTTGGCTTGCAGATCAAATAAGTTCGCCTCATGAGGCCCTGGGGCCCGATCTCCTACCGCTTCGCGAACCACAATGGGTATGAAGCCGTGCTGACAGCAATCGACCGCGCTCGCGCGTATACACCCACTGGTCGAGAGACCCGCAATCAGCACGGTATCGATCCCTAAAGCCGTCAGCGTTGAGGCAAGCGAGGTACTAAAGAATGCACTGGCATACTGCTTGGAAATGATGGTTTCGCCCGCGAGGGGCTCCAAGCCCTTGGCGAAGGCCGCCCAGTCGGGGTGGGCGCCGGCTTCGAAACAGCTCAGCGCCGGCACTTTGCGGAAAAATACTCCGCCATCGCGACCGCCTGGCTGGTAGACAACATTGGTATGAATGATCGGGATGCGCGCTGCGCGAGCGGCCTGCAATAGCCGCACGGCATCATCACGAGCCTGCTCCACCCTGGCATACAGTGGCGAAGCCGGGTTGAGGTAGGCGTCGACGAAATCGATGATCAGCAGGGCGGGACGGGAGCCCGGCTGCAGCGACTTATTAAAGCCGCCTCGCTCATAGTTCTGTTGCAAGGACTCAGACATCGCAGCAACCTCTTAGATGATTTTAGCGTCGCGCAAGGCCGCCAGGCGCTCGGCAGTGTAGCCAAGCAATCGGCTATACACCTCATCGTTGTGCTCGCCGAGCTCGGTGGGCGCTGAGCTATGAATCCCGCCCGGCGTCTCAGAAAACTTCGGTGCCGTATTCTGCATGCGTAGTTTTCCGAAATAGGGGTGATCCGTCTCGACGATCGCCTCGCGCGCTTTGAAATGCGGATCCTCCAACATTTCCGGGGCGCGGTAGATTTGCCCTGCCGGTACGCCGTACTCATCCATCAACGCTAAAACCTCTTTCGTAGAAAGCGTTTTAGTCCATGCTTCGATGAGGCCATCAAGTAACTGTTGGTTGCTACCGCGCGCTTGGTGATTCACAAAGCGTGGATCTTTAGGCCATTCCTTTTGCCCCATCGCGTCACAAAGTCGACCGAACACCGTGTCCTGGTTCGCTGCAATGAGCACCAAGCCGTCATTTGTTTTGTAAACATTGGAGGGGGCAACGTTCGGCAAAATCGCGCCCGTGCGCTCACGGATATGACCGGTCTTATCGTATTCGGTGACGACCGATTCCATCATGTTGAGGACGGCCTCGTAGATCGCCGAATCGACCACCTGACCACGTCCGGTCTTTTCACGGTAATGGAGCGCCCCCAACGCGCCGAGGCAGGCAAAGGTGGCTGCCAGCTCATCACCAATACTGATTCCCATGCGTGAGGGCGGCGTCGAAGGGTCGCCCACCACATATCGAAGTCCACCCATGGCCTCGCCAATTGCTCCGAAGCCCGCACGATGAGAATACGGACCCGTTTGTCCGTAGCCCGACACACGAATCATGATCAGGCGTGGATTGATCTTGCTGAGCTCCTCATATCCGCAGCCCCATTTTTCCATCGTACCGGGTCGAAAATTCTCAAGTAAAAAGTCAGCTTCTTTCACTAACTCCTTGAGAATGCTCTGACCTTCAGCTTCACGCATATTGAGCGTGATCGCTTTTTTATTGCGTGCGACCACCGGCCACCATAGCGAGGGCTCGCCCGCTTTTTGTCGACCCCACACACGTAGCGGGTCGCCTTGACCCGGCGGCTCGATCTTAATGACCTCGGCGCCCATGTCGCCGAACAGCTGGCCGCAAAAGGGACCCGCGAGCAGGGTGCCGAGCTCGATGACGCGCAGGTCGGAAAGGGGTCCGCGTTTGAAACTGGGATCGGCAGCCATGGGTGTCCTCGTAGATGTATCGTCAGTGGTTAAGGTTATGCAATGTGATTTGACATTGCGCCGAGGTCTTCGCTCAGCGGCCGGCTCTTGTACCGAGCACGAGCGCGCGGGTCAAGAATAGCCGATGGGCGTGCGTGCGCGGCACCCCTCGCGCAGTACACGCAGCGGTCGTTTCCTGTTGAGCTTACGCGTTGCCTCGTCGAGCGATGTTGCTAGAATCAGCAGTCTCATTTTGCGCATGCCTTGGCATGCAATTCTGTTGTCGAATGACATTGAGGTCAGCATGTCGCGAACTGTCGAAATTGTTGAAGTGGGCCCTCGGGATGGATTGCAGAGTGAGCCTGGGGTGTTTCCCACCGAAGATAAAATTCGACTCATCGAGCAGTTGATCGACGCGGGTATACGGCGTCTTGAAATCACGAGCTTTGTGAATCCGAAAAAAGTCCCGCAGATGGCTGATGCTGAAGCGGTGTTGGCGGGGCTGCGCAAACGCGAAGACGTGCACTACATCGGCTTGGTGCTCAACCGCAAAGGCTTTGAGCGCGCGGTGGCGGCAGGTTGTAATGAAGTCGGCATGGCGGTGGTGAGCAGCGACACGTTTAATCGCCGTAACCAAGGCGTCGGGACCGATGAGTCGATTGCTGCGTGGCTCGATATCGCGCGCGCCGCACGGGAAGCGGGGGTTCGGGCGCAGGTCACGATCGCTACAGCCTTTGGTTGTCCATTTGAGGGCGAGATCTCCGTCGGCCGAGTCCTTGAGGTGGCCGAGCGCGTCGCCGAGGGCGAGCCACACGAAATCTCCTTTGCCGACACGGTCGGGGTCGGCGTGCCGTGGCAAGTGAGTGAAATTATCGAGGGCGCGAAACAGCGTCTGCCCGGTGTCCGCCTGCGGGCCCACTTCCACAATACCCGTAACACAGGGCTCGCCAACGCCTATGCTGCTGTGCAAGCGGGCGTTGATGCGCTCGATTGCAGCGTGGGTGGCATTGGTGGTTGTCCGTTTGCACCGGCGGCAACGGGTAATATCCCGACCGAGGATCTGGTGTACATGCTGGGTCGGGCGGGCGTGGAAACCGGCGTGGACTTGCCGGCATTGCTGGCAGTGAGTGAGTGGCTGCAGCAGAAGCTAGGCCGTACACTACCTGCGATGCTGCTGAAGGCGGGTAACTTCCCGCCCGCACAGTTGGCGGCCTGATTTTTTTGGTTCGATCGCAGCGAGACTGTGATCGTGTTTTTTTGAACAAGAGCCCATAGGGGGGCGCATGTCATATCGCTTGGGTGTAGATGTTGGCGGCACGTTTACCGACCTGCTGCTCGTTCATGAAAAGTCTGGCAAGACCTGGTCTGCCAAAGTGCCCTCAACGCCTGCTGATCAGTCGATCGGCGTCTTAAACGGCATCACCAAAGTGTGTGAGCGCGCGGGCATCGACCCGACAGCGATCGAACACGTGATGCACGGCACGACCGTGGCGACCAACACGGTCTTGACCGGAACCGGTGCGCGTGTGGGTCTGGTCACGACTCAGGGGTATCGGCAGGTGCTGCAGATCGCACGCTCCTACGTGCCCGGCGGTCTCGGCGGCTGGATCATTTACAACAAGTCCTTACCGATGGCGCCGCTCGCATGCACGATCGAAGCGGTCGAGCGCGTCAGCGCCAAGGGCGAGATTGTCAAAGCGCTCGACGAGAAAGCCTTACGCAAGAGCCTGCGTAAACTCAAAGAGC
>CAZSRB010000083.1:5352-7079 GCA_964609065.1 uncultured Acidibacter sp. | reverse complement strand
TGACGCATCGGGTGAGGTATCCGGCGCAAGGCGAAACGGAACATGCTCGCGTACAGTGGCGGCGTAGCGATCGACCGCCGCGCGCTCACGACGCAGGTAATCATCAATGGCTCGCGCAAAGCGTTCATCAAAGATTCGATGGGCTGATGCGGTATCGGTGGGTTCAAAGCCACGGCTGACTTTATGCTCACCTTGTGTGCCAGGCTCAAAGCGGGCGAGCCCGCGTTCAATGCAAAACTCGATCCCTTGGTGGTAACAGGTTTCAAAGTGCAGACTATGAAATTCTTCGGCTGCGCCCCAGTAGCGGCCATAGAGCGTGTCACGGCCCACAAAAAATACCGCACAGGCGACAATTTCATCGCCCAGTAGTGCGAGCTTAAACATCAAAGAATCGCCCATGCTCCGACAGAGCTCGAGAAAGCTTTGGGCATTCAGGTAAGGTTCATTGCCGCGGCGTAAGAAGGTGATACGGTGTAATTGCCAGGCACTCAGGGCTTGGGTTTCGGTCGCCTCATGTCCCCACACCGTTTCAAACCGAATGCCTGCTTCGGCAACACGTCGTCGTTCGCGTCGCGCTTTTTTACGCTTTTCCGACGTGAAACTACCGAGGTAATCTTCAAAGTCCTGCCAGCCACGATTGCGCCAATGAAATTGACAGTCTTTGCGTGCAAGCCAACCCCGTTTTGCGAAGACCGCCTGATCTTGGGCGGTGGGGAAGAGCGCGTGTACCGAGGAGCATCCCTGATCGAGGGCGGTTTGCTCGATGGCATCAATGAGCTTATCGAGCGTCGCCTCGCGTGCGAGATCGTTGCGATAGAGGAGTCGCGGACCCGTCGCCGGCGTAAAGGGCGCAGCTAAGATGAGTTTTGGGTAATAGTTGAGGCCGTGTTGGTGATACGCCTGCGCCCATGCGAAATCGAATACAAATTCGCCATAGGAGTGTGTTTTGATCCAGCCGGGTGCGGCCGCAGCGAGCCCCTCGGTATCTTCCAGGGTGATCAGCTGAAGATTCCAGCCGCTTTCGCCGCCGATCGATTGCGTACGCTCAAGGGCACTCAAAAATTCGTGACGCAGGAAAGGGTATTCCGTTCCGGCGAGCGCATTCCAAGCCCGGGCATCCAGCGACGCGAGCGTGTCGTGGATGCGAAGCTTCACGACGGTTCGTGGTGCTCGAGGTAACGGTCAGCGTCTAGTGCCGCCATACAACCAGAGCCTGCTGAGGTAATCGCCTGACGATAGACGTGATCCGCCACGTCGCCGGCGGCAAAGACCCCGGGGATGCTTGTGGCGGTCGCCTGACCCTCAGTGCCGCTGTGGACCGTGATGTAGCCACCCTGCATCGCGACTTGCCCTGCAAAGATGTCGGTATTTGGGCTATGGCCGATCGCGATGAAGACGCCCGTGAGATCCAGATCTTGTGTCGGGGCATCCGGGAGTGCTTTTCCATCGGCGGTGGGTCTGACGCGTAGACCCGTCACGCCCGAGTCATCGCCTAAGATTTCATCGACCCCGTGATTCCAAAGAATATCGATCTTGCCCTCATCACGGCGAGCAAAGAGCTTATCTTGCATGATGCGCTCAGCGCGCAGGTGGTCACGACGATGGACCAGCGTGACATGGGCGGCGATATTCGAAAGATACAGCGCTTCTTCTACCGCCGTGTTACCGCCGCCAATCACGGCAACGCGCTGCCCGCGAAAGAAAAATCCATCACAGGTGGCGCAGGC
>CAZSRB010000083.1:0-5252 GCA_964609065.1 uncultured Acidibacter sp. | reverse complement strand
CCACCTTCTTGGAGCCCTGCGATCAGCATGGGCTGACGATTGGCGCGGGCGGCATAAACGGCCGCTGAGTAACCCGCAGGTCCCGAGCCAAGGATGATGAGAGATCGGTGTTGTCGCGTCGGCTGTGTCATAGGGGAATGGTAGGGTCTCTGCGCGGCTTACGCCATGCCATCAATGGTAGAATGTGCGCTGTGCGTACCCTTCTGACATGGAGCCTGCCCCATGGGTGATGCCGCGCCCAAAGAGGCGCTGGGCTCGCGCTTCAGTGCCGCCGTGGCTCGCGCGCTGCGCGAAGGCGCAGTGATCGTCGCGGGTGCCCTCGCGCTGATGCTGCTCGTCGCGCTCTCGAGCTACGATCCACTTGATCCCGGCTTTTCATTTACGGGGGTGGCCGGCGCTGAAGCGGGTGCCGGCACCCATAACCTCATAGGTCGGCAGGGCGCTTGGCTCGCCGATGCGCTCTTTTTCCTCTTTGGTTGGCCGGCGTATCTATTTCCCGCGGTACTCGCAGGGGCCTGTCTTCACGCGGTACGTCATCGAGGTGAGCCCGAGCTGTCGCGATTAAATACGCTCGTTCGGATCGGTGGCTTTGCCGTCTTGCTAGCTGCGACCTGTGCACTTGCCACCTTGCACTGGCCGCCGGGCTACCTGCGCCAAACGGCTGGCGGTGTGATGGGCGGGCTGATTGGTGAATGGCTCTCATCGAACCTGAACTTCACCGGTGCGACGCTGCTCTTGCTCGCCTGCTTGATGAGCGGCGTGTCGCTTGCCTTTGGTGTGTCTTGGCTCGCAGTCACCGATGGGCTCGGGGCGGCGGTCTGGCAGGGGGTGGATCGCCTGCGTCAATGGCGACAACGTCAGCGCGATGAGGCGGCTGGCGATGAACGGCGTGCGGCCCGCAAAGAAGTCTTGGAACTCGAGAAAGAGCGTAGCGCGACACGTAAGAAGCCACGTATCGAGGCGCCTGCACCGCAACCGGTCAAGAGTGAGCGCGTTGAGAAGGAGCGACAAGTGCCGCTCTTCACGGCGAAACCGGGCGAACTGCCGCCGCTGCAACTCCTTGATGATCCGAAGCCGCAGGAAGCGGCGTATTCGGATGAGGCGCTCGAGGCGATGTCGCGACTGGTCGAGCTCAAGCTCAAAGATTTTGGGGTTGAGGTGGAAGTCGTCGCAGTACTTCCGGGGCCAGTGGTCACGCGTTTTGAGATGCGTCCAGCGCCTGGCGTGAAAGCCAGCCAGATCAGTTCGCTTGCCAAAGATTTAGCGCGTGCGCTCTCGGCGATCAGTGTGCGTGTGGTGGAAGTCATTCCGGGTAAGTCGGTCATGGGGCTCGAGATCCCGAACGAGCGACGCGAGATCGTCACCCTCGGTGAGATCATTAAATCGACGGCTTACGATGAGATCAGCTCACCACTGGCACTTGCCCTAGGCAAAGATATTGGCGGTGCGCCGATTGTCGCGGACTTGCAGCGAATGCCGCATTTATTGATTGCGGGTACCACGGGCTCGGGTAAATCTGTCGGGATTAACGCCATGGTCCTGTCGCTGCTCTATAAGAGCACCGCGCAAGATGTGCGACTCATCATGATCGACCCGAAGATGCTTGAGCTCTCGGTGTACGAGGGGATCCCGCACTTGTTGGCGCCTGTCGTGACGGACATGAAACAGGCGTCGAATGCGCTGCGTTGGTGTGTGGCAGAGATGGAGCGGCGCTATCAGCTGATGGCCGCGATGGGTGTGCGCAATATTGCAGGCTTCAACCGCAAGGTCAGTGAGGCGATCGATGAGGGCAAACCCATCAAAGATCCCCTCCTGATGCAGCGAGCGGCCAACGACCCGAGTATTGATCAGTCGCAGATTCCGGATCTGGAGCCGCTTCCGTTTATCGTGGTCATCATCGATGAGCTCGCGGATCTCATGATGATCGTGGGTAAAAAAGTCGAAGAGCTGATCGCGCGTCTCGCGCAAAAGGCCCGCGCGTCGGGTATCCACCTCATTTTGGCGACTCAGCGCCCATCGGTGGATGTCATTACGGGTTTGATCAAAGCGAATATTCCCTGTCGGATTGCTTTTCAGGTGTCGGCGAAAGTCGACTCGCGAACCATCCTGGACCAAGGTGGCGCAGAATCTTTGCTTGGCCATGGCGATATGCTGTATCTGCCCGCCGGCACTTCCATGCCGACCCGCGTACACGGAGCCTTTGTGGCAGACCATGAAGTCCACAATGTGGTGAAGGCGCTGCGGGCAGCGGGTGAACCCGAATACATTGATGAAGTGTTGTCAGGGCCGAGTGCGGCGATCCCCGGTTTGCCATCTGAAGATGGGGCAGGTGGCGATGGCGGCGATGCAGAGCAGGATGCGCTCTATGACGAGGCCGTCAAAATCGTAATCACCGAGCGCAAGCCGTCGATTTCGTATGTTCAGCGACGGCTCAAAATTGGCTACAACCGCGCAGCTCGGTTGATCGAAGCGATGGAAGCGGCGGGTCTCGTCGGACCCTTGCAATCCAATGGCGGGCGGGAAATCTTAGTTCCGCCACCCAACGGCGAATGAGTGGCCTCACGCGCCAAGTAGGGCGCTGGGCTGTGCTCATTGCGCTCTTTGGCACGGCGCTCAACCTGAATTGGAATCGGGCACTTGCGCAAGTGCTGCCCGATCGACCTGCGCCGGTCGCAGAGTCAGACGCTGAGTCGGCTGCCGAGTCCATCACGGCGCTCGATCGTTTTTTCTCGAATCTACGTAGCTGGGAGACAGCGTTCGAGCAAACCATCACCGATGCGCGAGGTCGCGAGCAAGTGCCTCAGGCCGGTCGCCTGTGGGTGCAGAGACCGGGGCGCTTTCGTTGGCAGCTGGGGTCACCTGAGCCGCTACAAGTCATGGTGGCAGATGGCGCCAATCTTTGGTTCTATGACCGTGACTTAGAGCAAGTGACGGTGCGTCGTTCGAGTGAATCGCTGACACTGACGCCCGCGAGTTTACTGGCGGGTAGTGTGCCCTTACGTGAGGGGTTTTCTTTGGAGCCCATGCCGCGGCGATCGGGACTTGATTGGGTGCAAGTGACCCCCAAGGCCGAGGATGCTGAGTTTCGAGAGGCGCGTCTGGGCTTTGAGAAGGACATGCTCAAGCGGATGGAGCTATTCGATAAGCTGGGTCAACAAGTGGTACTGGAGTTCTCCCGTAGTCGTCGTAATCAAGTCTTAGATGCGGGTGTCTTGCGCTTCGTGGTGCCCGAGGGGGCGGATTTGATCGGTACGCCGGTTGAGCCTTAAACGCGATGCGCCCTTTGCACTATCGGTTTTTTTGGCTCGCGCTCGGTGTGGTGCTGCTCGCGCTGGTGTTGTATTTCACGCTTTCAGCACCCGCTTTGGAGCGAGACTTTCCGGGCGGGGATAAGCTGGCGCATGGCGTCGGTTTCTTTGTGCTGATGTTCTGGTATGCGGCGCTCTTTAAACGTCGCTACTACCTCTGGCTCGGGCTCTTTTTGCTCGCGGTGGGAGGGCTGATTGAGTTAGCTCAAGGTTGGATGGCGCTCGGTCGGCGCCCCGAGTGGAATGACTTCTGGGCTGATGGGGCAGGGATTATCGTCGCCGGGTTACTCTCTGTCTGGTATCGACGCTCTTGGCTAGAGTGGTTGGAGCAGCGAGTGTTAAAACGCGCCTCGCCCACTCAATCGGTGGAGTCTTCGTGACAAGCACCCCCTGGGTGCCGCTCGCTGAGCGTATGCGCCCACGTAATCTTGAGGAGTTTTTGGGTCAAACGCAGGTGGTGGGTGAGGGCAAACCCTTGCGCGCAGCCATCGAGGCGGGGCAACTCCATTCCTTGATTCTTTGGGGGCCACCGGGTAGTGGGAAAACCACACTCGCGCGCCTTTTAGCGCGTACCGCAGAAGCAGATTTTCTTGCACTCTCAGCGGTGATGGCGGGTGTCAAAGATGTCCGCGCCGCTGTCGAGCGGGCACAGGAGTCTCGTCGAGAGAAGGGTCGTCAGACGGTACTTTTTTTGGACGAGGTGCATCGGTTTAGTAAATCGCAGCAAGATACCTTTTTGCCTTACCTCGAGGATGGCACGCTCATTTTTATTGGTGCGACGACTGAGAATCCGTCCTTTGAGATTGTCAGCGCCTTGTTATCGCGCGCTCGCGTGTATGTGCTGAAGGCGCTATCGCCCGAAAGCTTAGAGGAACTCTTACAGCGAGCTCTTACGGATCCTGTTCGGGGTCTCGGTGAGCGAGGTCTGCGCATCGACGCTGAGGGTGTGAGGTTACTCGCCCAAGCGGCTGATGGGGATGCTCGTCGAGCGCTCAACATGCTGGAAATCGCAGCCGATTTAGCGAGTGGCGGAGTGATCACCGCAGCGCAGGCAGCCGAGGTCGCCGGCGGCACATTGCGGCGCTTCGACAAGGGAGGCGAGCAGTTTTACGATCAGATTTCCGCGCTACACAAGAGCATGCGTGGCAGTGATCCGGACGCGGCGCTTTATTGGTTGGCGCGGATGCTCGATGGCGGCTGTGACCCGAGCTATCTCGCTCGACGTATGGTACGTATGGCGATAGAAGATAGCGGGCTTGCGGATCCACGTGCGCTGCAGATCACGCTTGATGCGTGGGGCGCCTATGAGCGACTCGGTAGTCCCGAGGGCGATTTAGCGCTCGCTGAAGCGATCGTGTATCTCGCCTGTGCCCCCAAAAGTAATGCGGTCTACCGAGCCTTCGGTGCCGCCCGTAGTGATGTCAAAGAATTCGGAAGTCTTGAGGTGCCGCTGCGCCTGCGTAATGCGCCCACGCGACTCATGAAGGAGCTTGGGTACGGGGCGGGCTATCGCTATGCCCATGATGAACCAGACGGCTTCGCAGCGGGCGAACGCTACTTGCCGGATGACCTCCCAGATCGGCGCTACTACCAACCCGTCGATCGGGGGCTAGAAATCAAGATCGGCGAGGCGCTCGCTCGGTTTCGGGCCCGCGCTAAGACCCAGTGATTCGGTACAATGCGCGCCCAGCGCGTATGACGGAGACGATGTGTGCTCGATGTCAAAAACCTAAGATCAGCGACTGAGGAAGTCGCCCGTAATCTCGCCCGTCGAGGGTTTGAGCTCGACTTAGAGGGGTTCCGTACACTCGAAGAGTCGCGTAAGTCCGTGCAAACGCGTGCGGATGCGCTACGCGCCGAGCGTAACGCGAACGCCAAGGCTGTCGGGATGGCCAAGGGGAAGGGCGAGGATGCCTCCGCGCTCTTGGCGCGTGGCGAAGCGCT
>CAZSRB010000082.1:0-7566 GCA_964609065.1 uncultured Acidibacter sp. | reverse complement strand
GCGCCTAAACAATTTTTTGGTCTTTCTGCTTTCGATCTCGAAGTGGAAAGCTATGTGGATACCGAATGAAACTCGATTCAGATACCGCACGTCAGCCAAGCTTGTCTGCCGCTGGGCTGAAGGTGGCGATCGTCTCTGCCCGTTTTAATGACCGCTTGGTCCAGATGATGCGCGAGGGCGCTGAGGCCGCTTGGGTGCGTTACGGTGGCGACATGGCCCAGCTGAGTCGTTACGAAGTACCGGGCGCCTATGAACTACCGCTCGCTGCGAAGGCTCTAGCTGGGCGATATGCCGCCGTGATTGCACTCGGTTGCGTGATCCGGGGCGATACCGCCCACTTTGATTTTGTCGCGGGTGAGTGCGCGCGCGGTCTCATGCAGGCGGGTCTCGAGACAGGCGTACCGATTATTTTTGGCGTACTGACGGTGGAGAATGAAGCCCAGGCGCTCGAGCGTGCCGATCCCTCGCGAATGAATAAGGGCGGTGAAGCCATGGAGGCGGCCATCGAAATGGCGATGTTGTTGGAGCAAGTCCGTGGCTGAGCGTGGGCATGGGGCGCGTACGGTAGCGCGCAAATTGGCGTTGCAGGCGCTCTATCAGTGGCAGTTGAATGCGGCGCCGTGGCAGGACCTTGTCAATGAATTTCACACCGATGAAGATATGCCGCGAGCCGACGAAGCCTACTTCCGTGCGCTCGTGCGCGGAGTGATAGAAGCTCAAGAACAACTCGACACACAACTTGGCGCTTGGGCGGATCGTGCGCCCACCGAGCTTGATCCGATTGAACGCGCCGCGTTATGGATCAGTGTGCAGGAACTTCTCGCCCAGCCTGAGGTACCGTGGCGTGTGGTGGTGAACGAAGCGGTTTCGTTGACCAAGCGCTTTGGGGCAACCGATGCCCATAAATATGTCAACGCCGTTCTGGATCGCGCGGCCCGCGAGTTACGTCCGCACGAGCACTGACGGACGGCGTCACTCAGGCGATACTCCATCGTATGGGATTGAGTGAATTCGATTTAATTGATCGATTTTTCCGCGGTATCGGCCGCACCCGCTCGGATGTGGTGCTCGGCGTGGGGGATGACGGCGCGATTTTGCGCGGTCCGCCCGGGCATGAATTAGTTATGGTGAGCGACACCTTGGTCGCAGGCGTGCATTTCCCGCTGGATTCGCCTGCGCGTTCGGTGGGGCACCGTGCGCTTGCGGTCAATCTGAGTGATATCGCGGCCATGGGGGCGACACCTGCGTGGGCTTTGTTATCTTTGACCCTGCCCGAGGTTCATGAGCGATGGCTGACCGAGTTCGCAGGGGGATTCTCGCATCTCGCGCGTACGCATGACGTGCAGTTGGTGGGCGGTGATACGACGCGTGGCCCACTCAGTCTCTCTGTGCAGGTGGTGGGGATGGTGCCGCCCGAGACGGCGCTACGTCGCAGCACCGCGCGTCCGGGCGATCTCCTTTTCGTCTCGGGGCGAGTGGGCGAAGCGGCGGGCGGGCTCGCGCTCTTGCAGGCGACGTATCCTCCGCAAGCGTCCCTTACCGGCAGTGTGCGCCGTTCTTTGATCGAACGCTTTGAGTTCCCACAGCCTCGGTTGGCACTCGCCTTACAACTGCGCGGGATCGCGAGTGCCGCGATGGATATTTCTGATGGTCTACTCGCCGATGCCGAGAAGCTTGCGCGCGCAAGTGGTCTACGGCTACGCATCGATCTTGAGCGCCTGCCGTTGAGCGCTGCCTTGCAGGCGAGTTTCTCGCCTGAGATCGCCACTAAGTTGATGCTGACGGGTGGCGATGACTACGAGCTCTTATTCAGTGTGTCGCGCAAATATCAGGATCGACTCGCCCAACTGATCAGTCAGGGCGATATCACCCAGATTGGGGAGTGTCTGCCTGAGATGCCCGAGGATCCTGCCCATGCGGGCGTTGAGCTTTGGCGCGATGGCACCCGACAGCGGCTCTCAGCACTCGGCATCGAGCGAAGCGGATTCGATCATTTCGCGTAAACCGTGAAGCCGTCTTAGCCCTGACGCTCGTCCGGGCCCGAGTACTAGCCTTCGCGTTCGATGAGTGCGTAAGCCGAGTGGTTGTGAATGGATTCAAAGTTTTCGGCTTCGACTACATAGGCGCTGATACGCGACTCGGCATTGAGTCGAATGGCCAGATCTCGCACCAAGTCTTCGACGAACTTGGGGTTGTCATAAGCGCGCTCCGTGACGAACTTCTCATCCGGGCGCTTCAAAATACCAAAGAGTTCGCTCGAGGCCTCGGCTTCAGCGATATCAATCAATTCTTCGATCCAGACATGATCGCGTAACTTTGCCGTCAGCGTGACGTGAGAGCGTTGGTTGTGGGCGCCACGCTCAGAGATACGCTTACTACAGGGGCAAAGGCTCGTGACGGGTACCACCACGCGAATCGACAGCGTTTGCGACTCGCCCCGCTGCTCGCCAATCAGGGTGACTTCATAATCCATTAGGCTCTCAACGCCCGAGACAGGCGCGCGCTTCATGACGAAGAAGGGGAAGGTCATCTCGATGTGCCCCGCTTCGGCTTCCAGACGCTGAGTCATCTCTTTGAGTAATCGGCCAAAGTTTTCAACGGAGATCTCGCGCTCGTGGTGCAGTATTTCCACAAAGCGTGACATGTGCGTGCCTTTAAAATCATGCGGCAAATTCACGTACATGTTGAAAGTCGCGACGGTGTGCTGTTCGCCGCTTGAGCGATCTTTCAGTTTGACCGGATGACGAATATCTTTGATACCGACCTTGTTAATCGGAATGCGACGCGTATCGGCGCGCGATTGCACATCTTCAACGGGCGCTTGTCCGCCAGTCGACGTTGGCGTTGTATCAGGCGTCATGCCAGGAGCATCAGCGGGCGACATCAACAAACTTCCTTGTGGTTTCAGCCGGTGAAGGCTCGGCGATCGTGGTCCACCACGAACGGATTTGGCTAGCGAGACTCTCTCGGTCAAGCCCCGCGTCGGTCAGACAGTCTTCGCGACTGCCGTGCTCGATAAAGCGATCCGGGATACCAATGAGATGCAGCGGCGTGGTGAGGTTAGCTTCGGCCAACGCCTCAGACACCGCCGAGCCTGCTCCGCCGGCAATGGCATTCTCTTCGATACTGATGAGTGCGCGATGCCGCTCGGCGACCTCTTTCAAAAGCGTCACATCCAGCGGCTTGATAAATCGCATATTGACGACCGTCGCATCGAGCTCAGCGGCAATCTCCGTGACGGAGTCGAGCAGGGTGCCAAAGACGAGGAGCGCAAGACCGCTTTGGCCCTCGCGACGGATCTCCGCGCGACCGACCGGTAAGGCGCTCATCTCTCGCTCGATCGCAACGCCCGCCCCTTGACCGCGGGGGTAGCGCACGGCGGAAGGTCCCTCTAGCGTCGTTGCGGTATAGAGCATCTGCCGACATTCGTTTTCGTCCGCTGGCGCCATCAAGACCAAGTTTGGGATACAGCGCAGGAAGGAGATGTCGTAGGCACCTTGGTGGGTCGCGCCATCGCTCCCGACGAGCCCTGCGCGATCGAGCGCAAAGACGACGGGTAGATTCTGTAGAGCGACATCGTGCACCAATTGATCGTAGCCACGCTGCAGGAAGGTCGAATAGATCGCGACGACCGGTTTATAGCCTTCGCAGGCCAGTCCCGCTGCAAAGGTCACCGCGTGTTGTTCTGCAATCGCCACATCAAAATATTGATCGGGGAAGCGCCGTGAAAATTCGACCATCCCCGAGCCTTCGCGCATGGCGGGCGTAATGCCGATGATCTTAGGATCGTGCTCGGCCATATCACATAGCCAGTCACCAAAGACCTGCGAGAAACTGGGGCCCAGCGCTTTTTCTTTAAATATAGTGCCGCTTTCAGGGTCAAAGGGACCGGGTCCGTGCCATTTGATTGGATCGCCCTCTGCAGGCGCGTAGCCTTTACCCTTACGCGTGACCACATGCAAAAACTGCGGTCCTTTGAGGAGGCGCTGGTTGCGCAAAGTGCGGACCAACACCTCAATGTCATGACCATCGATCGGACCAATGTAATTGAAGCCCATTTCCTCAAAGAGGCCGCCCGGCAGCACCATCCCCTTGAAATACGTTTCAGAGCGGCGGGCGAGTTCCCAAGCGGCAGGCATTTTGGCAAGGACCTTTTTACCGGTCTCACGCAGAGCCGCGTACTTACGGCTCGCGAGGATGCGGGCAAAGTAATTAGAAAGCGCGCCGACATTCTCGGAAATCGACATGTCATTGTCGTTAAGCACGACCAACATGTCGGATTTGAGGGAGCCTGCGTTATTGAGCGCTTCAAAGGCCATGCCGGCGGTCATCGCGCCATCCCCCATGACCGCGACGATACGTCGAGGAGCGCCATCATGCGCCTCGCGACTGGCGGCGACCGCCATGCCGAGCGCGGCACTAATCGAAGTGCTGGAGTGGCCCACGCCAAAAGTGTCGTATTCACTTTCACTACGGGTCGGGAAGGGCGCGAGCCCACCTTTTTGTTTGATCGAGGCTAATTGGTCACGTCGACCGGTTAGCACCTTGTGCGGATAGGCTTGGTGGCCGACATCCCAGACGAGGCGATCAAACGGCGTGTCGTACACGTAGTGCAGCGCGACTGTGAGCTCCACCGTGCCGAGACCGGCTGCGAAATGTCCGCCCCGCGTGGCGACGGTCTGGATCAAATAATCCCGCAGCTCATCGCAGACGGCTCGCAGGGCTTTTGGCTCGAGCGCACGCAGGTCGGCCGGCGATTGGATTTTCGCCAGCAGCGGATAACGATCTTCGAGAGCCGGAGTCGGCAACGCGGTCGGGCCAGACATGCCCCGCAGTGTACTAAATGTGACCCCTTCGTGACGGCGTGACAGCCATCGATGACCTCAAGACGCGCGGCCCACCACAAAGTCAGCGAGGGCTGCGAGCGGCGCGCCTGCCGGACCGAGGGGGATCAGGGCGCTGAGGGCGCGTTCGCGCTGCGCGGCCGCGGCCGCTTGGGCGGCTTCCAGGCCCATCAGACTTGTGTACGTGGGTTTGTCATGGGCGGCATCGGCTCCAGCGAGCTTGCCGATCGCCGCAGTGGTACCCGTCACATCCAAGATATCGTCCTGGATCTGAAAGGCGAGGCCAATCGCCGCGCCATAGGTCTGTAGTGCCTCAAAGATCTCACCCTGGAGCACGCCCGCTGCCGCAGCACCCATCAGCACGCTCGTCTCAATCAGGGCACCTGTTTTGCGCCGATGCATATCTTGTAGTGCCGCGAGATCGAGCGCGTGACCCACCGACTCTAAGTCGATGGCTTGGCCGCCCGCCATGCCGCCGCTGCCGATACCGCGTGCCAAGAGGCGCGTCATGGTGAGGCGCCGCTCGGCCTCGTCCATGGCCAAACCGGGTGGACCCGCGAGGCGTTCAAAGGCGAGGGCTTGGAGGGCATCCCCAGCGAGGATGGCCGTCGCTTCATCAAAGGCCCGATGGCAAGACGGCCGACCTCGACGTAGATCATCATCATCCATCGCGGGGAGATCATCATGCACAAGGCTGTACACGTGGATGAGCTCCACCGCAGCGGCCGCATCATCGAGCGCCTCGAGCGAAGCGCCGAGTGCGACACCCGAGGTGTATACGAGCGTGGGTCGCAAGCGTTTGCCCCCGCCGAGCGCGGCATAGCGCATGGCTTCCCGCAGGCGTGAAGAGCCTGATTCGGGCAGGGTGAGCGCGCGATCGAGCACGTCTTCGATACGCGCCCGATAATCCGTCAAGGTCGTATTCGTCGGGGTTGAATTTGTCGGGATCGACTCACTCATCAGCTTCCTCGAGCTCTTCGTCAAACGCCTGCAGGCTCTCGCCTCCGGCTTGTTGCAGCAGAATTTCCACCTTGGTTTCCGCGGCCTCGAGCGCCCCTTGGCATTCGCGAGTTAAGCGCACACCTCGCTCAAAAGCTTTGAGCGAATCCTCTAATGACAGATCGCCCCCTTCGAGTTTTTCCACCAAGGATTCGAGTTCCGTGATGGATTTTTCAAAGTCGGGCGTACGTTTACTTCGGGTCATGGCGAGCGTTATACCGCAGCCGCGGGTCGGGAGGAAAATAGCAGTTGACGCTGTCCGACTTAGGGTCTTAAAGTTTCGGCCCCGTTATTAGACTCAGTCTAAATCGGGATCCTAGGACCCCCCTTCAAAGCACAGTAAGGAGAAGTCTCGTGCAACTGAAAGGCAGCAAGACCGAGCAGAACCTGAAGGACGCCTTCGCGGGCGAATCTCAGGCCAACCGCCGTTATCTCTATTTCGCAGCCAAGGCTGACGTCGAAGGCTACAACGACGTGTCCGCCGTGTTCCGTTCCACCGCTGAAGGTGAGACCGGCCACGCCCATGGGCACCTTGAGTACCTCGAAGCCTCCGGTGACCCGGCCACGGGCCTGCCGATTGGCGACACCAAGCTCAACCTGCAAGCGTCGATCGCCGGTGAGACCCACGAGTACACGGACATGTACCCGGGCATGGCGAAGACCGCTCGCGATGAGGGCTTCGATGAAATCGCCGATTGGTTTGAGACGCTGGCCAAGGCCGAGCGTTCACACGCCAACCGCTTCACCAAGGCCCTCGAGTCGATCTAAGACTCCACGGCTTGGATGAGTATTAGGGCTGGCGGTGGAGCGCTCCACCGCTGGCCCTATTCTTTGAGATCAGGATCCAGATACATGAGCAACAGCACCCTCCCGGGCGGCCGCGAAGGTTCCCTCGAAGCGCCTATTCGCCATCCGCTCAACTGGCGTGACCCCGCGTTTTATGACGAGGCGGCGCTCGATAAAGAGCTCGAGCGAGTCTTTGATATTTGCCACGGTTGCCGTCGCTGTTTTTCTTTGTGTCACTCGTTCCCGACTCTGTTTGATGCCATCGATGAATCGCCCACCTGCGAGCTCGATGGGGTCGATAAAAAAGTGTATTGGGATGTGGTCGATCACTGTTACCTCTGTGACATGTGCTACATGACCAAATGCCCTTATGTGCCGCCGCATCCTTGGAACTTGGATTTCCCGCATTTGATGCTGCGCGCCAAGGCGATCAAAGCCAAAAAAGGCGAAGTACGTTTTCGTGACAAAGTGCTGTCCTCGACCGATCTCGTCGGCAATATTGCGGGGATTCCAGTCATCGCCCAAGTGGTGAACGCGGTCAATAAAACCGAGACGGGCCGTAAGCTCCTCGATGCAACGCTGGGCGTCGCAGTGGATGCGCCGGTGCCCGAGTATCATTCCAACAGCGCCCGTAAGCAGCTCGCGGGCCGCGAGCTCGCCATTGAGGCGAAAGCCACTGCCGAGACGCGTGGCAAGGTGGTGCTCTTTACTACTTGCTATGGCAACCGTAACGAGCCTGATATCAACCTCGATCTCGTCAAAATCTTTGAGTACAACGGTATTCCTGTCAAAATCGTCTCACAGGAAAAGTGCTGCGGGATGCCAAAGCTCGAGCTTGGCGATCTGGAGACCGTTGCGCGTCATAAGGACACGAATATCCCAGCGCTCAAACAGGCGATCGATGAGGGCTACGACATCGTCGCGCCGGTGCCGTCTT
>CAZSRB010000081.1:0-7572 GCA_964609065.1 uncultured Acidibacter sp. | reverse complement strand
GCAGCCGCAACCTTCTCGGCCATCACCGTTTTCAGGCGGGCAATATCTTTGCGCACACGCCCAAAATCATGCGGCTTGACCGCCTGACCCGTCGCCCGCTGCATACGTAGCGAGAACTGCTCGCGACGCAACTTCAGCAACTCTTCGTTGAGTTCCCCTGCGGACTTACCGCGTAATTCTTTGGCATTCATCTCAGCGCACCTGCCGCTTGACGAAGGATGTCGTCACCGAGAGCTTCGCGCCCGCTAGGCGAAATGCCTCGCGTGCCGTCTTCTCGTCTACACCTTCCATTTCAAACAAAATCTTGCCCGGCTTGACCTTGGCCACCCAGTACTCGACGTTGCCCTTACCACTGCCCATACGCACTTCAAGCGGCTTGGTCGTGATCGGCACATCCGGAAATACCCGGATCCAGATCTGACCACCGCGCTTGACGTGACGAGCCATCGCACGACGGGCCGCCTCGATTTCGCGAGCCGTCATACGCGCTCGCTCGGTCGCCTTCAAACCAAAATCACCGAACGCCACATAGTTGCCACGTTGCGCAAGGCCGGCGTTATCACCCTTGAACTGCTTGCGATACTTGGTTCGCTTGGGCTGCATCATTTATGCCATTCCTCCGCAATACTCAGCCGACCGGCGCCGGGGCAGCCGGGGCCTGCGCGGCCTCCGTGGACTCAGCCGCAGCCTCTTCTTCCGCTACGACCTTGGACAGATCTTCCTTCTCGAAGACCTCACCCTTGAAGATCCAAACTTTGATGCCGATCACGCCATAAGTCGTGCTCGCCTCACTAAAGCCGTAGTCGATATCCGCACGGAAGGTGTGCAGCGGGATCCGACCCTCGCGCGACCACTCGGTACGCGCGATCTCGGCACCGTTCAAACGGCCCGACAAGCGCACCTTCACGCCGAGCGCACCGCTACGCATGGTGCTCATCACCGCACGCTTCATCGCCCGACGGAACATCACGCGTTTTTCGATCTGCTGCGCAATCCCGTCGGCAACCAACTGAGCATCCAGTTCAGGCTTACGGATTTCAGCAATATTTAGACGAATATCGGCCATCGGACGCCCGAGTAAATCGGCCGTCTGCTGACGCAGCTTCTCGATGTCCTCGCCCTTCTTGCCAATCACGATGCCCGGACGCGCGGTCTGGATGGTGATGTTGACTCGATTGGCCGCGCGCTCAATCAAAATGCGCGACACAGACGCTTCGGCTAATTTTTTGCTCAGGAACTCGCGCACACGAAAGTCGGTGTAAACGTGCGTCGGGAAATCCTTCTTGTTCGCATACCACTTGGAGGTCCACTCACGCGTGATCCCAAGGCGAATGCCGATTGGATTAACTTTTTGACCCATGTCAGTCCTTCCTGCCGTCGCTGACCACGACGGTGATGTGGCTGTTACGCTTGACGATGCGAGCCCCGCGACCCTTCGCCCGAGCGGCAAAACGCTTCAGTACCGGTGCGGTGTCGACCATGATGCGATGCACTTTGAGCTCATCAATGTCAGCACCATTGTTGTTCTCGGCATTAGCAACCGCTGATTCGAGCACCTTGCGCACAATTTCCGCGCCTTTCTTTGGCATGAAGCGCAGCGTGGCAATGGCATTACCCACTGGCTGCCCGCGCACCACATCGGCGACGAGGCGACACTTCTGCGGTGAAATCCGCGCGTATTTGAGTTTGGCCGTGACTTCCATTCTTTCGACTCCGTCTGCGGCTTACTTCTTGTCGCCCGAGTGCGACTTGAAGCTGCGGGTGGGCGCAAACTCTCCGAGCTTGTGACCTACCATGTTTTCGGACACCAGCACGGGGATGTGCTGTCGGCCGTTGTGCACTGCAATCGTCAAACCCACCATTTCGGGGATGACCATTGAGCGACGCGACCAGGTTTTGATCGGCTTGCGATCGTTTTTGGCAACGGCGGTTTGCACTTTGGCGACCAAGTGCAAATCGACGAACGGACCTTTCTTCAATGAGCGAGGCACTATTGACTCCTGACCTTAGAAGACCGCTCAGCGGACCTTGTTTTGGCGACGCTGCACGATCATGTGGGTCGTGCGCTTGTTGGTACGGGTCTTCTTACCTTTGGTATTCCAGCCCCAAGGTGAAACCGGATGCGGATTACCCTGACCCGAGCGACCTTCACCACCTCCGTGCGGATGGTCGACCGGGTTCATCACCACACCACGCACCGTCGGACGAATACCGAGCCACCGACGCGCACCGGCTTTACCGTAGCTGCGCAAGTTGTGCTCGTCATTGCTCACCGTGCCGATAGTGGCGCGGCAATCGACATGCACTTTGCGGGTCTCACCCGACTTGAGACGCAAGTAGGCGTAAATCCCTTCACGCGCAGTGAACTGCGCCGAGGCGCCCGCGCTACGAGCCATTTGCCCACCCTTACCTGGCTTGAGCTCGATGTTATGCACCGTGCTACCCACCGGGATGTGACGAAACTGCATCGCGTTGCCCGGCTTGATGGGCGAATCTGCGCCTGAGCGAATTTCGTCACCTGGCTGCACACCCTTGGGCGCCAGAATGTAACGACGCTCGCCGTCCATATATTTGATCAGTGCGATATAGGTCGTACGGTTCGGATCGTGCTCGATCCGCTCAACGATACCCTTCACGCCGTCTTTGTCGCGCTTGAAATCGATGATGCGATATTTTTGACGCGAACCACCGCCCTTATGACGAGTGGTAATTCGGCCGTAGCTATTACGCCCACCGGTCTTTGACTGCGAACGGGTCAGCGGCTCGTACGGGCCACCCTTCCACAGTTTGGACTTGTCGATTTTTACGACGAATCGCGCGCCGGGCGATGTCGGTTTGAGCTTGATGACTGCCATCAGGCTGTCCTCGATTCATAGTCGATGGTCTGACCCGCCGCGAGACGCACATAGGCTTTTTTCCAAGCCTGCGTACGACCGATCGTGGCGCCGAAGCGTCGCGCCTTGCCAGATTGGTTTGACACCTGCACGGCATCCACCTTGACCTGGAACATCAGCTCGACAGCGGCCTTGATGTCCCCTTTGCGGGCATCGGTGCGAACCCGAAAGGCGTACTGGTTCGCGTTCTGCATGGCCAATGCAGTTTTTTCAGTGATCAGCGGCGCAATCAGCACCGTCATGAGGCGCTCCTGACTGAGCTTGCTGCCTGCCTCGTGCTGCGTAATTTTCATTGCAGACGCTCCTCAATCATTTTGACGGCGCCGACCGTCATCAACACCTTCTCATGCCCAATCAGCGCGAGGGGATTCAAGGCCGTCACCGGCAACACTTGCACATGCGGCAAGTTGCGTGCTGCCAAGAACAGCTTCTCATCGACCGCCTCAACCACGATCAGCACGCTGCTGAGCTCCAAAGATTTCAACTGAGCCGCCAACAAACGCGTTTTTGGCGCTTCGAGGTCGATACCCGTCGTCACCATTAAGCGATCTTGGCGTACGAGCTCCGAGAGCATCGAGCGCAAGGCACCGCGATACATCTTGCGATTAACCTTCTGCTCGAAGCTGCGCGGCTTGGCCGCAAACGCGCGGCCACCACCCACCCAGATCGGGCTACGCGACGAACCTGAGCGCGCCTGACCCGTGCCTTTTTGGCTCCAGGGCTTTTTGCCACCGCCGCTGACCTCAGCCTTAGTCAGCTGCGCTTTCGTGCCCGCACGACCCGCGTTGCGATACGCGGTCACGACTTGGTGCACTAAGGCCTCGTTAAACTCACGCCCGAAGGTTGCCTCGGACAGTTGCAGCTCGCTCGAGCCGCCCACGACTTTAATTTTCATGTGCTGCAGGCCCCCGACTTACTTCTTGCCGGCCTTGCTCGGCGCGATGGTCTTGCGCTTAGCAAGACGCGCAGCCTTGAGCGATGGACGAACGACCACCTGACCGCCTTCGGACCCTGGCACGGCGCCGCGGATCAAGAGCAAATTGCGCTCCGCGTCCACCTCAACCACTTTGAGGTTTTCGGTGGTGCGTCGCACGACACCCATGTGGCCCGACATGCGCTTGCCGGGGAACACACGCCCTGGCGTCTGACGCTGACCGATAGAACCCGGCGTACGGTGAGACACCGAGACACCGTGGGTGGCGTGGTGGCCACCAAAATTGTGGCGCTTCATGGTGCCGGCGAAACCTTTACCGATCGTGGTGCCGGTAACGTCGACCACCTGTCCAGCCGTAAAGTTAGCGACCGTCACTTCGGCGCCTACAGCCAGCTCAGCGGCCTCACCCTCTTCCACCCGAAACTCGACCAGCGCCTTACCCGGAGCAGTGCCCGCCTTGGCGAAGTGCCCAGCGGCCGCCTTGGAAAGCAACTGAGGCCGACGGGCCCCATAAGTGACCTGTACAGCGCGATAGCCGTCTTTTTCGGTCGTCTTGACCTGAGTGACGCGGTTCGGCAGAACCTCAATCACCGTTACTGGGATGGATTCACCCTCCGCAGTAAACACGCGGGTCATGCCGCATTTGCGGCCAACTAGCCCGATAGCCATTGTCGTTACTCCAATGTGTCTGCTGCGATTGGCAGAACACGTTAAAAAAACCCATACCAATCATCGGGTTACGATCGCAGACAACTAGATAAGCCGACGACGGGCCGTCGCTTGGCTGATCGAGTGGTCTTGGCGGCATTCCGCCAACCGCGCCCGATACCGCAAAACTTGCGGCTTGCTCCAGAAAATTACCCGGAGCGAAAAAGGGCGCGAATTGTAAGCAGGCCCGCAGAGGGATGCAAGCGTCTTTCGATAAAAGCGATAACAGGGAGGGCGATCCCCAGAGAACCGCTGGCTGATCACCCATCCACCAGCGACGTCATAAGGTCTAGATGTCAACCTTGTTTGACAGCATACTGTGTCTACTGAATTTGACGGCCGGAGCAGTACGGCCTGGGAGTCGTCGCCATGTGGACACTGGTTCGCTCTTTTCTGCATACCCTGCGCATCGCCCTGCCCAAGGTGGGAGTGGGCTGGATGTTTGCGTTGCTGACCATCGACTTCAACCGTGTGTCGATTGTCGAGCTAGGTATCGCGGCGATCATCGTCACGAGCCTGCTATCAGTGCACTACATGCTCGCTCCCTTTCAGGTCGTCATTGGGCGCTTCGCCGATACCCACCCTATCGCGGGCTATCGCCGTACGCCCTATCTGGTGATCGCGAGTATCGTGGCAAGTTTACTGTTCTTATTACTCCCCGCCGCCGCCCATGGAGTGGGGGCCGGGTCGATGCTATGGCTGACCGGCGCGATCGTACTTTTTGTTTTATTTGGTCTTTGCATGGCAACCATTGGCGATTCCTACCACTCGCTCATTGCCGAAGTGACCAATGAAAAAACCCGCGGTGGCGTGATCGCGGTCGTATGGATTGTCATGATCATGAGCACGATCGCCTCGGCGATCCTAATGAATAAGATTCGGCCGGAATACTCTCCGGAAGCGATGCAAGCGCTCTACAACCTCACGCCTTTGATTGTGATTAGCTTTACTTTGATTGGCATCTGGGGTGTTGAAAAGCGGATGTCACCGGCTGAACTGGCAGAGAGCCTGCAGCGCTCACGACTCGTGGCGCCACCCGGCAATCCGCTACGCGTCGCCTGGCAGACCTTAAATCGCAATGTTGAAACCCGTGCGTTTTTCCTCTTCATCTTCATCGCCATCTTCGCGATATTTCTGCAGGACAATATCCTTGAAGTATTCGGTGCCGAAGTGTTTGGGATGACCGTGGCAGAGACCACGCGCTTTCAACCTACTTGGGGCGGCGGCGTTCTCATTGGCATGATTTTGATGGGGATTGCGAGCTCGATATGGTCAATCTCGAAACGTAGCATCGTGATTATCGGCTGTATCGGCACCTCGCTCTTCATGGTCGGTCTCGCCAGTGCCTCGGTGTTCGGCCTACGCGATTGGGTCCTGCCGTCATTGATGGCGATGGGACTCTTCACCGGTATTTTTAACGTCGGTGCGCTTTCTTTGATGATGGAGATGACCGTCCCCGGCGCGACGGGTCTCTACATGGGTCTCTGGGGCACCTCGCAGGTCATGGCTCAAGGGACTGCTTCAGTCGGCAGCGGCGCCTTGCATACCGCCTTGATCGGATCTGGATTGATTGAGCCCGCCTATGCTTACGGCGCAATCTTTGGCCTCGAGGCTGCAGGCTTACTCGTTGCCGCAGCGTTAGTGGTCAGTGTGAGTACGAGTCGCTTTCGCGACGCGCAAATGGCGCCCTTATCGCGGGCAGATCTCACGCGTGCAATGGATGTGGGTTCGACTGCGTAACATCGAGCCGAATCACACTTTCCATAATCACACTGAGCCAGATGTCAGGTCTCGATTTTTCGTTCGATGATCGAGTAGTGCGTCACTATGACGCGCTACGCGGTCATCCACCCGATGTCGCTCACACCATTGGCGAGGCCCTCGTCGGAAGCTGCGCGGGTCACGCTCCTGCCTCGTCATCTTTGAAACTTTTGGAGCTCGGTGTCGGCACTGGGCGCATTGCACTCCCCGTGGCGGCAGCCGGAGCTGAGGTGATCGGCATCGATCTCTCGGCGGATATGCTCGGTACGCTCGCAAAGCAGCTACACGAAGTGCCGGCGAACATTCAGCTCATCCGCGGCGACATCACCGCGCTTCCGTTCCGAGCCAACACGTTTGACGGCGCCATGGTGACCCACGTCCTGCACCTAGTCGCCGATTGGCCCGCTGTGCTGCAAAGGCTCGCAGAAGTCGTCAAACCAGGCGGGCTCTTATTACTCGGTCGAGACTGGGTCGATCCTGCCTCGATGGCCGGTCAAATTCGCAATGCCTTTCGCCAAGCGGTGATGCAACAAGGCTTTAAGACAGCAGCGCCTGCTGGTGGCCCCGCATTGCATCACGCGCTCGTCGCCGTTGGTGCGCAAGCGATTCGCGTAGGACCTGAGGAATTAATCGCTGCAGAGTGGCGGGCTGAGATTTCCCCCGCCCAAGTGTTAGAGGGTATTCGCAGTCGCGACGACGCGGAGAGTTGGGTGTTGCCGGACGAGGTACTCGACCCGGTGTGCCAAGAGCTAGAAGCGATGGTCAAGAGCCATTGGCCAGATAGCAAAACGCCGCAGGAGATCCTACGGCGCTTTGTGGTCTCGGTGTACCAAACGGCCACAGCCGCTTGATCACCCGAACGTCGTGCGTCAGTTCAACTTAATCTGAACGTCCACACCCGCCGGCAATTCCAAACGCATCAACGCATCCACCGTCTTATCGGTGGGATCCAGGATGTCCATCAAACGCTTGTGCGTGCGCAGCTCAAACTGGTCGCGCGCATCCTTGTCACCATGAGGGCTGACAAGCAGCGTGTAACGCTCCATCTTGGTCGGCAAGGGCACGGGCCCCTTTACCGTTGCTCCCGTGCGCTTGGCGGTATCTACGATCTCGCGCGCGGAGCTGTCGATCAGGCGATGATCGAAGGCCTTCAGCCTGATACGAATATTTTGATTGGCCATGTCTACTCTGCCCGGGCGTTAACCGCCCTTCCAAATTAATTACTGAATGATCTTGGAGACGACGCCGGCGCCGACGGTACGACCGCCTTCGCGG
>CAZSRB010000080.1:0-7818 GCA_964609065.1 uncultured Acidibacter sp. | reverse complement strand
GACGATTTAGTCATGCAGTGATGGAGATCGGTTTGGATATCAAAGATTTGATGTTTGATTTGGGACGTGCGGCCCGACGGGCACAGCCCATTTTGGCGCGCGCGACCAGTGAGCAAAAAAATTTAGCGCTGCAAGGGGCTGCGGCTGAACTACGCGCGCGAGTGGGCGAGATTCTCGCTGCGAACGAGCTGGATTTGCGTGCGGCCTCCTCTGGGCAGATGAGTGCTGCGATGCAAGATCGTCTACGTCTCGATGCAAAGCGGGTGGAGGCGATGGCGCGAGGCGTTGAAGAGGTCGCGGCGCTCACGGATCCGGTGGGTCGAGTGTTAGCGGCCTGGGAGCGCCCGAATGGCCTACAGATCTCGCGGGTGGTGGTGCCGCTCGGTGTGATTGGCATCATCTACGAAAGCCGCCCGAACGTGACGGCCGATGCGGCAGCGTTGTGTTTGAAATCGGGTAATGCCGCCATCCTACGCGGTGGTTCGGAGAGTGCGCAGTCGAGTGCGGCCATTCATGCAGCGATGATCGCGGGTATCGAGGCCGCTGGATTACCCGCGGGCGCCGTGCAGCGCGTACCGGTGATCGATCGTGAAGCCGTAGGCGTGATGCTTGCTGAGATGCGCGAATTCATTGATGTCGTCGTGCCGCGGGGCGGAAAAAGTCTGGTGGAGCGCGTGCAACGAGAGGCCCGTGTCCCTGTGATTGGCCATTTAGATGGCAACTGTCATGTCTATGTCGATCGCGATGCGACGCTCGCCATGGCCGAATCTATTGTGCTCAATGCCAAGCTGCGTCGGACGGGGATTTGTGGGGCGGCAGAAACTTTGTTGGTGGATCGCGGGGCGGTCTCGTCCCAGCTTGCGCCTCTCGTTCGGGCCTTGCTCGAGGCAGGCTGTGCCGTTCGCGGTGACGCCGAGACTCAGGCGGTCGATGCGCGCGTCGTAGCGGCCAATGAGGCGGATTGGGGGACAGAATATTTGGATGCCATCATTGCGGTGAAAGTCGTCGATGGCGTGGAGGGGGCTATCGAACATATCGCCCGATATGGCTCGGGGCATACCGAAAGTATCGTCACCGACAATGCCGCCACCGCAGAACTCTTTTTGTCGCGGGTGGATAGCGCCATCGTGCTCCATAACGCCTCTACGCAGTATGCCGATGGTGGAGAGTTTGGCATGGGTGCCGAGATTGGAATTTCCACCGATCGGTTTCATGCGCGTGGCCCAGTCGGAGTAGAGCAGCTGACGAGCTATAAATATGTGGTGCGTGGCTCGGGTCAGGTGCGGCCCTAGGAAATCCGCTCGGGTCGTGAGCGAAGGGCACCCACCGCTAGGCTCGGTCCTTTGCTCAAGATTGCCAGCGTGCCGCACCGCCTTTAAGGGAGTAGGCCTCGAGTCCGCGCTCACGTAGACGTCTGGCGGCCGTGAGACTGCGTTGGCCGCGACTGCAAATCAGTAAGTAGCGTCCCGCCTGCGGTAAGTTTTCGCCTGTCAGTAACTCCAGCATGGGGCGGTGAGGGACACTCGCGAGCGGTAAGGGCGCTTGTCCAATTTCTTTGTGATCACGGATATCAATCAACTGTAGACCCTGTTGCTCCGCAATACGTAAATCATCAAAGAATAGCTCGAGTTCTACCGAGTCATCCGTCAACTCCATCGTGGCGCGAGTCGATTTCTTCGCAGCCTCAAGCCCCTCTATAGAGAGCGGGCAGGATTCTTGGCAGGCTGATCGGCGTCGACTACGTAGGCGTTGGGTGCCAAGGTGCAGTAAGTCCACAAGCAGGACGTCGTCGCCGAGCGAATCCGGCATTTCCAGAATCAACTTCAATACCTCAAGCGCCTGTAGGCTACCGAGTACCCCAGGCGTCGGGCCAAGTACACCCGCTTCGGCGCAATTGCCCACGATGCCATCTTCAGTGGCCTGTGGCCATTGGCAGCGTAAGCAACTGCTACGGCGTCTCGGGTCAATGACCTGTAGCTGGCCTTCAAACTGGTGAACGCTCGCGGTCACAAGCGGCACACCGTGGGTTTGAGCCCAATCATTGAGCAAAAATTTGCAGCGAAAATTATCGGAGCAATCGATCAGTACGTCATGTCCAGTCAGTAGGGTGTCGACATTTTCGGCGCAAAGCCGATCGAGGTGACTCTTAATCGACACCTCTGGGTTTAAGGCGCGAATACGCGCTTCGGCGAGCTGCGCTTTGGGTTGTCCGCACTCACTTAAGGCGTACCAGGTTTGCCGATGCAGATTAGAGGCCTGAAGCGTATCGCCGTCGATGACGGTGAGATGGCCGATACCCGCGCCCGCTAAATATTGCATCACTGGGACCCCAAGCCCGCCGGCGCCAATTACGGCGACGCGGCTCGCGCGTAGTTTTGCCTGACCGGGTACACCCACCTCGGCGAGCGCGCACTGACGGCTGTAGTCCACGGACGGTGAGGCGATCGCAGGGACTGGTGCTGTGGCGTGGTGATGGTCGTGACCGTGCGCGTGATCATCGGCGTGAACATGATCATGATCGTGATGGTGATCGTGGGCGTGCGCGGCGCAACGCTCGCAATTCACCCAGCCCGAATCCCCATCGACGTAATGTTCTTTTTTCCAGATCGGGACACGGTGTTTAACTTCATCAATGATATAGCGTGCTGCCTTGAACGCTTCATCCCGATGACCGGCGCTGACGCCTACCCAAACCGCCATCTCGCCAAGATCAAGATCGCCAACTCGGTGCACGCATAGCGCCCGCGTGACCCCAAAACGCTCACAGGCCTCGGCGATAATGCGTTCGCCCTCGGTGACGGCGAGCGCTTCAAAAGCCTCATACTCTAGGCGACGGACCGCTCGACCTTCATTGTGGTCGCGCACCCAACCCTCAAAGGCACAAAATCCGCCGCAGCGTACATCGGTGAGACGCTCTCGGAGGGCAGCGCCATCGAGGGGACTTTGGCTGAATGCAAAGCGCGCTGCGGACACTTAGCCTCCCGCAACAGGTGGGATAAAGACCACTTCATCGCCGTCGGCGAGTGGGGTGCTCCAATCGGTAAACTCGCCGTTGATGGCGACCTTGAGCATTTCTTGGGGTAGCGTGAAATCGTACTTGGCGCGCAGCTCTGCATACAGCGCAGCGGCCGAGCTCGTCTCTGTCTCTACCGTTTCGCTACTGCGACCGGCTTGCTCGCGCAGCACGGCAAAGTATTTGAGCGTCAAGCGACGCGCAGGTGAGTGGTGTAAGCGACTATCTTGCATGGCTTGCCAATATTCATCTGCGGAATTGATGTTGTCGAGAGCCTCGGGTGAAAACGGCTCGAGCGTGCAGACAGGGTGCGTCAAGAGGAACTTACGTGGACATCGACCGCCACTTTGCGCGTACTGCTCCAAGGCCGCTGCGGAGGCCGGTTCATACAGGGTGCACAATGGCTCAGGTAAGCCATCATGAGCCGACAAATAGCAGGTCGCGAGTTGACTAGAATCACGCTTGGCAAGCAGATGTTCCAAGGCTGCACGCTCAAGGCGCGGTAAATCGCAGGCGAGCACCCACCAAGCCGCATGGGGGGCGTAGGCCTGCGCGGCGCGGATGCCAGCCAGTGGGCCACTCTCACCCTCGCGATCAATGATTTGGGGCCATTGCGCGCGCAATGGATCATGGACTTGGTCCGGCCGCACGGAGACAAAGCACTGATCCGTGAGCGATGCGAGTTGCGCCATCGCGCGGGTCAATTGAGGTTGCCCCGCATAAGCGAGCGCCGCTTTATCGCGCTGCATCCGTCGGCTGTGGCCACCCGCCAAGACTAGGCCGAAGAGGGGTCTCTCAGCGCTCAAAGTCACGCTTGCCCCCAGTCTTTTTCCGCAAGCGCACCGACTCGATCACGATATCGTGTGACAGCGCTTTGCACATGTCATAGATCGTGAGCGCTGCCACACTCGCCCCGGTTAATGCTTCCATTTCAACGCCCGTGGTGTGCTGCGTTTTGACCGTACACACGATCTGCAGCGCACCCCCTCGGCGGGGTGTGATGTCGATCTCGATATGCTCAAGCGGTAGCGGGTGACAAAGCGGAATCAGTTCCGCGGTTCGCTTGACGGCTTGAACTCCCGCAATGATCGCTGTTGCAAAGATAGGTCCTTTTTTGGATTGATGACCCGAGGCTTTCAAGGCCCGTTGTACCGGTGTCGGTAGGACCACCCGAGCCTCGGCGGTCGCTGTGCGTGGACTGACCGATTTGCTGGACACATCGACCATTTGAGGTCGATTCTTGGGGTCTAAATGCGTCAGGCCTAAGCGGCTTGCTTTTTTCTTTGGCCGCACAGTTGTCGAACGGACTACGGATTTACGCGGGCTCATATGCCTTATCCACCAATATGAAACATTTCCACTTTATCGGTCCGACGCTTACGCATGACTAAGCGTTGTTCGCTGTAGCGATCACTGCGGCCGCTCCAAATGGCGATGAGCTGTTGCAGGAGCTGTTCGTCACTGGCCCCAGCTCGCAGGGCGGTGCGTAGGTCGACGCCTTGCTCGGCAAAGAGACAGGTATAAAGCCGTCCCTCAGAAGAGAGCCTCGCGCGCGAACAACTGCCACAAAACGGTTGTGAGACCGAAGAAATGAATCCCACCTCGCCAAGCCCGTCTCGAAAGCCATAGCGCTCGGCGACTTCACCGACATAGTCGCGCTGCAGCGGCTCTAGCGGCCACTGCGCATTAATACGCTCAAAGAGTTCCGCAGAGGGAACCACGCGCTCGGCTTGCCAGTTGTTCCGATTTCCGACATCCATGTATTCGATAAAACGCACGATTACACCGGTACCGCGAAAGTGGCGTACTAGGTCAAGCGCTCCGTCGTCGTTGATCCCGCGCTGAATGACTGCGTTAATTTTGAGTGGTGTGAGACCTGCGCGAAGCGCGGCATCAATCCCCTCTAACACTTGCTGCACGCCATCGAAGCCGCCGCTCAAACTTTGAAAGATCTCGCGATCGAGACTATCGAGACTCACGGTAATACGCGAGAGACCTGCGGCTTTGAGCTCGGTCGCGTATTTAGCGAGCAGAACGCCATTCGTAGTCAAGGCGATGTCTTCGATCCCCGTCATGGTCGACAAATCACCAATCAAGTCGGCGAGGTTGGGGCGTAGCAAAGGTTCTCCGCCCGTGATACGTAGTTTGCGTAGCCCCATGCGCGTGGCGATGCGCGTTAACCGAGTGATTTCTTCGAAGCTCAGACGTTCGCTGGATTTTAAAAAGCGATACCCTTCATGGAAGGTGTGAGCGGGCATGCAATATGGACAGCGAAAGTTGCAGCGATCCATGACCGAGATCCGAAGATCCCGCATCGGGCGTCCCAAAGTATCTCGTGGGGTGACGTTCACGTTCTATTCCATCGATATAGGCGGGTCACAAAACCTTTGGCGTAGACCTGAGGGCCTGGCGGCAGTTCCAAAAATCCGTCTGTACCACTGAGTGAACTGAAATCACCCGACCCATTGGTGGGTCGCGGCTCGGCCCAAAAGCGACCCCAGTCATCCTGCACAACCCGAACAGGTAAAAAATAGGTGAGCGCGGGTTTGACTTCAAACTCAGCCGCTAAGGCGATGCGCTCGGGTGGCATAGTGTTTTCACCCATCGCCTGATAGAGCCCCGGTATCACGTAGCGCGTAAGACAGACGAGACTCGAGACGGGGTTACCCGGCAACGCGAATACCGCCGTCCCTGCAGGCCCGATGCCAAACCACAGAGGTTTACCGGGTCGTTGCGTGATCTTGTGAAAGACCTGACGTACGCCGAGTTCTTCTAAGACTTTGGGGATCAGATCGAGCTTGCCCATCGAGACCCCGCCTGAGAGGATCAGGACATCATGGGTATCAAGGTGAACTCTCAAGCGAGTCTTCAAGGTATCGAAATCATCAGGTAGATGATCATCTGCAATTCTTTGGAAGCCGTTTTGTCTGAGACTCGCGACCATGCCGTAAGCGTTGGAGCGGCGAATCTGATGTGACTCGATCGCTTCACCGGGTTCGATGAGTTCATTACCCGTGGAGACCACCAACATGCGCGGTTGAGCGCTGACGCGGATACGCGCCATGCCTGCGCCTGCGGCGATGGCGATATCAGGTCCGCCTAATTTCAATCCAGCGGTCAATAATTGAGTGCCCTGCAGACCGTCGCTGCCACGGACATGCACATTCTGTCGGGCTTTGATCTCGAAATCCGGGTTGAGCAGGATTTTGTCCTGCACTCGTTGCAACTGCTCGACCGGAACGACGGCGTCCGCGCCGGTGGGTAACACGGCGCCCGTCATGATCTCGATCGCCGAGGCATCGTCTTGTAGTGTCAGGGGCGGATCACCGGCTGCCTGCATGGCCTGCCACGTGAACGCGCGTCGACCCGAGCGCACGGCCTCGCTCGATAGCGCGACGCCGTCCATCGCCACCCGATCGAATGGGGGCTGATCCCGCTCGGCGTAGATATTCTCACGCAAAATAGAGCCAAAGCATTGCACGAGTGGCAATGACTCGATCGGCAGGCAGGTCAGGTGCTCGGCAATGAGCTGATCGGCTTCAGCAGGAGAAATCATGCCGGGAGTGTATCCCGGCATGCGTAGACAACAAGCCGCAGCGTGGCGCCGATCGCCAGAGCGGCGTAAAAATTATTTCTTGGCGTTAGCTTCGCGGTAGACGCGAATCTGGGCATTAAGCTGATCTGCCCAGCGCTGGGCCTCATCCACCGCCGCATTTTGCTTCTGGACGAGGATTTTCATGCGCTCGTTCTTTTGATCGTCCGTCATCTCAGGGTTGGCTGCGAGCGCGTCGTCGTGCTCTTTCTGCAGACAGGCCTGATATTCGGTAATGCTGGTGTCAAAACCCTTGACCTGCTTTTGGCTGGCGAGCATTTCTTCCAGCGAGGCTTTTGACCCATCCGGCACGCTGTCAGGCGATTGGGGGTAGGTGCAAGCCGCGTGGGCCGTACCGGCAAGCAGGGTGGCCGCAGCGGCCAAGGCAAGCATCGTCTTCATGGCAGAACATTCCTCACTGAACGAAAACCCGTCGAATGGACATCCGAATAGTAAGTGCATGTGCGGTGTTGTGCCACCTTGCGCGTGAGGGGGCTGGTCGATGCTAGACTGAGCACCGACTTATGCGCCCGTAGCTCAGTTGGATAGAGCATCAGGCTTCGAACCTGAGGGTCGGGAGTTCGAATCTCTCCGGGCGCGCCAGCATTCTGCCGGTCCGTGCGCCGCGACGCGCGGCTGGCAATTAGGAGGTGACGATGCTGCGCTCGATTCGGCCTTGGATGCTCGTGCTCGTCGTGGTGTCGAGCCTGTGGGGGCCAATGGCGTTCAGTGCGGAGCGCATTTTTCATCGGGTGGGGACGGATGATCCGGCCACCATTGATCCGCACAAAGTCTCCTTACCCGGCGAACAGCTGGTGGTGCTCGATCTTTTTATGAGTCTGACGACGCCGGGAATGACCGGTCGGCCGATCCCAGGGAGTGCGGAATCGTGGACCCTCAGTGCCGATGGTCGCCGATACGACTTCAAGCTACGCCGTAACCTGAAGTGGTCAGACGGGAGGGCGCTCACCAGCGAGGATTGGGTGTACTCCTTCCGTCGCATGCTCGATCCGGCAACGGCCTTTCCGTTGGCGTCCCGTTTATTTCCGATCCGTAATGCCCGGGCTGTGGCGACCGGTGCCATGCCCGTCACGGCGCTGGCGGTCTCTGCACCCGATCCTCAGACCGTACGGATAGAGTTGGAAAATCCGACGCCTTATTTCATTGATGTGATCGCCGCGGCAGCGATGCCTGTACCGCGCCATGTGATCGA
>CAZSRB010000079.1:0-7844 GCA_964609065.1 uncultured Acidibacter sp. | reverse complement strand
GGCGATCAATATATTTCGAGCGAGCTCTTTGTGCTTGCCGCTTTTGATGACAAGGCGGTACTCGCCCGAATTCTTAAGGATGCGGGCGTGAGTCGGGCGGCGCTTGAGCGTGCGATTGAGGACGTACGCGGCGGTGAGCGAGTCGCCGATCCGAACGCTGAAGAGCAGCGACAAGCTTTGGAGAAGTTCACGGTCGATCTCACGCAGCGGGCGATCGATGGCAAGCTCGATCCCGTGATCGGTCGCGACGATGAGATTCGTCGCACCATCCAAGTGCTACAGCGTCGCACCAAAAATAACCCCGTGTTGATTGGCGAGCCAGGGGTCGGTAAAACCGCGATCGTTGAGGGCTTGGCCCTGCGGATTGTCAACGGTGAAGTCCCTGAGTCGCTACGTCATAAGCGAATTTTGGCGCTCGATATGGGTGCGCTGATTGCAGGCGCCAAGTTTCGCGGCGAATTTGAGGAGCGTCTCAAGGGCGTACTCAATGATTTAGCCAAGCAGGAAGGTCAGGTGATTCTCTTCATCGATGAGCTTCACACGATGGTGGGCGCGGGTAAGGCCGAAGGCGCCATGGATGCGGGCAATATGTTGAAGCCAGCGCTCGCTCGGGGTGAGTTGCACTGCGTGGGGGCCACCACGCTGGATGAGTACCGAAAATACATTGAAAAAGATGCGGCACTTGAGCGTCGCTTTCAGAAGGTACTCGTGGATGAGCCCTCGGTCGAAGACACGATTGCGATTTTACGCGGTCTGCAGGAGCGTTACGAAAATCACCATAAGGTCGAGATCACTGATCCTGCCATCGTGGCGGCTGCGACCTTGTCGCATCGCTACATTACCGATCGGCAATTACCGGATAAGGCCATCGATCTGATCGATGAGGCGGCAGCGCGTATCCGCATGGAGATGGATTCGAAGCCCGAAGCCCTCGATAAGCTCGAGCGTCGCATCATTCAGCTCAAGATTGAACGAGTGGCGCTACAAAAGGAAAAAGATGAGGCGACCAAAAAGCGTCTGGCGACACTCGAAGAGACGCTCGAGCAACTCGAACGTGAGTACGCTGATCTCGAGGAGATCTGGCGCAGCGAGAAGGCGAATTTACAGGGTGCCTCGGGCATCAAAGAAGAGCTCGAGAAGGTCAAACTCGAACTGGAATCCGCAAGACGACGCAGCGATTTGGCTCGGATGGCGGAGTTGCAGTACGGCCGGATCCCAGAGCTTGAGAAGCGTCTAGCTGAAGCGCAGGCGAACGAAGGTCAGCAAGGGCAGTTGGTTCGCAATCAGGTGACCGATGAAGAGATCGCGGAAGTGGTCTCTAAGTGGACGGGTATTCCCGTTGCCAAAATGATGGAAGGCGAGAAGGAAAAGCTCCTGCGGATGGAGGAAGCACTGGCTCGGCGCGTGGTTGGTCAAGATGAAGCCGTGCGCATTGTTTCAAACGCCATCCGACGCTCACGGGCGGGTTTGTCTGACCCACGCCGACCCAACGGTTCATTCCTGTTTTTGGGACCGACGGGTGTGGGCAAGACGGAGCTGTGTAAAGCGCTAGCAGAGTTTTTATTTGATACCGAAGAGTCGATGGTGCGGATCGATATGTCGGAGTTCATGGAAAAACATTCCGTGGCACGACTGATCGGCGCGCCTCCAGGCTACGTCGGCTATGAGGAAGGCGGCTATCTGACCGAGGCGGTGCGTCGACGACCTTATGCGGTCATTTTGCTCGACGAAGTCGAAAAGGCGCACCCAGATGTGTTCAATGTATTGCTGCAGGTGCTCGATGATGGTCGCTTGACCGATGGTCAAGGACGCACCGTAGATTTTCGTAATGCGGTCGTCATCATGACCTCAAACCTAGGCTCTCAGGCGATCCAAGAGCACGCGGGTGAGCAGAACTACAGTCGGATGAAGTCGGCGGTGATGGATATCGTGCAGCAAAACTTCCGACCGGAGTTCATCAACCGGATTGACGACATCGTCGTGTTCCATCCGCTCGGCACCGAGCAGATTCGATCGATCGTCGACATTCAATTGGGTCAGTTACGTAAACGGCTCGTGGATCGCGGAATGGATCTGCAGTTGGATGATGCGGCGCGCGATCTCCTGGGTGAGGCGGGCTTTGATCCCGTCTATGGGGCCCGGCCACTGAAGCGCGCGATCCAGCAGCAGATCGAAAACCCGCTGGCACAGCGGCTCCTGCAGGGACAGTTCGCGAGTGGCGATCGGATCGCCGTCAAGGTGAATGCTGAGGGTCGCTTGGAATTCAGCAAATCGGTATAGTCTCGCCAGCAGGGAGTTGCTGATATGCCGTTTTACGAGTACGAGTGTCGTCAGTGCGGAGCACAGACCGAGGTCATGCAAAAGATTTCGGACCGCCCGCTCAAAAAATGTCCTGAGTGTGGCAAAAACGCTCTGGTCAAGCTCATCTCCGCGCCCGTTTTTCGCTTGAAAGGCGGCGGTTGGTACGAAACCGACTTCAAAAGTGACCAAGATCGCAAGCGTAATCTTGCGGATGCTCCCGGTGGGGAGTCAGCGGCTAAGGATGCGGACAGTCGCGACGCTGCCAAAAGCGATTCAGGCACTAAAGAGGCCGCTGGAAGCAAAGAAGCTGTTGCAAAAGAGTCGGGAAGTAAAGACTCCGCTGGCAACGGCTCTGCCAGCAAAGATTCCGGCGGCAAAGAAGCCCGTGGTAAGCCCTCAAGTGGCGCTTCGTCCACCGGGACCGCCGCAACGGGTCGACGCAAAGTCGCCACACGTAAGAGCTCGGTCAGCAAAACGCCTGCCCGGTCGGCCTCAGGGCGCACTACGCGCAAAGGAGCGCGTGGTAGCCGTGCGAGCTAAATCAGTTCCAACTTTAAATCGCTAAGGATTTCATAGACGATGAATGAAGCCGCGACCGCCAAAGAAAATCTCCTAAACCTTATCGATCAGGCGGATGCGTCAGGTGGATTCACAGATGAAAGCTTTGCGCAGCTTGCCGAGATGGTTGAGGCGCTGCGCCCGCTGAGTCCGGTACCGGCGCCGATGGATGCCCTGGAGCAGGTGGAGGGGGTGTGGGAGACGGTCTTCGCGCACTTCGGCGCCAAACATTCAGCGGGTAAGCCCAAGGTACATGACTCTAATTTAAAGGTTCAAAGCTTCAATGCGTTTGGACCCATCCCGATTCGGGTGCTGAATCTTTGTCAGGAGATTGCCCGAGAGGGTTCAGCTTATAACAACGTGGTCGATTTCGTGGCCGCTGATGGCGTGACCACAGGAATCATCGTTGTCCATGGCCGCTTTCGTGAAGAGCCCGACAATCGGCAGCGGTTTGCGGTGGATTTCCACACGGTAGAACTGCGTCCCTCGCCCGAGAGTGATGAGAGCCGCTTGCGAGCGGCACTCGGGTTTGATGCGACGCAATCTTTGATCATGACGCTCAAGCCGCCACGGTTGCACTCAGACGTCATTTATTTGGATGACGAACTGCGGATTAATGCGGGTAGCTTAGGCGGGATTTATGTGTTGCGTCGCGCGCCCGATCGCAGCCCGCGCAGCGTCTCTTCATCGAGCTTATAAAAAGCGAGGATGATGACAGCGAGTACGGCCATCAGCGCGGGGATGTAGCCGATCGAGAGTAATACCGCCTGACGCACTTCTTCTGTCACTTCGGAGGGTGGCGTGCGAGGGTTGAAGCTGGCGCCCGAGAGCGCAAGCCCGAGAATCAGTGGGCCCAGCGCCGAGGCCAGTTTTTCCACAAAGCTATAGAGTGCGGAGTACATCCCCTCGCGACGCATGCCTGTTTGGTGGTAATCGAGCTCCATGGCATCGGTCATCATAGACATGGCAAACACGACGTTCCCCGCAAAAGCGAGACCATTCACCGCGCCACGTAGCGCTAAGAGGCCCCAATGCTCGCCCGGTTGAGCGAGTGCCCAGGACAGTCCTACTAAGCCTGTGAGCAGCGCCGAGAACACGTAGCCACCGCGTTTACCGACCCGCTTGGAGAGTCGTACCAGTAACGGGGTGCCAAAGATCACCGCGAGCGTCATCGGCCCGCCAATGACGGGAAGCAGGGTCAGCGGCATATCGATGACGTTGACCAAAAAAAACATTAAACCGCCGGAGCTTGCGCTCACGCCGATGAGTTGTACGAGCTTAATTGCAAGAATTTGTTGGAAGGGTCGATTACGCCACAAGCCGAGCCACTGCTCGCGAAAGGGTAGGCTCACCTCACTGCGTGGATGAGAGGGGGCATCACGGGTGCCCCACCAGGCCGTCAGCATCGCCGCGAGAATCAGTGAACCGCCTAGGGCGCCCACGGCCGCATGGGCATCCCAATCTTTGCCCATGATCTCAAGCACTGCACCGGCTGCCGATTGCGAGAGAAATCCGCCCACTGAGGCGAACATCACTCGCCAACCGTGAATCGATGAGCGCTCGTGGTAGCCGTTGGTCATTTCCGCCGGCATCGCCATGTAGGGTACGTTAAAGAGCGAGTAGCCTGTGGTGTAGAGCAAGAGCGCAGCGAGAACGTAGAGCGCCGCGATCAGCCCCGGGCCCTCGGTCATGCTTGGCCACGGACCGATAAAGGGAACCGTGAACACCCCAAAAAAGGAGATCGCCGAGACCCAAGCTCCCCAAAAGAGCCACGGTCGACGTCTACCGCCTTCACCCCCGGTCTTATCGCTCAGGACCCCGGTCAGCGGATCCGAAACAGCGTCATAAATTTTAGAGAGGAAAATTAAAAATCCGGCGATGGCCGCGGGGATCTGCAACACACTCACAAAGTAAAAGAGCGCCAGCGCCGAAATCCCGTTCATGAGGATGGCGACCCCGAAGGCGCCGGTCGCCCACATGGCCTTGATACGGATCGGTAGTGGGGTCTCGTCGTCGGGGTGGGTGGTCATCCACCAAACTCTACGGCTTCTCGCGGCTTTCGTCACGGGAATCGGTTGCGTCGCTGACAGCCGCTCCGTAACATCCTCGCCCCTCATGCGTACTCATCATTGCGGACAAGTCAATGCGGCCCTGACCGGCCAATCTGTCACTCTGGCTGGCTGGGTGCACCGCCGTCGTGACCATGGCGGCGTCATCTTCGTCGATCTGCGCGATCGCGAGGGTCTCGTGCAGGTGGTCTTCGACCCCGATGCACCTGAGATCTTTGCCGAGGCGGAAAAACTTCGTAATGAGTTCGTGGTCAGCATCACCGGTCGCGTGCGGCCTCGGCCCGAGGGGACGGTGAACGCGCAGCTCGCCTCTGGTGAGATTGAGGTGCTCGCCACCGCGATCGAATTATTGAATCGTTCTGAACCCTTACCTTTCCAGCTCGATGAGCAAGTCTCCGAAGAGGTACGACTGCGCTATCGCTATTTGGATCTACGGCGAGATGTCATGAACCGCAAGTTGCGTCAGCGTCATGCCGTGACGCGCGCGATGCGCGAATTTTTGGATCAAGCGGGGTTTATCGACATTGAAACCCCGATGCTCACCAAGGCGACACCCGAGGGCGCAAGAGATTACTTAGTGCCCTCACGTACCCATCCGGGTAAATTCTTTGCATTGCCGCAGTCGCCGCAGATTTTCAAGCAGCTTCTCATGATCGCGGGCTTTGAGCGCTACTATCAGATTGCGCGTTGTTTTCGCGATGAAGATTTGCGCGCGGACCGACAGCCCGATTTCACTCAGCTTGATATCGAGACCTCTTTCCTCGGGCAGGAAGAGATCATGAGTCTGATGGAATCGTTGATTTGTTACGTGTTTAAGCACTCGGCGGGTATTGAACTGCCGCAGCCTTTTGCGCGTTTGCCCTACGCCGAGGCCATGCGCCGCTTCGCGAGCGATAAGCCTGATTTGCGGATTCCGCTGGAATTGGTCGATGTCGCGGATCTCGTGACCGATTGTGATTTTAAAGTTTTTGCTGGACCTGCTAAGGATCCAGCGGGACGAGTTGCCGCCCTGCGTGTACCGGGTGGCAATAAGCTAACTCGCAAAGAAATTGACGATTACACGGCCTTTGTCGCGCGTTATGGCGCCAAGGGACTCGCGTATATCAAAGTCAATGACCCGTCGCAAGGGCGAGAGGGTTTGCAGTCGCCGATCACCAAATTCCTATCGGATGAGGCGCTCGCGGGCATTCTTTCGCGTACGGGCGCTGTGGCCGATGACTTGATTTTCTTTGGTGCGGATCGAGCGAAGGTCGTTAACGATGCCATCGGCGCATTGCGCTTACGCGTAGGTCATGATTTGGGGCTCGTGAGCGGCGATTGGGCGCCACTTTGGGTGGTGGACTTTCCGATGTTTGAGTTTGATCCCGATGAAGGTCGATGGATCGCGATGCATCATCCGTTTACCTCGCCCAAGAATCCAGACCATGAGGCGCTCAAGGCTTCACCGGGTGAGGCGCTGGCGAACGCCTATGACATGGTGCTCAATGGTTCGGAGATCGGCGGTGGCTCTGTGCGTATCCATCGTGCCGAGATGCAATCGGTAGTCTTTGATCTCCTAGGGATCGATCCTGAGGAGGCACGACGTAAATTCGGCTTCCTGCTTGATGCATTGAAATATGGTGCCCCGCCGCATGGCGGTATCGCGTTTGGTCTCGACCGGTTGGCGATGTTGATCTGCGGCGCCGATAGCATTCGCGAAGTGATCGCGTTCCCCAAAACCCAGACAGCTGCTTGCCCGCTGACCGATGCGCCCACCGAGGTATCGGATAAACAGCTGCGCGAGCTGTACATCCGGGTGCGGCCATGGCAGGCGCCCGAGAACGGATAATCTTTGTTCACGGCCTGTGGCTGACGGGGATTGAATCCCTGTGGCTGCGGCGGCGCTTGACCCAGCACTATGGCTACGAGCTTGAGGTATTCAGCTACGGCACGCGTGTTGAATCTTTGGACTCCGTGCTGGATCGCTTGCAGGCGCTCATCGCCGATAGCGATCAGGTGACCTATCTTCTAGGTCATAGTCTCGGGGGTCGTATCACGCTCAAATATTTATTGCAGCGGGCCGCTACCCATGCAGTCAGACGCGCCGTGCTCATGGGCTCGCCGGTCGGTGGGAGTCGCGCGGCGCGTGCCCTTGCCGCCCATCGGTGGGGTCGCGAAATCATTGGGGAAGCGGCTTTGCAACAGTTATTGGTCAGCGATGCTGAGGTTACGACGCTGCCTTGTGAGGTCGGTGTCATCGCGGGGACTCTTCCGCTTGGCGTCGGTGGGCTTTTCGCAAGTTTTGATGAACCCCATGATGGGACGGTCGCGCTCAGTGAAACCACGCTCGCGGCAGCGACCGATCAGATCACCTTACCGGTGAGTCATCTTGGCATGCTGGTCTCGGAGTCAGTCGTTGAGGCGATCGCGACTTTTTGTCGTTCAGGGCACTTTCCGCTTCAGTGTTCGCGATCGAGCACTGAGCGCAGACGATAAAGCGCCTCAAGCGCCTCACGCGGGGAGAGCGTATCGGGATCGATCGCCGCAAGTGCCTTGAGCGCAGGGTGGGGCGTCGGCGGCGGTGACTCCCAGGTGAGTTCCACTTGCTGGCTCAACGCGGGGGCTTGATCAGCATCTGACACGCGCGTCGCCTTCATCTCAAGCTGATGCAGATAATCTTTGGCGGCAGCGACGACCACTTTTGGCATACCCGCTAATCTTGCGACTGCAAGCCCATAGCTTCGGCTAGCGGGGCCAGATTTGACGGCATGTAAGAACACCAACGATTCGCCATGTTCGCTGGCATCGAGGTGAACGTTTGAGACGCCAGGGAGCTCATCCGCTAAAGCGGTGAGCTCAAAATAATGGGTGGCAAACAGCGCAAACGCACCCACTTCAGTCGCCAAATGCCGTGCAGTCGCCCACGCCAGGGACAGC
>CAZSRB010000078.1:0-7907 GCA_964609065.1 uncultured Acidibacter sp. | reverse complement strand
AATTATGGTTGGCAATACGCCGCCTGGACCTTCGGTTCGGGGACGGCCGTCATTATCACAAACCGTGTGTATGACGTACTCGGGTCGCACACGCCGGTACTTTGGGTGTATGTCGCGCTGTTTTTGATCTCGGCAATGATGATCTTGCGCTTAGGGCCCTACCCTGAGTTACCGACCGCCGATTCACCCGGGGTCAAAGACAATCCTTGAGCGAAATCGTGATATCGCGTAATTTTTCAGGGTCAGGTCGCGCGTGGGCGGCAATGAGCTTGCGCGCGGCCATCTGATCTTTGGCCATGTTGACCGTATCAATCGCGATGAGCTCACCGGCTTTGAGGTAGCAGCAGGAGAAGCTGTGAGCGGCCGGGTCGCCTCGCAGGATTATTTGGTCGTGTCCCTGTGAGAGCCCCACGATCAGTAACTTGTGATGGTATTGATCTGACCAAAACCACGGCACTTTGTGGTGGACCTGGGGTGTACCAGTCAAATTAGCGGCTACGGTTTGTGCTTGCTCAAACGCGTTATCGACGGATTCCAGTCGTACGCGCATGCCGTAGTGCTGTGAGGGGTGATTGCTGCAATCGCCAATCGCCCAAATCTTTGGATCCTCGGTCCGGCAATACTCATCGGTCACGATGCCGTTCTCGCAAGCGAGTCCCGCTTCTCGGGCGAGCGCATCGTTGGGTGTCACGCCCACTCCAATCACGACGAGATCTGCGGGCACAGGACCCTGATCGGTGATCGCAAAGCGAACATGTCCCTCAGCGTCACATTCAAAGCGCTGTAGTTGAGCGCCGAGCCGGATGTCGACGCCGTGGCTGCGATGCTCAGCTTCGTAGTAGCGTGAGATGGGTTCGGCGACGGCGCGATTCATGACGCGGTCGGCCATCTCCAGCACGGTGACCGCCATGCCCTGCTGACGCAGCGTGGCGGCGACCTCAAGTCCGATATAACCGCCCCCCACAATCACCGCGTGTTGACCGGGTACCACTGCAGCGCGCAGGCGATCGGCATCGGCGAGATCTCTCAGGTAGTGAACGCCTGCGCCTTCAGATCCCGGTAGCGATAAACGTCGGACGGCAGCGCCGGTCGCCAACACGAGTTCGCTATAAGAGAGCGTGGATTGATCATCGAGTTGTACGACTTGAGCCGCTCGATCGATGGCGATCGCCTCGCGACCGAGCCGCACCTGAATGTTCTGCTCATCAAAAAAGCTTTGATGTCGCAGCAACATCCGATCGAGGCCGAGCTCTCCGGCGAGATACTTCTTCGACAGCGGTGGGCGTTGATAGGGGAGGTGTGCCTCACGCCCCACCAAGGTCAGGGCTCCGTCATACCCTTTGCGGCGCAAACTTTCTGCGCATTGGGCTGCTGCTTGGCCTGCGCCGATGACAACGATGTGCTTCATGTCAGGCGAAGAGGATACGGCTCTCACCCACTGCGCACCACCGCCGAGCGAGTCCGAGACCGCTGTGCGCTATCTTGGTGCATGAAGGTGCCCGCTTGAGCCGAAATAGCGCGAGGAGATCACGATTTATCGAGGAATTTCCGCCCGCTCAGGCCTCGCCAGCGTGGCACGGAAGGTGCAATATGTCTTGCAGCCGCGGCCACAGGCCGAGTACATCGACCGAGACTCAGAAAGAATAAGGGAGTTGAGACCATGAAACTCGTAACAGCGATCATCAAGCCGTTCAAGCTCGACGACGTGCGTGCCGCTTTGTCGGAGATCGGCGTATCGGGCATGACCGTTACCGAGGTTAAGGGTTTCGGTCGGCAGCGCGGGCATACAGAGCTCTATCGCGGCGCGGAATATGTGGTGGATTTCGTCCCCAAAACCCGCATCGAGGTCGCCGTCCGAGCGGATCTCGTTGAGCAAGTCACCGAGGCCATCGTGAAGGCGGCTAAAACCGGTAAAGTAGGCGACGGCAAAATTTTTATCACGGACATCGAGCGGGTGATCCGAATCCGAACCGGCGAAACGGACGACTCCGCTCTTTAAAGGAGCGGTATGCCTAAGGCGATTCGTCTTCACCGGGTCGGTGGCCCGGAAAAGTTACGTTGGGAAGAGAGCGATCCCGGTCGACCGGGCCCAGGTGAGGTGTTGTTACGCCACACCGCCATTGGTCTCAATTACATTGATGTCTACGATCGCACCGGTCTATACCCCACGCCGTTGCCGGCGGGGCTCGGCCGTGAGGCGGCGGGCGTGGTGCTCGCGTGTGGCCGTGGCGTCAAAGAATTCAAGCCGGGTGATCGGGTCGCGTACGTCCACACTCAGCCAGGGAGCTACTGCGAAGAGCGCGTAGTACCCGCCTCAGTCCTTGTGAAACTTCCGCGGGCGATCAGTGACGAGCAGGCCGCCTCGATGATGTTGAAAGGCCTGACCGCGCAATATCTTTTGCGCCGTACCTACAAAGTCGCCAAAGGCGACTGGATTTTGGTGCACGCAGCTGCGGGTGGTGTCGGCTTGATTTTGTGCCAATGGGCGAAATCTTTGGGCGCTAAAGTGATCGGTATCGTCGGGAGCGATGCCAAGGCGGCGCTCGCTAAGCGCAACGGTTGCAAACATGTGTTGATTGAAGGTCGCGATGACATCGTCGCGCGTACGCGTGCGTTGACCAAGGGCGCGGGGGTGCGCGTGGTCTATGATTCAGTCGGTGCTAAGACCTTCATGGCTTCTCTCGATTGTTTGGCGCCCCTTGGCATGATGGTCTCGTACGGGAATGCTTCAGGGCCACCGCCCGTCATGTCGCCCATGGAGCTCGCCAAACGCGGCTCGCTCTTTTTGACTCGGCCTTCTCTGTTTGCCTATATCGCCAAACGCGAAGATCTCGATGCCGCCGCGCGGGAGCTTTTTTCGGTCGTGAAATCGGGCAAGGTGAAATTGCGTATCGGCAAGACCTATCCACTCTCTGAGGCCGCTCAAGCGCATCGCGATCTCGAGGCGCGCAAAACCACGGGCTCGACGGTTCTATTGCCTTAGGTGATCGCGGCACCGCCGCTGACGATGCGGCCATCCACGATTTCAATTTGACGGTCGGCGGCTTCGGCAAAATGTAGGTCATGGGTCACGGCAATGATGCTGCGACCCTCCTCGCTCGCGAGTCGGCGCAAGATATCGCGCACGTTCTCGCTCGATTTGGTGTCGAGCGCGCCGGTCGGCTCGTCCGCAAGAATAATGCGTGGATCATTGGCAAGTGCTCTCGCAATCGCCACGCGCTGACGCTGACCGCCGGAGAGCTGTGAGGGTCGCTTATGCATATGATCGGCGAGATCTAAGCGCGAGAGGATATCCGCTGCACGCTTTCTTTGATCGCTCGCGCTCAAGGCCCCGAGCCGACGCATCGGCATCATGACGTTCTCAAGGGCTGAGAACTCGACCAGCAAAAAGTGAAACTGAAATACAAAGCCGAGTTTTCGTAATCGTCGATCGGCACGCTGATCTTCATTGAAGAGACTGGTGTCTTCGCCTTCCAGCAAAAGTCGCCCCGAGGTGGGCTGATCCAGTAAACCGAGCAGATAGAGCAGCGACGACTTACCCGATCCCGAAGGTCCCCTGATCACCACAAACTCGCCTTGTTCGATGGCGACGCTCGCATCTTCGACGAGCGTGACGTCGATTTCGCCCGTTAAGCGACGGGTGATGTGTTCAGCGCGCAGGATGCTCATCGCTTACACCGCTCCGCGTAGGATGTCGACGGGCTCCACGCGACTGCCTTTGCGGGCGGGGAGCCAGGCGGCCATCACGGCTGAGCCGATCGCAAAGCTCGCCGCCAATAAAAACTGATCCACACCCCAATAAACCGGCAAGTTGATGGCCTCGGTGGATCCGGGTGGCTGAATCTCGACTTGTCCGAGTGCATAGGTCATTGCAGCGCCCATCGCGATTCCGAGGAGACTCCCCGCCACGCCGATGATGGCGCCTTCAATGACAAAGATTTGCCGAATGTCGTCAGCATGAAACCCCATCGATTTCAAGATCGCGATATCGCGGGTTTTTTCAAGTACGACGGTTGAGATGATGTTGTAGATACCAAAGCAAGCGACTAGCAAGATCGCTCCTACCACCGTGTACATGATGACGTTTCGGACGATGAGCGTATCGAGCAAATCTTTGCTCGCTTCCTGCCAAGAGACTGACTTATAACCAATGGTGCGCTCGACGTCTGCAGCGACATCGCGAGCCTGAGAGGCGTCATTCAATTTGACGATAATACTGTTGGCGGTATTAGGTCGATTGAGTAGTGCCTGTACTCGCGTTAGGTTGGCAAAAGTTTGCGATTCGTCGTAAGACACATTGCCTGTCGAAAATAGCGCGACGATTTTCATCGCGCGGATATTGCCGGTGGGGGACACCACCGTGACATTTTCGCCGCGCTCAAGGCTTAATTTTTTGGCGAGTGCAAGACCGATAATGATGCCATTGGAGTCGGCATCGAGATCGGCAAGACTACCGTCAATGATATCTTCCTCGACCGCACTCACATTCATCATGCGTGAGGGGACTACACCTGAGAGCGTGACGGCTTCATTGCGACCGGCGAAGCTGAAGATCGCCTGTCCGATCAGGATCGGGGCGGCTTGCAGACCGCCTACGTCATCGGCGAGCGCATCGATTGAGGCGAGATGACGCCGGTATTGGCGAATACCGCGGGGTTCGTTGCGGGGTTTGAGGCTGCTAATCGCGACCGCGCCACTCGGGTAGGCTAATTCGGCAGGCTGCGCCGCGACCGTGCGAAATTCATCGCGGATGGTGATGTGTGGTGCGCTATCGACGAGACGCTTGATGATGTCCGCCTCAGAGCCGCGCATGAGCGCTGAGACCGCGAGAAAAAACCCGACCCCCAACATGACACCGAGCAAGGAGACGAGCGTTTGTCGACGCCGTCCGCCGAGATGAGAGAGCGCAATATCGAGTGCGAGTCGCACGAGCGCTCGGGTCGCTTAAGGGCTCGCGACCGTTGCGCGCACGGTCACCGACTCGTTGAGATCGTCGGGCGGACGGATGGCAAACCGATCGGTATCACTGAGCCCCTCAATGATTTCCACTCGTTCAGGTGAGCGAACACCGACGCTCACCGCGCGTCGAACCACACGCTCGCCCTCGAGTAGCCACACAAAATTATCCGTGCCATCGACTTGCAAGGCAGAGGTTGGCACCAAGAGCACCTCGTTACGCTCCGCGATGATGATATTGACGTCCGCCGTCATACCAATCACGAGCGGGGTGTCCGCGCTCAAACTGATGCGTACCCGATAGGAGCGTGAGATCGGATCGCCTCGCGGCGTGATCTCCGCGACCTCGCCTTCAAAGATTTCACCGGGAAACGCATCGGCGCGAATGAGTGCACGTTGCCCCACTTGTAGCCGTGGGAGATCTTCCTCATCCACATCGGCGTTGATGCGCGGGGGATCCAGGCTCGCCAAATAAAAGAGCACCTGATTGACCGGTATCAGATCGCCGATCTCACCATCGCGACGAATGACCACGCCCGCCATGGGCGCACGTAGCGTCATGAAGGCAAGCTGCTCGCGACTACGCGAAAGCGCCGCTTCAGCGGCCTCGAGGTCTGCTCGCGCCCGCTCTAACGCATCGAGCGAGATGAGGCCCGATTGGCGTAGTTCACTCAGTCGTTCGAACTGGCTTTTCGCGTAAGCGGCGCGCGATTCCAGTTCCGCTGTGGCTGCGCGTAGATCCGCATCTTCTAGGCGCGCGAGTGGCTCGCCAACACGGACCTCCGTCCCTTCATCGACCAGGAGCGCACGCAGTCGACCCGCCACACGCGGCGCGATACGTACTTCGAGCGAGGGCTCGACAATGCCCGTCGCGTACACGGCATCGATCGCAGGGCCTCGCGTCGCCGTCGCTACGGCGAGCTCAAGGGGCTGGAGCCGTAGCCAAAAGGCGTAGCCCGCAGCCCCGAGAATCACTAAGAGTACCGCCCATCGACGCCAGTTACGCATGAGCGGGTGGACCTCTTAACCGAGCGGGCTCTGCCCGGGTTTGAGTACCCCGATCAGCGCTGAGATCGCCACACCCGCCCAGATCAAAAGTACGTAGGGGCGACAGGCCGCCATCCCATCGATCATTTTTTGATCGCTTTCCGGCGTCGGCCCGGTCGAGGCGAGCGTACGGAAGCCTTCAATGAAGGGCGGTAGTTTCAGCCGAATCATGAAGCCGCAGAAAATCAAGAAAGCAAAGATCAAAAGTTTAGCGGCGAGCCAAGGGTAGGGCTGTAAGGGCCCCGTGACCCAGTGATAGCCCACGGAGGCGATCAGCGCGATGATCATGAACACACGAAACTTGCGATCGAGATCCGCGAGTTGTTTGGCAAAGTCACTGCCCTCACGCGCATGAATCGTATGAACGACCCAGACCCAGATCGGCCCCAAGGCCACAATCGCGATCGTCTGCCACAAGGGATGCTCGTAGCCGATAAATTCAGCGAGGACGCCGCCCACCGTGAGCATCAGCGCTAAGCAATAGCGCGGCAGCATGTCGAGATTGATAAATATTTTGAAAGCGGTCAGTCGGGCGTCGCGCGACAGATTCGGATTAGTGACAAATTTGCTGGAGTAAAACACGCCGGCATCACCGCCCAGCCAATACACAAACAGCAGGATGTGCAGGTACTTGACCAGCCCATGCCAAAGACTCAAGTCTTCCACGATTAAACCCCCGTTAAAGCCCAGGGCAAGCCTAGCAAAGCCTAGCCAAATCCCCCGAGCGTGACCGGACGCGCCGCCACACAACGGTCGACCGCAGGCCCTCGGTCGCGATTGCTTGAGGTTCGATAGAATCCCCGCATGAGCAGTGGGTTGCCTCCGAAGTCAGGACAGACAGCGAAGATTGCGCGCCCGCTGATCGCCTGGCACGCTCGCGCAGGCCGACACGACTTGCCGTGGCAGTCTGCGCGCAGCCCGTATCGCGTCTGGGTCTCTGAAATCATGTTGCAGCAGACGCAAGTGGCGACGGTCATCCCTTATTACGAACGTTTCATGGCGCGCTTTCCGACGATTGCCACGCTCGCGGCCGCTCCGCTCGATGAGGTGCTCCATCTTTGGACAGGGCTTGGGTATTACGCCCGTGCTCGTAATATGCACAAGGCTGCCCAGACGATCATGACGCAGCACGGGGGGCGGTTCCCGGAAGACTTTGAGGGTGTCGCGGCTTTGCCCGGAATCGGACGCTCAACCGCGGGTGCTATTTTGGCGCTGGCGCTTAATCAGCGTCATGCGATTTTGGATGGCAATGTGAAGCGCGTCTTATGTCGATTCTTTGAGATCGACGGTAATCCTGCTGAGCGTGCGATTGAGCAAAGATTGTGGCAGTTGGCCGAAGCAGAGACGCCCGCCGCAGGGGTTGCGACCTACACACAGGCCATCATGGATCTCGGGGCCACGATCTGCACGCGCAGTAAGCCCGCCTGCGTGCTCTGCCCTCTACAGAATGAGTGTCTCGCGTATCGCCATGGCCGTACGCAGAGCTTACCGGCGCCTAAAAAGCCGCGCAGTCAAAAGCCGCGAGTGTCAAAGAAATGCTGGATGCTGTTACTCACGCGCCCAAGCGGCGAGGTGTTCCTTGAGCGCCGACCCGAAAGAGGGATCTGGGGTGGCTTATGGTGTCTGCCTGAGTTTGACTCTAAAGACGCAGCGCTTATGTATCTTGCGAATCATTTTGAAGCGCAGTCAGAGCCCCTCGCGCTCGCCGCCATTGATCATGTGTTCACGCATTTTGATTTGCGGATCGAACCGCTTGCGATCACCGTCAGCGAGCGCGCGAACGCGGTGCTCGAGGATGATCGCAGTCTTTGGTATCGGCTGAATGAAGTGGAAATCGGACTCCCTGCACCCATCAAGCAATTGCTGAGTGCTAGGCTGTCCCCTCAGGACTTGTTCGATAGCGA
>CAZSRB010000077.1:0-8115 GCA_964609065.1 uncultured Acidibacter sp. | reverse complement strand
TTGTACTACCGCCTCAATATTTTCCCCCTGACCTTAAAGCCACTCGCGCAGCGACCTGGTGACATTCTGCCGCTCGCTCAGGCGATGCTGCAGCGTCATCGTCACATTGGCACGGTGACCGAGATTGATCCGTCGGCGACTCGTGCACTTATTCAATACGCTTGGCCTGGCAATGTGCGCGAGCTTGAGAATGTGATCCAGCGGGCTTTGATCATTGCTGATGGCGGAGCACTGCGTGCCGAGCACTTGGGGTTTGATCTGCAGGCACCACTCACCCGAGGTTCAGTCACTCACAGTGGGCACGCTTACGCTTCGATCGTTGAGAGCGACTCACGAGATTCTTTGATGGGCCGTCGATCGCAAAGCGAGGCTGAGCTCATTCGCGAGGCCTTACAACAGACGCCGACCAAGATGGCGGCGGCCGCACGGCTCGGGATCAGTGAGCGCACCCTACGTTACAAGCTCGCGCGCATGCGCGAGCACGGCTTAATGGCTGAGGCGGGCTGAGGATTTTCCTATGAGCGTGCAATCGATCGCGATGCAACAAGCCCTTGAGCAGCTACGCGCTATGCGAGAGCAGGTGCGTAGTCATGCCGCGGCGCCAGATCCTTCTGGGGTGGGACAAGTCGCTCCCTCGTCGGGGATTGGCAAGGGTGCCGCGATCCCGATGTTGCCGCCCAAAGTCGAGGGCACAAGCTTCATGGAGACCATGAAAGCGGCGCTCGATGGCGTCAATGAACAACAACAACTCGCGCGCTCGATGCAAAACGCCTATGTGCGTGGTGAAGATGTTTCGATTACGGACGTTGCGATCGCGATGCAAAAGTCTTCCGTGGCTTTTGAAGCGACGGTGCAGGTCCGTAACAAAATTCTTGAGTCCTATCGTGAAATCATGAGCATGTCGGTGTAATCCATGGCAGCAGTTGAAGCAGATGTATTAAATGGCATGGGCACCGCAGGGCGCGGTGACAATGGCGTGATGGTGACGACCTCTCAAGGAGCCAAAGATTTGGCTGCTGAGGGCTCAGGTAACGCGCAGGGTGGCGGTAATCGAGTCGACTCGCTTCTGAAGCAACCCCTCGCGCGTAAATTACTGCCCTGGGCGGGCATCGTGCTCGTCGTGTTACTCGGCGTGATTGTGTTTACGTCACTCACGAAGCCCCCGCCGCGGCTGCTCTATCCCGAAATGGCGGATACCGACAAGCAAGAGGCGCAGCAGGTTCTGCTGAAGAACGGGATCAGTGTTGACATTGATCGGGTGAGCGGTGCGCTACAGGTCGCACCATCGGATTTTCATGAAGCGCGAATCGTTCTCGCCGCCGCCGGCTTACCGCGTCAGACGAGCACCGGTATGGCGAGTATTACTGACAATATGCCGCTCGGGACCAGTCAGTTCATGGAGCAGGCCCGCTACAACGCGAGCATCGAAGAAGAGCTCTCGCTCAGCATTCGTCGAATTAATTCCGTACAAGATGCCCGGGTGCATCTTGCCCTCCCGCGTCAAAGTCCTTTTGTCCGTGAGCGTGCTGAGCCAAAAGCCTCGGTCATCGTCACGCCCTTTGCGGGGCGCGCGCTGAGTGATGGTCAGGTTCAGGCGATCGTACATCTCGTCTCCTCGAGCATCCCTTATTTGACGCCGACCAATGTGTCGGTGGTTGATCAGTTTGGGCGTTTATTGACCGAGTCTGCAGACGGCACGGATCTCAATGCCAAGCAACTTGCTTTGCGGCAGAAGATGGAAGCCGATTATGTGGATCGGGTCGTTCAGCTCTTAGCGCCGATCTATGGCGCGAACAATGTGCGTGTGCAGGCGACGACCGAGCTTGATTTCTCGATCATCGAACAGACTGAAGAAAACTTTGATCCGACCAATGCTGGTACGCGCGTCCGATCGGAACAGTCGAGCGAATCAACCAATACCGAACCGCGTGCGGAAGGGGTCCCGGGTTCGCTCGCGAACGCCGCGCCTGAAGCGACGACGGCGGTGCCGGAGGCGAACCTACCGCCCGGTGCCAATGCGGATGATCAAAGCATGACGCGTACCCAGGAGCGTAGTGAGAGCCGTAACTATGAAATGGATCGCTCGGTACGCTATGTGGTGGATCCTGCGCCGCGCTTGCGACGGCTTTCCGTGGCGGTCGCCATTAATGATGCGATTGCAGCACCGGGTGCGGCCGAAGCGCCCCAGCGTAATCCGCTACCCGATGAAGAAATCCAGCGTTTGACCAACCTCGTGCAGGGTGCCGTGGGCTTCAGTGCCGATCGGGGCGACCAGGTGACGCTCATCAGCACAAGCTTTGAGCTCCCGGCACCCGTGGTCCCGCTACCGCTCTGGGAGCGCCCTGAGTACATCGAGCTTATTCAGTACCTCGCGATCACGCTCGCCGTCATGTTGCTCGGCTTCTTAGTGGTCCGGCCGGTGATTGCCCGTCTGACCTATGTCGAGCCGCCGCCGCCTTCCGAGGAAGTCATTCGTCAAATGCTGGCGCAGCAAGGCTTTACCTTTGATGAGTCGGGTAAGATCAGCTTCGCCGGCATGATGATGGGTGAGGGTGGTGCCGGCGACTTCGATGAGGGCATGGAGTTGCAGGAAGGCGAAACGCTCGAGCAGCTAAAGGCGCGTCTGAAGCCGAAGAAGAAAGGTGGCATCTCCGCTGAGATGCTCGATACCGCCAATAGCTATGACGATAAGGTAACCGTGGTGCGCATGATGGTTGAGCAGGATGCGCGTCGCGTGGCGCTTGTGTTGAAGAACCTCATTACCAAAGATATTTAAGACAGGAAGCCGATCATGCCAGAGGCCGCCACCACCAGTAGTCTTGCCACCTTCGGTGCCGCCGGAGCGCCGAGCCCCGAAGAGGTCGCAGCAGAAGTCGCCTCGCTGACTAACACGCAGCGTGCTGCGGTGATGTTGATGCTACTCGGTGAAGAAGAGGCCGCCGCAGTGATTCGGCATCTTGCACCGAAGGAAGTTCAACATTTAAGCGCGGCCATGATTTCGGTGGCGGATCTGTCGCAAGAAGCGGTGAGCGCCGTACTCGATGGCTTTATTGCCACCATCAAAAAACAAACCAATATCGGCGGTGGACTCGATTATCTTGAGAATATGTTGAAGACGGCGCTCGGCGAAGATAAAGCGAGTAGCGTGCTAAGCCGCATCTTGCCTGCTTCGGCGAATCGGGGCCTCGAAGTCCTGCAGTGGATGGATGCGCGATCGATTTCCGAGATGATCGTCAATGAGCATCCGCAAATCATCGCGATTGTGTTGTCGTTCTTGGATTACGACGTCGCGGCCGATGTGATCCGCTTTTTGCCAAAAAACTTACGCCCCGAGGTGATCGCACGCGTCGCCTCGCTCGAGACGATTCAGCCGACCGCCATGGCTGAGCTGGAATCGATCATGCGTAAGCAGTTTTCGTCCAATTCTTCGCTTAAGTCCTCAAGCGTCGGGGGTGTGAAAGCCGCGGCGAAGATCATGAACTACGTCAAAACCGACATTGAATCGGTGTTGATGAAAGATCTGACCGAGCAAAACGCGGATCTCGCGCAGAGCATTCAAGACAATATGTTCAAGTTTGAGAACTTGGATGGTTGCGATAACCGCAGTATCCAGACCCTCATGCGTAATGTCGCGCCGGAGCTTCTCATGGTGGCGCTCAAGGGCAGCAACGAAATCGTCAAGGAAAAGTTCCTCTCCAATATGTCTGCTCGCGCACGCGATATGTTTATCGAAGAAATGGAAGGCAAGGGCCCCCTGCGGTTGTCGGAAGTGGAAGATGCGCAAAAGCAGATTATGCGTACCGCCCGACGGCTATCCGATGCGGGCGAGATGATGCTCTCGAGTGGCGGTGGCGATTACGTCTAAGCATCAGGCCTCTGAGCGGTGAAAACAGCCCCCATATTCCAGCCCTCGCCGTCGGTTAAAAAACGCGAGACCGATCCGCAGAACGCGTTCGCTGCGCGGCATTTTGCGGCGCGTCGCGCGGGGTTTTTGCTGCGTGAATTAGCACGACAGCAACAGCAAGCCGAGCGCGAGCCTGAACTCGAAGAAATCCAAGAGGCGATCATTGAGCCTGCGGAAGATTTTGAAGCGACTCTCGCGGCCGAGCGCGCCGCCGAGGAGGCGCGCCAGCAGCAAGCCTTGCAGGACTCGTATCAGCGCGGACGCGAAGAAGCCTTCGCTGAGGTCGCACAAGGGCTGGATCAAGCGATTTTGGCACTCGATGCCGCAGCTCGTGCTCTTGCTGAGCGTCAAGCGCGACTCGAGCGCGACTTGGTGATTCCGCTCGCGAAGTCAGGGGTCGAAATCGGCGCACAACTCGCTCGTCAAAAATTAGCGACACCCGACGGGCTCACGCAGTACCTGGAGTCCGTGCAGGAGGCTCTACGCGATCAAGGCGATGAGGCCGTCACCATTACCGCACACCTGCATCCGGATGACTTAGCACTTCTTGATCGCGGTCAGGTCAAGCCCCAGCACCTACGTCTGCTCAGTGATCCGCTCGTGTCGGCGGGAGGCGTGATGTTGAGCGCGACCGATCAAGTCATTGACGATCGCTTTGAGAGTCGGTTACGCGAAGTACGTGAAGCGGTACTCAGTGCCTCGGCGGACGTGCTGCGACTGGCACCGGCTTTGGAGGCGCAGCCAGAGGCAGCGCCGGTCGTAGCGGCGCCCGAAGTCATGAGCCCCCCAGTGGATATTCCAGAGCCTCAAGCCGAGGCCGAGTTACCGGAATTAGCGGCAGATGACGGGGCGATCGAGCTACAAGGGGACGATGTTCCCGATCTACAAATTGATACCGATATCCCAGATTTAATGGATGACCAGGGACCTACCGATTTAGACGACGGTCCGTCTGATTTCATTGAGTAAGCGATCGAGCCGATGACACAGACCCCTTATCTTAACGCTCTGGAGGATCGCCTTTCCAAAGTTGCGATCAGCGCACCTCGTCCACGGGGCGTGTTGAGTCGCGTGACCGGCATGTTGTTAAGTGCGCGCGGGATTCGAGCACCGCTCGGTGCCTATTGCGAGGTGATGTCTGAGGACGGCGAGCCGATCGTCTGTGAGGTCGTTGGCTTCAAAGATCAGGAAGTGATGTTGATGCCGCTCGGGTCGGTGCAGGGGCTATTACCGGGTGCCGCGGTCGGGGTATTAACGCATACCGCCCGCGTTGGGGTGAGCACGCAGATGCTCGGTCGCGTGATTGACGGCATGGGTCAGCCCTTTGACGGTGGGCCACCCATTGCTCCAGAGGTGTTTGTGCCGCTGCGAGGCGAGCGGAAAAATCCGCTCGAACGCGCTGCCATCAAAGAACCCTTGGATGTCGGGATCCGTTCTATCAATACGTTTTTGACGGTCGGTAAGGGGCAGCGCATTGGGCTCATTGCCGGCAGTGGTGTGGGTAAGAGCGTACTCCTTGGCATGATGACGCGCTTTACTCAGGCGGATGTGATTGTGATCGGCATGATCGGTGAGCGCGGTCGCGAAGTTCTCGATTTTGTGCACGACACGTTAGGCCCAGAGGGGCTCAAGCGCGCAGTGGTGATTGCCTCCCCTGGCGATTGCTCGCCGGTGATTCGCCTACGTGCAACGCACCTTTCTTGTGCCGTAGCCGAGTATTTTCGTGATCGCGGCAAGAATGTCTTGTTGCTACTCGATTCAATGACGCGCGTGGCACATGCGCAGCGCGAAGTGGGACTTGCCGTGGGCGAACCACCGACCACTAAAGGGTATACCCCTTCGGTCTTCTCGCTGATCAATGAAATTATTGAGCGTGCTGGGAGTCTGGCAAGCGGCGGGAGTATCACCGGTTTTTACACCGTGCTCGCTGAGGGCGATGACTACAACGATCCGATCGTGGATGGCGCGCGGGCGATACTCGATGGTCATGTGATGCTCTCGCGAGAGCTCGCGGCGACCGGGCAATATCCCGCGGTGGACATCAGCGATTCGATTTCGCGGTTGGCCAACCGGTTGATCGGCCCTGACCAACGACAATTAGTGACGCGTTATCGTCGTCTCCTCTCAACGTACGAAGATAATCGAGATCTCGTGTCGGTGGGCGCGTACCGCGAGGGTGCGGACCCTGAGCTCGATGAGGCGATTCGTCGACGTGCAACGATGCGAGATTTTTTGATGCAAGATCTCGATGAGCAAGTCACCTTGGGGCAAGCCTTTAATCAATTAGCCACGGTGATGAAATGAGTGAACGGTCCCGTCGACGCGCGATGCGCATGGGCCGTATTGCCAAGGTCGGTGATACGTTTGCGCGGGTGGCTGAGGCAGGTTGGGCGGCACGCTTGGCGACATTACGCGCCGAGCAGCAGCGCTTGAGTGCAGTGACCGATTACTGTCAGGATTACGCCGCGCTCTCAATTGAGCGCGAGGCGCAGGCTCGGCATGTGCTCGCCTGGCGACAAACGCGCGATTTCTCGAACTGGTTGGCGCAGTTGTCGGTCGAGCAGGAGCGTAAAGTTGCGCAGGCAGAGTTTTTGGTCGAAGCGGCTGCCGAAGAGGTCGCGAAGAAGCGCGGCTTTGCGAAGGCCTTAAACATGATTGCTGACAAAGCAGCAGCGGAGGTCAGGCGGGATGTGGCAAGACGCGAACAGCGAGAGCTCGAAGCGCTTTGGCGCCCCGCTGAGCGCGCGGATTTGGCATCCTAGTTGCACAACAGATTGGCATCGAACCAAATAGCCGAGCTGTCAACACACCATGAGCGCGCCAGAGTCCATTTTTTCAATTACTGGAATCCAGGGTACGACCCAAAATACCAGCGCAGAAAGTCTTGATAATAAGACTAATACTGCGAACGCGGCGCTTTTTGTCTCCATAATGGAACAATATGCGCCGTCCCAGAGTTCCAAAATGGAGCCATGGGCGGCGCGGTTACGCGCTTCGACGACCGGTGATCAGAGCGAGCTGACCGGCAAGAGTTTGCCGGCATTGCCGGAGGATCTGCCGCTTATCGGCGATTCGGGCGCCGGTGAGGGCGCTTGGTGGGGCGCGATGGTGGATGGGAAGGTGGTGCGTGCGCCCTGGGTGTCAGACGCCGCTTTGGAAGAGTTTGCGGTCGACCTCGGCATCGATCGGTCCTTGGCGCAGCTTTTGTTGCGCGAAACGACCACGGCAGCAGATGACTTCAATCTAGCCTCCGAGGGCGATTCGGCCGAGACCGTAGCGGTATCGGCCGCCGGTTCGACCGACGTGACGGCCTTGAGTGCAGCGACAGGCGTGCTGCCGTCGGATGAACTGTCCTCAACCGGGTTGCCGACGGCTGAGCGGGTCGCCCCGACCGACGATCTGAGCGTGGTGGATGGCTCTTCGCGGCAGGGTACCGCCCCCGAGCGCGCAGGACTCGGCGCCTTTTTGGGTGCTTCGGCGGTGAACGGCCAGAGCTCGCCCCCTCTGAACCCACGTTCGAATCCGGCGGGTAACGTCAACGTGTTAACACCGCTGACCGGCTCTACCGTTTCGGAATCGTCTCTGAGTCAGCCTGACGGCGAGTCCGGACTCGTTGCGCAGCTGGGCGCCGAGAGTCCGCTTGCCGATGAGGACGTCTTACGCTGGCGCGCGGCGAGCGCTCGCAGCGGCCCGCCAGAGTCTGCGTTCAAGCCTTTGGGACTTGAGGCTTTTCGGGCGCCTGAAACTCTTTCTGCGTCCTTATCGACAATGACGGTGGCGGACGCGACGCGTGCCGCTATGCCGAGTGCCATCGAGACGTCGAATACGCTGGCGAATGCGCCGAGTGCGCCGAGTGCGAGTGTCGCGATCCTGCCCTCGGTGGGCTTATTCGGTAAGGACGGGCTTGCTCGTAAGGAGTCGCTCGGTAGCAAAGAAATCTCCGCGTCGATTAAGGCGATGCAGGTGGAGGCCTCGACCGTCCCAGACTCGATCGATATTGAATCTTTGGGAGAGGTGTTACCCGCACCTTTAAGCTCTGACACCTGGCTGTCACTGAGCGCTAGTAACTTGCGCCAACAGAGTGATACGCCTGTCCCCTCGGTGACGACGACCGGCGCATGGGTCAATACGACCACCCTTGGTGCCCCGGCGGGTTCTTTGAATATTCTGGATCCTGCGACGGCCTTGGGTCGTCCCTTGCCTTTGCCCGC
>CAZSRB010000076.1:0-8501 GCA_964609065.1 uncultured Acidibacter sp. | reverse complement strand
GCTCGAGGCTCTCTCGGGTCCGCTTACGCGTCATCTCCAGTAAGCCCAAGGGCGACAGCGGCGCGAGTTGCGTCTGCGCATGATCGGCGAGTAACGCCTGCTCTAACGCCGCCAAGACCTGCTGTCGATGTCCCGCATCGCGCATGTCAATAAAATCGATGATGATAATTCCACCGAGGTTACGCAGCCTCAGCTGGCGAGCAATCGCGACGGCTGCTTCCAAATTTGTTCGGAAGATGGTGTCCTCGAGATTGCGATGGCCCACAAAACCGCCCGTGTTCACATCAATCGTGGTCATCGACTCGGTTTGATCGATTACCAAATAACCGCCTGATTTCAGTGCGACCTTACGCTCGAGCGCACGATTGATCTCCTCTTCAATACCGTACAAATCAAAAATAGGACGCGAGGCGGTGTGCAATTCAATGCGCGGCCCCCCCTCGGGTAAAAAATCCTGCATGAATTGTTCAAGGCGCGCTCTTTGATCACTATCGTCCACGAGCACACGCTCGACGGCCCGTCCTAGTTCATCGCGCAACACACGCTCAGCAAGTGGCAAATCCTCATGTATCAACTCAATCGTTCGCGCGGCAATCGAGCGACGTTTCACATGGGCCCAAAGCCGATCTAGGTAAGCGAGATCCGAGGCAAGTCGCTCTGCCTCCACGCCCTCTGCAGCGGTGCGCACAATGTACCCACCCCGCTCCGATGTGGAGGAGTCTTGCGCAGAGCGGCCACTCAATAATTCCTGCATAACGTGCCGGAGTCGCTCTCGCTCGGCTTCAGTCTCGATGCGCGATGAAATACCAATCCCATGACCGTGCGGCATAAACACCAAATACCGCGATGGCAAAGAAATGAAGGTCGTGAGTCGAGCGCCTTTAGCACCCAACGGATCTTTGACCACCTGGACAAGTACTTCATCACCTGCACTTAAAAGACGTCGGATATCGGCGGCGGGCTGCTGCAGAACCGGAGCCATGCCATCCAACACCCCACTCGGGCCGCCAGAATTAGCGACAGCAGCGACGGACTGGGCATCAAATCGTGTCTCTTGCGAGACCACATCGTTGACGTGCAGAAACCCAGTACGAGCTAAGCCGAGTTCAATGAAGGCCGCCTGCATGCCCGGCAAAACACGAGTAACTTTGCCGCGATAGATATTGCCCACAAAGCCTCGTCGACTCGCGCGCTCAACGAAAAGCTCCTGAACGATACCGCCCTCGATCAAGGCTGCACGTGTTTCACGGGGAGCGACATTGATGAATATTTCGGCGCTCATGGCTGACTCTCTTGCCATACGTCAATTCCGGCTGCTTGTAATACTTCAGCAGTTTCAAATAACGGCAAGCCCATCACGCCTGAGTAACTACCCGACAGGTGTTCGATAAAGGCGGCACCTAACCCCTGGATCGCGTAGGCGCCCGCCTTTCCCCGAGGCTCACCCGTACGCCAATACGCCTCAATCTCGGTCGGCGCCAATGATTTAAAGCGAACCTCCGATACGCTCACGCGTAGCTGACTCGTATTATTTGAAACGAGCGCAATCGCCGATAACACCTGATGGGCACCACCCGATAGTGCTCGCAGCATGCGGATCGCATCTTGCTCATCCGACGGCTTACCAAAAATATGGCCATCCCGATGTACGGTGGTATCCGCGCCCAGCACCCAGCACTCATTACCCGCTAGACCTTCGTGCTCAAGAAGCTGCCACAAGGCCTGCGCTTTCCCAAGCGCCATCCGCTGAACATAATCGATCGGTGTTTCGCCGGCGTTTGGAGTTTCGTCAATCTCGGCAACACGCTGTTGGTAGGCGACGCCCAACTGCCGCAAGAGCTCAACTCGGCGTGGCGATGCGGACGCTAGCCATAACCGCTTACCCGGTGACTGAACCTCACTCATAGGTCACGACTCACGGTGATAAGGGTGTCCGGCGATCACCGATTGGGCCCGATAAAGCTGCTCAGCAACGACCACTCGCGCAAGACCATGCGGAAGCGTCAGATCCGACAATGACCAAAGTTCAAAGGCCCGATCGCGCACACTCGGCGCGTGTCCGTCTGGACCACCGATCGCGATCGCCAGATCGGGCTCCTGCTGAGAGAGTCTCTGCAAATGCTGCGCCCACTTCAGACTTGTAAAACGCGTGCCTTTCTCGTCCAACAAAATCAACTTTTCTTTGGGACGTAAACTAGCCAGCACCTGCTCACCCTCGCGCTGCATCGCCTGCTCAGCACTACGGCTCGCCCGACTTGCTGTCGGTAATGTTTGCAGCTCTACCCTCCAGGGTGGGCGAATACGCTTCAAATATTCGTTGACCGCGGCATCCACCCAGGGTGGCTGTCGGTCACCCACGACTAGTAATCGAACCCGCATCCCACAATTGCTCGAGTTGATAGAGCTCCCGAGTGCGCGGCAGCATGATATGTACCATGACGTCGGGCAAATCGACTAACACCCACTCGCCTTGCTGCTCGCCCTCGACCCCCAAGGGTCGCTGACCGGCGGCTTTACACATCTGCACAACCCGATCGGCTACCGAGCGCAAATGCCGATCGGAGGTCCCGCCGGCGATCACCATGTAGTCGGTGACATCACTGAGACCGTGAACGTCTAGCACGCGAATGTCGACCGCCTTCATATCCTCCAAGGCTTTACACACCAGTTGCAAAAGCGGAGGGCTCTTTCGTCCAGCACCCGAGCGTGATTCGTGCGTGGATTTCTTTGCAGGTGTTTTCGCCTTAGAGGTTGACTTCGAGGTCGCCTTTGAGCTTGCCTTTAAGGCCGCCTTCGTCTTTACCTTCGCTTTGCTCTTCACCGACGTCTTGGTCTTCGCTCGGCTTTTGGTTTTTGTCTTCGCTTTGACTGCACCGTCAAAGGTGGCTGCCGCTTTTCGCGGACCGTTAGATCGCGTCGTGCTCATGAAAACTAACTCGGCTCCTAGCAGAAAAAATGATCGCTCGCAGATTGCTCGCAGTAACTGGGCTCACTCAGCATAACATCGGGTCTCGAGGATAATGCGACGGACCGAGTCGGGAACCAGATACCGAGGGTCTTCCCCCGCAAGCACAATCCGACGAAGTTCACTGGAGGCGATCTCTAGGGCTGTCACGGCATGAACATAGACCAAGCCAGCCGGTTGAGCGTGTAAATGCGCGGGGTCCGTCGTACGCACTGACGATAGCCACTCTGCCAAGCGTCCCTCGCTCGGGGGCAGCCATCCCGGCCGATGCGCAACCACCACGTGAGCGAGGCTGGTCAGCTCTTGCCAGCGATGCCAGGACGGAAGACTCAGGAACGCATCCATACCCAGAATCAGACAGAGCGATGCCTCGGGATATTCGGCACGAAACTCATGCAGAGTATCGACGGTATAGCTCGGCCCCTCTCGCTCCAGTTCTCGTGTATCGAGACAAAAATGCGGTGCTTCAGCGAGCGCGGCTTGCAGCATCTGCACCCGCAACGCGGTACTCGCGAGCGCACGCTCCCGATGCCGCGGATCGCCGGTTGGAACCCAATGCACTCGACTCAGCGATAAAGTTGATAACAATTCAAAGGCGGTGCGCAGGTGCCCAAAATGCACCGGATCAAACGCTCCACCAAAGATACCGATAGCGTGAGAGCTCATACGGCACGCACGCCGCAACATTCACCACAGAGTAGCGCAAGCTCATCCCAAGGGTCGCCGCCAAGCCGACCTTTGATCATCCGATCGGCGCGCAAAGCTCGACTCGTTAATCGCGCAAAAGGTAGGCGTCCCGCTCGTGGCCGCGCCCGATCTAAAGCGGCTCGATGTGCAGGCGGCAGCCGTGGACCTGGCAAGCGCGAAGGATCCTCTCCCGATTTAAGCGCCCAAAGATATCTCAGCTCACGTGATATGGCCCATAGCACGAGCGTCGGCTCTACGCCCTCGCTACGAAGACCCGCCAAAATACGCAAAGAGCGTGGCGCGTTACCCTCGATGAGCGCTTGGCTCAACGTAAAAACATCATACCGAGCACTCGGCGCTACGGCGCTTAACACCGCTGCGGCATCCACACCGCCCTCCGGCAATAGCAAACGTAGTTTCTCTAACTCCTGCTGCGCGGCCAGAAGATTCCCCTCGACTCTGGCCGCTAACAAGCTCAAGGCGTCTTGATCAAGTTGCAACCCGAGTTTCCGAGCCCGCGCATCCAGCCAACGCTCAAAACCGCGAGCGTCAATGGGCCAGATTGGTAGCCAAACCGCTTTGGCCTCGATCGCCTTGACCCAGGATGATGAGGTCGCTGCTGACTCTAAGCGCGGCGTGATCAGCAGCCAAAGAATATCGGGCGCCGCCGCATCAATGATTTGCTGGATCGCCGCACTCCCTTCTTTGCCAGGCTTGCCTGAGAAGCGAACCTCAATGATCCGCTGCTCGCCGAACAGGGACATCGACTGTGCAGCGGCATGAACATCCCCCCAGTCGGCGGCTCGATCGATAAACCGCTGCTCTCTTTCGGTGTAACCGGCACGCCTCGCCGCCTCGCGAATCGCGTCAGCTGCTTCGGCAATCAAAAGATCTTCGTCCCCGGACAGCAGATAAGTCGCAGCCAACGGCCCGCGCTGTAAGTGGGTGAGCAAGCTCTCAGAGGTCAATTTCATGAGAAGGAGATTATCTAACTTGTTGCGCCGAGAGGTTTGATGCATTGCCACCCTCCCTAAAGATGTTATAAAGTAACTCTGTATTGTTATTTCATAACATTCATCTGTTGAATCAATCGACTCGTCTTTTCAGAGGTATGTCATGACCCGAATCCCGCTTTGGCCGCTGATGGCGGCCTCTTCGCTTGGCCTGTCAACCACAGTCGTCTCTGCGCAAACCGTGGAGACCGAAGCGACATCCTTGGAAGAGATCATCATCACGGCCTTACCGATCCGACGTACCGCGCTCGAAACGGCTCAACCGGTTCTGGTGGTCGAAGGTGAAACGCTACTGCGATCGCGCGCAGCGAGCTTAGGCGAAACTTTGGCGCGACAGCCCGGCGTCTCAGAGAGCGCTTTTGGCCCGATCGCGAGCCGACCGATCCTGCGGGGCCAGGCGGGACTACGGGTGCAAACTTACCAGGACTCGAGCGACACACTCGATGTCGGGGCGCTCTCCGATGATCACGCCGTTGCACTCGAACCCCTGCTCGCCGAGCACATCGAGGTGGTGCGCGGGCCGGCTACACTGATGTTCGGCAACTCGGCAGCAGCCGGAGCGGTCAATGTGGTCACCCGTCGCTTACCCACTCGACGTCAGACCGAGACCCTACGGGGCTCGCTGGAAGCACGCGCTGATCAGGCTACGGATTCAAAGAATATAGCCGGCGAGCTCTCGGTCAGTTTGCTTGAGCCTTGGCAGCTACACGTGGATGTCTACTCTCAGGACGCTGGCAACTTGGATATCCCCGGCTTCGCGTGGTCGGATGCACTTCGCCGTCAACTCGCTGCAGAGGGCGAGCCCGTCGATGAGTCGCAAGGCACGTTACCGAACTCCGATGGCCGTAGCGATGGCGGGAGTCTTGGGATTGCTTGGATCGGCGAACAGGCGCGACTTGGAATTTCTTTGAGCCGACATGATATGAATTATGGCTTACCTGGCCCTGGAGAAGAGGAAGGTGAGCCTTCGGATATCCGTCTCGATCTGACTCAGGATCGAATCGATATTGATGGTGAGTGGCGTCCTGAAAGGGGTCTGTTCTCGGTGGTGCGTCTGCGCGGCGCACGCAACGACTACGAACATGTGGAACTTGAGGGCGAAGCGGTCGGGACACGCTATGCTCAAATGGGCGATGAATGGCGGCTTGCGCTGGAGCACGGCAGTGAATCGGATAACCTCTGGCGTGGCACAGTCGGCCTGCAATGGCGACGTGTCGACTTTGATGCGGTGGGTGAAGAGGCTTTTCTGCCTCCATCCATCACGCGTAACCTCGGTGGTTTCATCTTTGAAGAGGTCGATCTCGGTCGCCTCACGCTCGAAGTCGGTGGACGACTCGAGCAGCAAAAAATTTCCCTCGTCGGCGACGCTAGCAATTTAGCGGACTATGAAGACACCGCAGTCAGTGCGTCGCTAGCGACACTCTGGCGCGCTAGCGACCAGACGATCTGGTCGCTGCAACTGACCTCATCCGAACGCCATCCGACAGCCACAGAGCTTTATGCCGACGGCGCCCACCTCGCTGTCCGCCGAATCGAAATCGGTGACCCCGATCTTGGTCTCGAGCGAGGGCTCTCCATTGATCTGGGATGGCGACTTCAATCCGGCGATTGGCGTACCGAGGCCTCAATCTTTCATAGTGACTACGATAACTATATCTTTGCCCAGCCCGTTGCCGATCTCGACAACGTGCGTGTCGGTAGCCTAAGTACACGGATGCGAGCACAACGCGCAGTCACACTCGGCGGCGGAGATGAAGATGAGTTAGCGATCATTCGTTTTGAGGCCCGCGATGTCGAGTTTCAAGGTGCGGAATTCAGTACTCAGCACCCTGAGCTTTGGCGTGTCGCTGCTGGCCGCATCGGTATGTATTTCTTTGGGGATTATGTTCGCGCTAAGACCCGCGAGGGCGCTGACTTGCCGCAAATTCCCCCCTATCGACTCGGTGCCGAGGTCTCGTGGGAGACGGATGTTTGGCGTTTCTCCGTGGATGCGATCTGGCACGACGCTCAAAATCGTATTGCGGCAAACGAGTTACCGACCGACGGGTTCACCTTGCTGGGGTTTAGCGGCGCCTATCGGCAACGTCTCGAGCGCGCACGCGCGATGTGGTTTCTTCAGGCCCATAATCTGCTCGATGAGGAGGCCCGACGCCACAGTTCACCTCTCAAAGACTATGCACCTCTTCGTGGTCGTAGTGTCAGCGTCGGCGTGAGAGTCCAGTTTTGAGACTCGTTACGACAGGTACCCCCCCTTCACCAAGCTCGGTATGATGTGGCGATACCGCCGGCGGTCCTAGGCGCGATTGCGCTTGATGACCTTGCAACGTGCTAGAGGAGTCCATAAACATGCTCGTAAGATCCTTTCCTTATCGCAACTATGTTTGGGCTTGGCTAGGTCTCATCGTCCTCAGTTCAGGTTGGCTATGGGCACCTTCGTCGGTCGCGATGGCCCAAGCACAGACCAAAGACCATGACCACGACCACGACCACGACCACGACCACGATCATGACCACGATCATGACCATGACCACGACCATGCGGACGAACCCGGCCGCCACGTGCATGGCGAAATCACGATGAATATCGCGCTCGAGGGCAATACGCTTTCCGCTGAACTCGACTCGCCGGCCATCCATGTCGTCGGCTTTGAGCGCGCTGCGCAAACGGAGGCAGAGCGTGCCCGTTTAACGGCCGCCAATACCTGGCTTGCGAGCGGCCGCGATTTCTTGGGGGTACCGCGCGCCGCAGCATGTGGGCCGGCGAATAAGAATTACGTGCCGCCCGCCGAGGACGCTAAGCACGCCAACTATCGCGCTGTGCATGAGTATCAATGTGATAACGCCGAAGCGCTCACATGGATTGAACTTTGGGCGCTGCGCAAGCTCGAAGGCGTGGAGAAAGTCACGCTTAACCTCATCATCGATGGTCGCCAAGAACAAGTGGTGCTCGACGGTAAGACCGAACGCGTGGCGTTACGCTAAGGCGATAGTGGCCCAAAGCACGTGAGGCAAAGACACGGGTGACGGATCGAGAGGTTGCCATTGATGCACGTGAGCTGGCCTTTGCTTGGCCAGGTAAGCCACGTCTCATCGACATCGAACGATTTACCTTGCAACGCGCAGAGCGCGTATTCTTACGCGGCCCCAGTGGTAGCGGCAAAAGTACGCTTTTAGGTCTTTTGGGTGGCGTACTACAACCGAGCGGGGGAGAGATCCACCTGCTTGGCAAAGCGATCAATGAAATGTCGGCGGGTGAGCGAGATCGCTTTCGCGGCGAACAGATCGGTTTCATCTTCCAGATGTTTAATCTCATCCCGTATTTGGATGTAGTTGAAAATGTGATGCTGCCCGGGCAATTTTCCAAACTACGGGAACAGCGAATCATTGGCGAACCCATTGCGGAAGCTAAACGCTTGCTGGCTGCAGTAGGCCTCAATGACCCTGCTTTACTCAGCCGCCCGGTCACAGAACTATCCATCGGTCAACAGCAACGCGTTGCCGCTGCACGTGCGCTCTATGGCAAGCCGGGTCTGATCATCGCTGACGAACCGACTTCCTCTTTAGATCAAGATGCACGCGAGAATTTTTTGACCCTATTGATGGATGAGTGTCGCGCGCAAGGTGCGAGTCTGCTATTCGTCAGTCACGACACGCAGCTTGGCGCGCGATTTGATCGGGTCATCGCTCTCAAAGATATTAATCGAGCCGCAACCGATGCGACCGGAGAGCATCTCGTATGACGCTGCTACTCGCTCTGCGCTCGCTGCGTAATCGTCGGGCTACGGCTTTGCTGACGATCGCTGCGATTGCCATCAGCGTCACTTTGCTACTCGGTG
>CAZSRB010000075.1:2633-8861 GCA_964609065.1 uncultured Acidibacter sp. | reverse complement strand
ATGGACAGCCCTGCTTGCATGTGAACGATGCGCGCGGCGCGCGCTACTGGTATCCCCTCGCGAACGGGAGCGACGACGTAGGCGGTGAGCTTGCAACCGCCCTCGCTGCGCTCGGCGATATGCATCCTCGAGGCGTCGTTCTCTTACCTCACGGATCGCTCGCTCGTGACCGACAGGTTGCCACATCGCTCATTCCCTGGCCGCTATACCCGAGCGATGTCATCGATCCCTTGCGTCCCAAGACCTACACCGTGACGCGGCCCGCAACGTCCGCAGAGAGCGTCCTCGTCGAACTCGAGGCGGAGAGTCTGCATATCCTGCGTGAGGCGATCGCGGGCGCTCAAAAGCCGGTCACCTTGTTCTCAGCGGGTAAAGATAGCGCGGTGCTCCTGCATTTGATCCGCAAGGCCTGCTATCCAGAGCGGCCATCGATACCTCTCCTACATATCGATACCCGTTGGAAATTTGGCGCCATGTATCGCTATCGAGATGCCTTAGCGAAGACGGGAGATTGGACGCTTGAGGTGTTTACGCACCCGCAAGCTATCAAAGAAAATATCAATCCTTTTGATCACGGACCCAGCCAGCATACCGAGATCACTAAAACGCAGGCTCTACGCCTTGCCTTGGACCAAGGCGGATACGACACCATCATCGCGGGTGCCCGACGCGATGAAGAAGCCTCCCGCGCAAAGGAGCGGCGATTCTCAATCCGCGCACCCGGCCATCGCTGGGATCCGCGCAAACAACGACCTGAGCCTTGGAATCTCTATCACTCTGGGCTCGGCCCGGGCGAATCTTTACGCGTCTTTCCGTTATCAAACTGGACTGAGCTGGATGTTTGGCGCTATATCGCTCGCGAAAATTTACCGGTCGTTGAGCTTTACTTTGCCGCACCCCGCCCCGTGGTTAAGCGAGATGGGCAATGGATCATGATCGACGATGAGCGTTTTCAATTACGCGATACCGATCGTGTGGAGGTTCGCACGGTGCGCTTTCGAAGCCTCGGGTGTTACCCCTTAACGGCTGCCGTGGAATCACGTGCCACCACCGTCGACGAAATCATTGATGAATTGACGCTTAGCCGACAGTCAGAGCGTCAAGGTCGCGTCATCGATCGGGATCGACCCGGCAGCATGGAACTCAAAAAACGTGAGGGTTATTTCTGATGACGACCCCGCGAACCTCCGATTTAGCCCCAGCCTCACCCGCAGCCGGTCTTCTTAGAGTCATGACTTGCGGCAGTGTGGACGATGGAAAAAGCACACTGATGGGTCGGCTACTCTACGACAGTGGACAATTGACGGACGAGCAAAGCGACATTACCGATTTAGCCTTGCTGATGGATGGCTTACTCGATGAGCGCACACAGGGTATTACGATCGATGTCGCCTATCGACATCTTGAGCTTGAGAGTCGTCGCCTGCTTCTCTCTGATACCCCAGGTCACGAGCAATACACTCGCAATATGGTCACAGCCGCCTCCGATGCGGATCTTGCACTTTTACTCATTGATGCCACCCAAGGGATCACCGTACAAACTCGTCGACATCTTTTCATCGTGCATTTAATGCGCGTACCTCAGCTCGTCCTATTGATCAATAAAATGGATGCAGTGGCGTACGATGAAAAGCGCTACTTCGAGATTCATGACGAACTAGAGTCCATCCTCACGGAACTCGCGTTCGACGGCGATCACCAAGCAATACCAATCTCTGCTTTGAAGGGTGACAATGTCCTGCGGCGTTCATCGCAGATGCCGTGGTATCAGGGTACAACGCTCAAAGATAACTTGATCACTGCCATAAAGCGTCACGATGAGGGCAAACCCGCGTTTGCTGTCCAAGCAATACGGCGCGATGAGAGCGGCCATCGTTGGTATGCCGGGAGCGCGCAGAATGGCCAATTTACCGTCGGCGATTCGGTGCAAGTTGCTCGGTCACGCGCCCGTACGCAGATTAGTCGCATCATCAATGCGGACGGCGAGCTCTCCTCGACGGGACCCTCAACTGCTGTCTGCCTGCAACTTCACCCCGAAGTAGACGTCAGTCGAGGCGATGTCCTCACAGACCCCAATCAGCCGCTCGAGTTGAGTGCTCAGTGTGAAGCCACGCTGATATGGATGCATGAACACGCAGGGATGGCGGGGCGGCAGTACGAGATCAAGCTTGCGACTCAGCAAACGGTCGCAACCTTGACCCACATCAAACACACGCTGGATCTTGAGCATTTCACGCAGCAAGCGAGCGCCACGATCGGCCTCAACGATATCGCGACTTGTACGCTCGCCATGGTGCAGCCCCTCGCCTTTGCGTCGTATACGGAGTCGCGAGCGATGGGTAGCTTTATTCTGATCGATCGGCAGACTCAGGCGACGGTCGCCGCCGGCCTCATCCGTCACGGCCTACGTCGAGCGCAGCATCTGCACGCACAACCGCTCTCGATCAGTCGCGAAGATCGCGAACGCTTAAATGGCCATTCTGCAAAAGTGCTTTGGTTCACCGGCTTATCAGGCGCCGGTAAATCCACCGTCGCCAATGCGCTACAAGTGGCGCTCCATGCGCGAGGTGTCCGCTGTTATGTCTTGGACGGTGATAACGTACGACTAGGCCTTAACAAAGATTTAGGGTTTACGCTCGCTGATCGCGTGGAGAATATCCGGCGGATTGCGGAGGTCGCCGCCTTAATGCTTGATGCGGGACTGGTCGTACTGACGGCTTTCATTTCGCCGTTTCGGGATGAGCGGCGCATGGCTCGCGAACTCATTGGCGAGCGTCGATTCCATGAAATTCACGTTGCGACACCGCTTGAGGTCTGCGAACACCGTGATACCAAAGGGCTTTATCAAAAAGCACGTCAAGGCGCGCTGCCAAATATGACCGGCATCGATAGTCCCTATGAAGCACCCGTTTCACCCGACCTGACCCTCGACACCAGTCAGCTCAGCCTAGATGCCGCGGTCGATACCTGTTTGGATCGATTTTTTGAAGGCGGCCGATAGAGGGAGCACCGCCACAGTCAACGCTAACCCTCGGCGCGCGGCTCCACCGATAACTTTTCATTAAACCGGCGAATACGCTGCGACTGAATACGAGCAATATTGCGGTATAGCCCCGCGGCCAATTCAGGATAACCATCGAGCGCTTTTTGTGTGAGCGCCAGCGCCACCGAATCCGTTTCTGCTCTGACCCGAGCTGAACGGGGTTGGTTATCGACAATTGCCATTTCACCAAAAGTCTCACCGGGCGAAAGCTCCGCGACCGACTGCCAGCCACCACCTTCGGTACGCTTCTCGACCACCGCCTTGCCTTTGATGAACACAAAGAACCGATCTCCGGGGTCACCTTCATCAAAGAAAAGTCGGTCAGCCACAACATCCACCCGCTCAACTGCAGCCACGAGCCATACGAGATGCACCCGCTCAATGCCCGTAAATAGCGGTACATTGGCAAACACCTTTAATAGGGTTTCATCGACTGCGCGCATGTCTTCTCCCTCAAAAAAACTGCGATTAGCGGCCCCAGATATAGCGCGTGGGACCCCTCTTATGCTACACCCCTAACCACAGCGCGGCGGAGGCCCGGTGCGTGATGACAGATACAACATACCATCAAGCCTGGCGGATCAGCCATGATTCGGATCGCAGTACTCAATATTAAGGGCGGCTCTGGCAAGTCCACGCTGGCTACGAATTTAGCGGCATGGCTCGCCCAATGCGGGCGACATGTCGCGCTCGTGGACTACGATCCTCAGGAGTCCTCCACCGCTTGGCTCAATCGACGGCCCGCGGAGCGACCAAGTATTGCAGGAGTATCTGCCAAAGCTAGCGACATAAGGCTCACGCGAGTCTATCGGTTAGTCGACGTACTCAACACTGAGTTCACGGTGATTGACACCCCAGCGGCGATCCCGGCCCAAGATTTAATCTATTACTGTCGTGATGCCCACAAGGTACTCTTGCCAGTCTTGCCCTCGCGTATCGACACCGACGTCTGCGCTCGCATGATTCGTCATTTGCATGTGCATGGCGGGATAAAAAAAGGGGATGGTCGGCTGGGGATCGTCGCGAGTCGAATTCGTCTGGATACGATTGCTTACAAACAGTTAAAAAAATTTTTGGCAATCCTCGAAATCCCCATCATCGCCAACATACGCGACTCACAAAATTATGTGCGGTGTGCGGAATCGGGTTTGGGCGTGACAGAACTACCGCCCTATCAACGCGGCGCCGACATGGCCGCCTGGGAAGCGATTCTACGTTGGATTCATCCCGCCGATACGCCCGAGCAAGCGGCCTCCTCAGAGCAGGCGAGCCGGATTGCGCAGTTAGTCAATTTGTTACCGGATCGAGATCTCTAACCACACGAAACCCAAAGGTGAAACGACGATCCGTCGCCGACATTTTGAGTCGAAACGCAGGCCGCGTACCCGCGGCAATCGCCGTCCAACCCTGACCGCGCATGACCCGCATCCCACAATCCCCTGAGTCCAACCGAGGATACCCATCGGTACGCGCGCCCTGATGGGTGTCATGCCAACAGTCTGCTACCCATTCATTGGCATTCCCCAACATCCCATAGAGACCAAACGGGTTGCGGGCCTCGGCACCAAACTCAAGTCGCTTGATGACCTACCCGCGGCGGCACGCGCCGCTTTCGAACGTAAGACGCCCGAGATCTTTGATCTTCCCAGTTGGAACGCGCCGCGTATCGACTTCGCTGAATACATGCAGCAGCGCGGCTGAGGGGAGATGGCTCCTTGCCCCGTGGGGCAAGGAGCTCCTCAAAATGGACGAGCGATATGCCCTTATTTCACCGGCGCCGGCGTCTCCGTGCGCGCGTAGTTCTCGAGACTGGAGAGACTCGGATCCACCCACTTTTCCGGTGCGACCACGTAGCTCGGGAAGCGCTCACGCACTCGGTTTGCCACGCGCTCCGGCACGGCTTCCACGCCCTTCACCGACGAGAAGGTTCCCGCGTACACAATGTGACCGGGGGTCTGCCCCATCAACATCCACGGTAGCCACGGCGTAATGCGGTTCCACACACCCGTATGCGGTAGGTGCGTCAAGGAATCATTTTCAATGTCTGCGCGATCAATGACGTAGCGGAATAGCTCCGAGACGCGATTCATCGGACCGGCTGATTCACGTGGCCATTTCTTTGGATCCAGCGCATTCGGATAGAACAAGTGGATGTCACTCGTTAGCACGACAGTGTCATCATCAATCAGCGTCCAGTCCCGCAAAAAGGGACGACGCGGTGGTTTGTCTTTGTTCAGGCCACCGTAGCTCGGCGGCTCGGGGTAAAACTCTGACAGTACATAATTGAACGGATCGTTGGCCACATCGACCACGCGTACCCGCTCGCCGGTGTACGGGTTATCCCATTCATCCATCAACTCGCCAGTCTGCAAGTTGCGATAGAACACCAGCTCGCGACAGAGACGCTGATAATCACCATTCGGCTGCTTGAGTACCCGAATCGAGGAAAACACCTCAAAGCCCATCAGCGGACGCACGGGCTCATTGTCGCGTACACCCATCACGGTGCCGGTCACATAGCCGTTCACAAACTTGCCGGGTGCGATATCGCCTTCGATCCGCGCCGAGGTCTCGCGATTCCAAATCGGATCCTTGAATTTCTGGCGCAACTCGTCCGCCGACCAACGATAGCTGCTATGTGAATGACCGGCAGCTGAGGCCACCGTCGCCCCACCCGCGAGTAGCGCGCCGCCACCCAATGCTGAGGCCAATACTTCACGACGTGACTGCTTTGCCATCATTACCCCCGTTTATCACTGCAGTGGTTGAATGCGCCGACTATGGCACCAATGCCATCGGCACCGAGTTAAGACATACATTCTCGGCCACAGGACGGCTTATTTCTTATCACTTTGACGCATAGCGATCACCGTTTTTGACATAGGCAAGCGCTCGATATCGGGCACGGTGCAATCGGCCCTCGGGTGGCCAACGACCAACAGGAGAAAAGGTCGCTCTCGATCGCGGGGCCGACCGAGAATATCGTTCAAGAATTTCATTGGGCTCGGCGTGTGTGTCAAGGTCGCGAGTCCCGCCCAATGTAAGGCCGAGATCAACATGCCGGTGGCAAGTCCAACTGATTCTTCAGGGTAATAATGCTTTTGCTTACGACCCTCCGCATCGAAGCCGTATCGCTCAACGAAAATCGCAATGAGCCATGGCGCCGTCTCTAAAAAAGGCTTCTC
>CAZSRB010000075.1:0-2533 GCA_964609065.1 uncultured Acidibacter sp. | reverse complement strand
ATCGCTCAACGAAAATCGCAATGAGCCATGGCGCCGTCTCTAAAAAAGGCTTCTCGGCATCTGTACCGATCGGCTTGAGCGCCTCCAGCCATGCGTCGCTCGCACGATGCTCATAGAATTCACGCTCCTCCGCCTCGGCAGCTTCACGAATTTGCCGCTTTATCAGCGGATCAGAAATCGCGACGAAACGCCACGGTTGCTGATTGGCGCCCGAAGGCGCCGAACAAGCGATCTTGAGCGCTGACTCAATGATCTCCCACGCAACAGGTTTGCTATCAAAGTGGCGCACGCTGCGGCGCTGCGTGATCACACCCTCAAGCGCCCGAACACGCTCAAGACGATCCGTCTCCGTCATGGCGGGCAGTGAATAGGGTAAGCGATTGGTCACAACTGAATCATTGATGCGATCGCTCGATAGTGTTCGAGCGTCAACTGTCCGGGCGCAGAGGCTTGGGAACCTGAAACAAAAGTCATCACCGAGCGACACTCCGTCGCAAAGATTCGTGATGCGACGCCGAGCTCGCCCATCGAGATACCAACGACCGGTATCGATAGCTCGCGATCCGCTTCACGCGTCGCAGCCATCATGCGTAGCACATCATCGAAATCTTTGGGCATGACGGCGACCTTGGCCACATCGGCGCCTGCTTCACTCGCCCGACGAAAGGTGGCAAGTAACTCTTCCCAAGACGCGGTATTTGAAAAATCATGACTCGAGCCAATTAACTTAATACCGAGCTCATGACAACGATCACGCACTCGATTGAATTCCCTCGGTCCAACGCTAAGTTCTAAATCTACAAAGCGAGGTTGAATCACAGCAGCCAAAGCGAGTAAGGCTGCCACACGTATACCGTCTGGAATACCGACCGCGTGTCCGCCCTCGCGTTCAGACCGTAAGGTCAAAATCAAAGGAAGATCACCGAGACACTCGCGTAAGTCGATCGAGAGAGACGCCATGGACTCGATGCTCCGCTCACCTTCCGTCCGAAGGACTGCCAAAGCATCTAGGCGCCACTCGACGATATCCGGCTTTAGCGCCCGTACGCTTTTCGCCTCAGCTAATAGGGATTCCGGCTCTGACGCCAGCAACGGCACGCATACCGCGGCACGACCGGAAACGATCGACCCTTTAGTAGTGCAATCCGCGTGTGAGTTCATATTTTCAACCCCTGTCGTCGGGCGGTATTCTGCCTGTGCGTTGCCGATGACGTCCAACGCCACGATTCACTAGGAGCCCACTATGTCCTCACGCCGCCAATTTCTGTATCAAGCTGCTGGTACCAGCCTCGCTCTGGCGAGTGGCTTCGACCTTCATCTCGCTCAGGCGGAAGCTGCCACAAGACCGCTCGATATTCTCCTACTGGGGGGCACTCGTTTTCTCGGGGTCCACCTCACCGAGGCGGCGCTCGCCCGTGGACATCGGGTAACGTTTTTCAATCGAGGTCGCACGCGCACCGAACTCTTTCCAAATATTGAGCGTCTCGTCGGCAATCGTGATGGCGAATCCTTAGGGGGGCTGCAAGCACTGGAGGGACGACGTTTTGATGCCGTGATTGATACATCCGGGTATGTACCTCGTCATGTCGCGCTCAGCGCATCCTTGCTCGCAAGCCAAGCCCCGCATTATCTTTTTATCTCTACCGTATCAGTTTATCGCGATTTCAGTCAGGCGAACGATGAAGAGTCCGCGCTCGGTACCTTAGAAGATCCAACGACTGAAAAAGTGGACGGTAATACCTATGGACCGCTCAAAGCGCTATGCGAACAAGCGGTCTTAAATGCCTATCGCGACCAGCATTGCAGCATTCTACGCCCTGGCCTAATCGTGGGTCCCGAAGATAATACCGATCGCTTTACCTATTGGCCGGCACGCTGTGCGCGAGGGGGCCGATTCATTGCCCCAGGATCACCCAAAGATCCCATTCAAATTATTGATGCCCGGGATCTCGCAGTCTTTAGCTTACGATGCTTAGAGCAACGCATTAGCGGCACTTTTAATGTCATTAGCCCATGGGATCAATTTACGATCGGCGGTTTGGTGACAAGCTCAGTGTCCGTCGCCAAAGAATTCTCACGTCCACCGCAAGAGCCGAGTCCCGTATGGATGCCTGCCGAGTTTTTGAGTACCCAGAGCGTCGCGCCTTGGAGCGACATGCCCGTCTGGGTGCCAGATGGCCCTGACAGCTACGGTTTTTCTCGTACCGCCGTAAAAAAAGCGCAAGCTGCTGGTATGCGTATTCGGTCGCTTGCTGACACCGTCACCGACACCTTGCAGTGGCACCTCAAGCGACCCGCGACCGAACAAGCTGCGCTACGTGCCGGCCTTAAAGCCGAGCGCGAGTCCGAGATTTTAGCCGCGTGGGATGCCGCGCAGGCAAGATAGGGATCACCCGAGAGTGAGGATGATCTCGCTCGTGCGGATATCACGGTGCGTTTGATCATTAATGACTTGCAAAATGGAGCTCTGCCATGACGTTCAACAGCATTGAATTCTCGATAGACGGACCGATCGCTCGCATCACGCTCAATC
>CAZSRB010000074.1:0-9117 GCA_964609065.1 uncultured Acidibacter sp. | reverse complement strand
ACAATAATGTCGTTGATCTGGAGGTTCAGACACGTGATGTTTGGACGCTTAACCCGGGGGTTTCGTTTGGCCGTAAAGGCGGGGAGAACAGTTCAGGCTTCGAACTGGAGGAGCTCAACCTGCTGGGTCTCGGTACGCAGCTGAGTTTGAAGCACACCTCAGACGTCGATCGCGACAGTACATCGTTGCGTTATGTGGATGGGCAGCTAGGTCGCAGTTGGTGGCGAATCGAGACTGAATACGCCGATAACAGTGATGGGCAGCGCCAAAGACTGGTTCTGGAGCAACCCTTCTATGCGCTTGATACGCGACGGTCGGCCGGTATTTCGTTGGTTGACGAAGAGCGAATCGATAATTTCTATGACGCGGGCGAGGAAGTCTATGAATTCGGCCGACAACGGCGCTTTGCAGAAATTAAGTGGGGGTGGTCTAGCGGTCGCGCCACGCGCTTCATTGATCGATTCTCTGTTGGCTGGACGTTCGACAATCAGTCGTTCTCTGACGTGGGCTCGGTACCATCGGACCTATTGCCACCTGACCGCAAGCTATCGTATCCCTGGTTTTCATGGGAGCGTCTGGAAGACCAATATCTTGAGGGTCGAAACTTAGATCAAATCGAACGTACTGAAGATGTTTCGCTCGGTTGGCGATTTTTCACCCGTATCGGTCTGGCGCGTTCCGACTGGTCGGCAGACCGAAATGCATTTCTGTTGGCATCGTCCGTGTCCAAGGGCTACGAGTGGGGTCGAGGCCGACAATTGCAGTGGCAGACAGCTCTAACATCACGTTACGAACGTGGGCAATTTGTTGATACCTTATTAAGTGGTCGAATCCAGTACTACCGGCGCCAATCGGACCGCCGGTTATTCTTTGCGGCGCTCGAGTGGGATGCGGGTCACAAACTAGATCAAGATCGGCAGCTATCTTTGGGCGGCGACTCCGGCCTACGAGGGTATCCCTTGCGCTTCAGTGACGGTGAAGGGCGCTGGTTGTTCACCGTTGAGCAGCGGGCGTTCAGTAACTGGTATCCGTTCCGCTTAGTACACGTCGGCGCTGCGGCATTTATCGATGTAGGCAGTACCTGGGGACGAAGCCGTTTTGAGAGCGAGCGGCGAGTACTAAGTAATGTCGGATTAGGGCTCAGATTAGGTAATAGCCGATCTGCACTAGGTAACGTTTTGCACATTGATCTTGCGATGCCATTGGGAGGCAGTGGTAGCGTGAAGGATTTGCAATTTATCGTGGAAACAAAGAAAAGCTTTTAATTTATGCAAAGCATTTATACAAAAAAAATATTCCTACCCGCTATTGGCCTTAGCACTTTGACAGCATTGGTCACTGTATGGTGTCTGCTTGTTCTAAATCAATCGTTGTGGCGACATTTATTAGAGTGGCGGCCGATCGAGTCGTTTGAAGATCTCGCCTTTGTGCTGTCGTTCGGTGTACTCGCTTTTATCGTTACTTATATTTTTTTGACGCCTCTTACGCTTAGTCGTAGAGCCACTAAGCCCATCGTAGCGGTTTTGTTGGTTGTGTCGTCCGCGGCGGCTTATTTTGTGAGTCGTTACGGCATTCTGATCGATAAGACGATGATCCGGAATGTTTTTGCCACTAACTCAACTGAGAGCATGGAGCTTCTGACGGCGGGGTTAGTCCTGCAGGTCATCTTCTTCGGAGTGATACCGGCGGTGATCGTGTTCAGATGGCCCCTCAAAGTCCAGTCGGTGCGTGAGAGGGTGGTCCACAGGGCTGCTGTGATTGCCGCGCTGTTTATGACACTCGCGGGAATTGCAGCTATTTTCTATCAACCGCATGCATCGCTATTGCGCAACCATCGCGAAGTGCGACATATGCTGAGCCCGGTCAATATCCTCTCTGGTGTCGGGAGCTTAGTCGCAGAAGCGACTCGTCGGCCGTTGCCGTATGAAGCGATCGCAGCGGGCGTTAAGCTTGGGCCGCATTGGTCCAACCTAACACTTAGCAAGAATCACGCAGAACAACCCGAGCACAGGCCTACGTTATTAGTGTTAGTGATCGGGGAAACGGCGCGCGCCAAAAACTTTGGACTCAATCATTACGCAAGACAAACAACGCCTCAGCTTCAGTCGATACCTAATGTAGTGGCATTTGATCGTGTGACGGCGTGCGGCACCTCAACAGCTATCTCTGTGCCTTGTTTATTTTCAGATCTAAGCCGTGAAGAGTTCTCGGTGCGTCGTGCGCGCGCACGTGACAATTTATTGGATGTGATGGAGCGAGCGGGCTTTGACATCGTGTGGTTCGACAACAATACGAGTTGTAATGGGGCGTGTGGGGACAGAGTGGAAATACGAGTGGACAGTACAGCTTCGTCGGACCTATGTCCGCCTGCAACGCCGTGTATGGATGGCGCCCTTTTCGAGAAAGTTTGGAAGAAACTAGAGCACATCAATCGCGACACTGTACTTGTCATACACATGTTAGGTAGTCATGGTCCGGGGTATCACCTCCGTTATCCAAAGGAATATGAGCGATTCACGCCAGTCTGCCGGGAAACAGATTTTTCACTCTGCACGATCGAAGAAATTGTTAATGCGTATGACAACACCATTCTATACAGCGACACTTTATTAGCAGAGACGATCGGACGCTTATCAAACCAGTCGCAGCGTTTCGACAGCGCTTTTATTTACGTCTCCGACCATGGAGAGTCATTAGGAGAAAAAGGCTTATTTCTCCACGCGATTCCTTATGCAGTTGCTCCCAAAGAGCAACTTGAGGTGCCGATGGTGTTCTGGATGAGTTCCGGTTTTGGTAAGCATATGGGACTGAGTCCGGACTGTATTCGCCAAACCAGTCATCGCCCAGTGTCCCATGACTTCCTCTTTCACTCAGTATTAGGTTTGATGGACGTCACACTTCCCGCCAAACGTACGGAGCTGGATCTTTTCAGTCCCTGCGTACGAGGGTGACTCTCGGCGGACTCGTTATTACGGATCTTCGAGACTCCGTGTATGAGTGCGCTCTATGCTAACGTTGGCGTCATGCCTATTTCGCGTCGCCAATTCGTGCAACTTTCCGCTGCTGGTCTAGCAACGACTTCAATGGTCGCCTGCTCATCAGCTGACGAGCCCGTTGTTCGTCCTGACGGAGTTCCTCTCTCGAGCTTTACCGCAGAGTCCACCGCGTTTGAGGTGGTAGCGGGGCTTGATCTCAAAGATCGCAATATTTTAATCACCGGCGGGACTTCAGGTCTGGGTTTGGAGTCTGCGCGCGCTTTGGTTGGCCGTGGCGCAACTGTTTGGCTCACAGGTCGAAGTCTTGAGCGGGCACAGATAGCGTGTCGGGACGTGGGCGGCGATTGTCGCCCACTCCAGCTGGAGCTAGAACAACCCGAGTCAATATTGGCGTGCGCGCAGCGCTTTAAGCAAATGGCAACGCAGCTAGACGCGCTCGTTTGTAACGCTGGCATTATGGTGCTCGGTGAGCGACGACTAGTCGGTGGCGTGGAGCAGCATTTCGCCGTCAATCATCTCGGACATTTTTTGCTCGTTCATCATCTGCTGGCGCCACTGCAGAGCGCGCCGCAGGGAAGAGTGGTCGTCGTCGGTAGCTCTGCCTACAAGTGGGCGCCGACAGCCGGTATCGAATTTGACAACCTAGACGGTGCGCGTGATTACACGCCAAATAAAGCCTACGGCCAGTCGAAACTCGCGAATGCCCTCTTTTCGTTGGAGCTGTCACGACGCCTTCAAGGAACCCCTGTCACGTCGAACTCTATAAATCCAGGTGCTGCGGATACTGAGCTTTGGCGGCACTATCCGCGTTGGCAGCAATGGCTATTGGCGCCCGTTAAAGGCTTCCTACTCAAGACGGCACCCCAGGCAGCCGCAACCCAATGCTATGTAGCTACCGCACCCACTTTGGCTTCGACGTCAGGCTATTACTTCGAAGACTGTAACCCGGTCGTGCCACCCGCTCAGGTTCGCGATGCGGAGCTTGCAGCGCAATTGTGGGCAACCTCGGAGCGCCTACTACAGCCCTATCTTTAAATCTGTATTCATAGAGATTGTTTTCTTAGGCTATGTTGCAACATCCCATAAAAGTAGAGCCTGTGAGCGCCGAAGCGATCGCACCGTTTGGCGCGCTCATTGGATCGCGCGCCCCCGTGCGCCCTATGAATCTCGACTACTACTTAGGAAAGGTTGCGACAGGACGACAGGTGGAGTTTAAGAGCGATACGCCTGTCGAATTATCTTTGGCGAGAATTGATCGTAGGCCACTTGAGGTACGTTACCTCGAGCGTCATCCGGGCCACACACAGACTTTTTTACCGTTGGGGAATCAGCCGTTTTTGGCGATCTTTGCGCCCCCATCAGAGGGTGATTTGCCGGATCTCGATGCGCTGCGCGCTTTTCGGTTTGAGGGGGATACGGGCATTACTTTGCATCGCGGCACGTGGCATGAATTTCCCTTTGCTGTTGAAGACAACACTCATATCGTGGTGATGCTGTCTTCGCAGACGACGCTTGATTTGCAGCAACGCGCGCCTAATGGAATCGAAGCGTTCGGGCCTGATTTAGATAAAAAAGATATGAATACGCGTTTTGGTATCACCATCACATTGCAGGAGTGAGGGTTGAGCATGAGTGAATCGCGAGTGGTGCAGCTAGACCGCAGGCAGTTTCTGCGTCTGACGGGTCAGGCGGGCGGCGGTTTGATGTTGGCGGCAGTGCTGTCGAACACGGCCGAGGCGGTGTCGTCCAGTAATGATGCCCCCGCGACAGATACGGTCTTTGCACCAAGCGCAGTGCTGCAGATCTCGGCGGCGGGCATCGTGCTCTATGCCACCCAGCCTGAGATTGGTCAGGGCGTCAAAACCTCACTACCGATGTTGATTGCCGAAGAGCTCGAAGTGGCTTGGCAGGATGTAGAAGTCCGCCAGTCAGAGATCAACATGGAGCGCTTCGGTCGCCAAGCAGCCGGAGGGTCCACGGCTATTTGGCGAGCTTGGGATCCCTTACGACGCGCCGGTGCCGTGGCGCGCGAAATGTTGATTGCGGGCGCTGCGTCACGATGGGGTGTGTCGGCCGAAGAATGTGTCGCGCGTGATAGTCATGTCATTCACACTCCGAGTAACCGTCGGATTCATTATCGCCAGTTAGCCTCGGTCGCTCAAAGAATGGCGCTTCCAGCCTCTGATGCCATTTCATTGAAGGCAAAATCGCAGCACCGTTTGCTCGGGGCCCGCGTTGGGGGTGTCGATAATTTAAGTGTGGTGACGGGTGCAAAACTATTTGCTAGCGACGTGTACTTGCCCAATATGGTGCACGCCATGTATGTCCGCTCGCCGGTAGCGGGGGGTCGGGTTGCTGAAGTCAATCTCGATATGATCCGCGGGCTATCTGGTGTGTTGGATGTATTTGTCTTGGCGGGTAATGGAGAAGACACCGAGTTACGCTCAGGGGTCGCGATCATCGCCAAAGATACCTGGTCAGCCTGGCAGGCGCGCAAACGCTTGCAGATTGAGTGGGATACGACCGATGCTGCGACTGATGATTGGCAAGCCGCGTTGGTAGCTGCCGAACAAAAATTGGCGGAGACAGATCGTGCGCGTATTGTCGGGGAGCGGGGTGAGGCCGAAGCGATGATCAAACGTTCGGTGCAGCAGCTAGCATCGACTTATCGCTACGCATTTTTGTCGCACGCACAACTAGAGCCCCAATGCTGCGTGGCCCACTATCACGAAGATGGGGGTCGTCTTGAGTTATGGGCGCCGACTCAAACCCCCCAGCGTGCGATGACTGTTGCCGCCAAAGTGCTAGGTATTGAGGAGAAAAAAGTCACGGTTCATCAACCCCGAGTGGGTGGTGGCTTCGGACGCCGTTTGATGAATGATTATGTGGGTGAGGCTGCTGCCATCGCCCGTCGCGTGGGGCGTCCGGTCAAGCTGCAATGGACGCGTGAAGATGACATGAGCAATGATTTTCTCCGCGCTGGGGGCATTCATGCGCTACGAGCGGGCCTAGATGCAGAGGGTCAGATTACGGGATGGCAAAATCATTTCGTGACTTTCTCGCCCGATGGCGAGCGCCCGGTGACGGGGGGCGATCTCAAGAATGACACGGATTTTGTGCAGCTTTTAGCGCACACACAGCTACGACGGAGCATGCTGCCTTGGCGTTCGCCGTGTGGCTTTTGGCGTGCACCGGGTTCGAGCGCCGTAGCCTTTCCATTACAGAGTTTTTTACATGAGCTAGCAGTCGCCGCAAATAAAGACCACCGAGATTTTTTGCTGGGGCTTTTGGGTGAATCCCGTTGGCTAGAGCCCGATAATCGTAACGCCTTACATACCGGGCGTGCTGCGGGCGTGATCCGCTTGGCGACGGAAAAAGCAGGTTGGGGCCGTGAGTTACCTCCGGGGCGAGCGTTGGGTTTAGCTTTTTACTTTAGTCACGCCACACACGTTGCAGAAGTCGCGGAAGTCAGTGTGGATGCCAACAAAAATGTCACGGTACATCGAGTGGTCGTAGCCGTCGATGCGGGCCCCATCGTTAATTTAAGTTCTGCTGAGTCTCAGGTTCAAGGCTCGGTGATTGATGGCTTAAGCGCGATGATGGGGCAAAAAATTACCCATGAAGCAGGCCGTGTTCGCGAGCAAAACTTTGATAACTACCCGTTGTTGAGAATGCCTGCAGCACCCGAGATCGAGGTGCACTTTATCGAGAGTGACTTTATTCCGAGTGGACTCGGCGAGCCTGCCTTGCCGCCCGTCGCGCCCGCAGTGTGCAACGCTATTTTCAACGCCTGCAGGCAGCGGGTACGTAGCCTGCCGCTACGGGAAGAAGGTTATTCGATGACGGCTTCCAGGTCGTAATCATTCGCAGCGACAATTCTGGCTTCGACGAAGCTACCACTTCGAATAGTGTCAAGATTTCCTCGGACTTCCACAATTCCGTCAACTTCGGGGGCATCGCCACGTGTTCGTCCGATCGCCAGAGTTTCGCCTGGATGATCAGGATCCTCCATCACTGAATCGATCAACAAGGTCTGGATAGACCCCACCTTTTCATTGAGCCGTTGGGCGCTGATGTCCTGCGCGATTTGCATGAAAGCATCGAGGCGTTCTTGCTGAACAGACTCTGGGATATGTTCGGCCAGTGCATTGGCTTTGGCGCCTTCCACGGGGGAATACATGAACGCGCCCACGCGATCGATTTGCGCGCTCTTCAGCCATTGCAGTAGCTGCTCAAACTCAGCATCTGTTTCACCCGGAAAGCCAACGATGAAGGTGCTTCGTAAGGTGAGATCCGGGCATATCGCGCGCCACGCTTCGATGCGTCGCAAGGTGTTTTCTGCATGCGCAGGGCGACGCATCCGCTTGAGCACTGAAGGGCTTGCATGCTGAAAGGGAATATCTAAATAAGGCAGTATTTTCCCTTCTGCCATTAAAGGTAGGACGGCATCGACATGAGGGTAAGGGTAGACGTAATGCATGCGTACCCATATCCCCAATGACCCGAGTGCCCGCGCGAGATCCAAAAACCGGGTCTCGAATGTCTCTCCTTGCCAGTGGATCTTGGGGTATTTGAGATCCGAGCCATAGGCGCTCGTATCCTGAGAGATGACTAGTAATTCTTTGACTCCTGCGCGAGCCAAACGTTCGGCTTCGCGTAATACGTCATCAAGCCGTCGACTTGCGAGTCGGCCGCGTAAGTCTGGAATAATGCAAAAACTGCAGCGATTATTGCAGCCTTCCGAAATCTTCAGATAAGCATAGTGCGAGGGTGTCAGACGCACACCCTGCTCGGGCACCAGATCCAGAAACGGATCATGCCGAGGAGGTAAATACTCATGCACAGCTTCCAGCACATCATCGTAGGCATGCGGCCCGGTCACGCGAAGAACTTGCGGATGCTGTTCTAGAATTTTTTGTGGATTAGCGCCCAGACACCCCGTGACAATGACCTTGCCATTTTCTTTGATGGCTTCACCGATTGCATCAAGCGATTCATCGATCGCGGAGTCGATGAAGCCGCACGTGTTAACTACAACGAGATCTGCACCGGCATAGTCGGGTGCGATGCGGTACCCCTCGCTACGCAACTGCGTGAGGATACGCTCGGAGTCCACCAGCGCTTTCGGGCATCCTAAACTGACAAACCCGACGCGAGGGTCGGGTGCGGGTTGACGTGTAGACATCGTGGATGAGGGTGTTAGGGTCTTCGGAGGCACGGCTTATTCTACCGCTCAGCGGCCGTTGGTGTCCGCAGTCTGGACGGCGACGACGGGTTGCTTCAGACGTCCGCGAAACTCAGGCGAAATAGTCACCGTGAACAAGACAACGACGATTGGGATAGTAGGTGGCGGTATCGGTGGACTCGCCGCGGCGCTGGCGTTTCAACGAGCTGGTTTTCGGGTGGCCGTCTACGAGCAAGCACCCGAGCTCGCGGAGGTTGGGGCGGGTTTATCGCTGAGTCCAACAGCCGCTCACGCGCTGAATCATCTTGGTTTGCACGAGACGCTTGAGCACAAGGCCTACCATCCAGAAGACCAATGCGTTCGTCACTGGGCTGACGCGCGGCCGCTCAGCTGGATCAATCGTGGTCGCAAGCTACTTGAGCAGTATGGTGAGCGCTACTACCTCATCCATCGCGCAGATTTACATGATGCATTGGCCGCTGCGGTACGTGCGAATGATGCCGACGCAATTCAATTAAATAAAACCTGTGTCAGCTTGACTCAAGATGCGGCGGGTGTGGATCTGCAATTTGCGGATGGTACAGCGGCTCGTTGCGAGGCCATCATCGGCGCAGACGGTTCACGCTCGGTCATTCGTCAGAAAATCTTTGGCTTGTTGCCCGTTGAATATACTGGCTACATCGCATGGCGTGGGCTCGTGCCGATGGAGCGTATTCCGCCAGAGATTTTGGAGCCGCCCTCGGGGGTATTCATTGGTCCGGGGCATTTGGTCAATCGTTACCCGGTACGTGGTGGCAAGCTTCTTAATTTTGTGGCCTTTGCAGAACGTAAGGCGTGGACGGAGGAGGGCTGGTCCATCCGCTCAACCGTCGATGAGTTACTGCAGGAGTTTCAAGGCTGGACGCCCATGGTCCGACGCATTATGGAATTGGTACC